>CALIGI010000095.1 GCA_938021205.1 uncultured Pseudanabaenaceae cyanobacterium
CGAATGCTTTGAATAATTCATGGCTTCGTCAATACATCCCTCAATTAAGCAACGCCCGTTCAACGAGCAGTGAGAAGCGCTCATCAAAGGAGAGGTCTTGGTAGGTGGGCTGGGTCTGTTGCTCATTCCAAGCTTCCAACATGCCAAAAAGCTTGAGGGTCTTTCATTTTGCAACCGCTTTGTGATCTACTGAGTTCAGCCAATCTGCCTAGATTTTGCTTTGATTTTCACTGGGGTGATACAACGCTAGGCGTTCGGTGCATTCTAAGGGCTAAGGGTGCAAATCAGCGATTGACTATGTTTCAACGAGAGTAAATTAACGAGATTACTCTAGCCATCGTCACAATCTGCTTGCCAAATCCACCACCCATCCCAGCAACAGCAGCATCCCCATGGACTGGCCGTTTATCTCCATCATCATCCCCACCTATGGTCGGGAAGAGGCCCTGCGCGACAGCATTCGAGATGCGATCGCCCAGGACTACCCCAACTTTGAAATTCTCGTGGTGGACCAGAAGCCCAACCACAATGAGGAGGTCCAGCTCTACCTGGACCAGGTGGCCGGTGCGAGCGAAATCAAGCTTTTTACCCTCGACTGGGCCAGTCTCCCCGGTGCCAGAAACTACGCCGTCCGCCGAGCCAAGGGGGACATCATGCTGTTCCTCGATGACGATGTGATCCTAGAGCCGGGCTTCCTCAAAACCCATGCCCAGGTTTATATTGACAAGCCTGAAGTTGGAGCTGTCGCCGGGCGCGTCCTCGACCGCATGAAGCTCGCCGACGCCCAGCGCGAAGATGCGGCCCATGCAGATTCGAGCGCCACATCAAACGCAGACTACTGCGGCAACGAGTCTCGAAATGAACGAGTGATCGAGGACCTGCCCCCCGAAGCCATGGATCCCGGCATCGCCTGGTATCACATGGACTTGGTCCACACCGTCAAACCTCAGCGGGTGCTGACCGCTCGGGGCTGCAACATGTCCTTCCGTCGCGAGATCTTCTATCAGCATGGCGTCTTCTTTGACGAACGCTTCGGTGGCAGTGCCATCCGCGAAGAGTCTGACTTTTGCCTGCGCCTTCGCAAAACGGGTTATCACATTTGGTATGCCCCCAGTGCAGAGTTGGTTCACCTCGGCGAGGAGAGTGGCGGCTGCCATGACGTGAGTACGCGATCGCTCAAATACCAGCTCACCTTTTACCACAACCACTTCTTAATGGGCCTCAAAAACCTCAGCCTGGGCCAGAACCTGCGCTTCTTTGCCAAGCTCTTTGATTGCCATGTCCTCGGCCATCCCCCCTGCTACAAAAGCCCATCGCTGAAGAAGACCCTCGTGCGCGGCACCTTCTACAGCCTAGGTTTCCTCAAAGCCACCGCCACCCAAATCAAATCCCTCTGGGATCACGGCCAAATCAACAGCCGCCAAGACCCCCTCTTCAGCAACAAATAACACAGCGCCACCGTAGGGACAAGGCATCGCCTTGTCCGGCATTGTCTGGCATTGTCTGGCCTTGTCCGGCCTTGCCCAACACATGCACCCACAACAGCATCCACCGCGAACCTCAATCTCACAACTCCGATGAAAATCCTCGTCGTCAGCCACACCTACATCGTTGACCTCAACTGCGAAAAGCTGCGCGAACTCGCTAAGCTCAATTGCCGCAACGGCGAGCCCATCGAAGTTGCCGTCGTTGTACCCAAGCGCTGGCGACCCGGTGGCGTCCAAAACAAAATCATCGAGCCTGAGGCCAAAACGGAAGGCAACTTCTCCATCGTGCCCCTAGCCAGCTTGAGCGAAAACAACCAGGGCTTGCTCAGCTTCGGCTGGGACTTGGTCAAGTTCCTCAAGGACTTCCGCCCGGATGTGATTCAAGTCGAACAGGGTTCAAAGTCCATCGCCTACGCCCAGTTGATTACACTCAACAAATTGCTAGGCCTGAAAGCGAAGATGCTGTTCTTCACCTGGTGGAACATGCCCTATGAACTGAAATTTCCAATTTCGGCCTTGGAGGCTTACAACCTCAAAAACACCGATGGCGTGGTTGTAGGCAACAAAGATGGGTTTGATGTATTGCGCGATCGCAATTACACCAATCCCATGCGCATCATGCCCCAACTGGGCATCGACGAAAGCCTCTTCAATCCTCAGCCCCAGCCTGCTTTGAAGTCGCAATATGGCATCAAAGACAACGACTTCATCGTCGGCTTCGTCGGTCGCTTCGTCCCTGAAAAAGGTCTCATGACCCTCGCCAAATCCCTGGCAGGTCTTAAAGAGCAAAACTGGAAATGGCTTATCCTGGGCCGTGGTCCATTAGAAGCTGAACTCAAGCAATGGGCCAAAGACGAAGACCTGGAAGATCGCCTCATCTTGATCGAAAGCGTCCCCCATGCTGATGTCCCCCGCTACATCAACTTGATGAGCACCCTACTTCTGCCGTCCGAAACCACCTACGAATTTAGAACCCTCACCGCTGCTGGCTGGAAAGAGCAATTTGGCCACGTCATCATCGAAGGCATGGGCAGCGCCGTCCCCGTCATCGGCTCCGACTCCGGCGAAATCCCCAATGTCATCGGCGAAGCTGGCATGGTTTTCCCTGAAGGCAACGTCGAAGCGTTGCGTGAGCGGCTGCATCGACTCATGACCCAGAAGGGGCTCGCCAAGAAAATTGGGCAGCGCGGCTACGAAAAAGCGATGAAGCGCTACACCAACACCGCCTTAGCAAAAGAGCAATTGCAGTTCTACGAGGAACTCATGGCCGAAAGTGTAGAGGCAACTATTGGAGGACGAGCAATGGCTTAGCAGCGGCAAGAGGCCTCTCCCCCAGCCCTTCTCCTAAAGGCGAGGGGAGAAATAGCCGCTTTAGCTTGGGGCTGAGCCGGACAGGCCGGACAGGCCCGGACAAGGCAATGCCTTGTCCCTACCAGAACAGGGAAATTGTTCAGCCATTAGATTTCTTAGCCAACAACAAAGGCAAGCCACCGTGAAAATCCTCCAAATCATCCCCTCCATCTCCCTCATCTACGGTGGTCCCAGTCAAATGGTCCGAGGTCTCAGCACGGCCCTCGCTGCTCAAGGGCATGAGGTGACAATCCTCACCACCAACAGTAATGGTGATAACGGCCAAGCCCCCCTTGATGTCCCCCTCGATCAGCCCGTCGAGCAAGATGGCTACAGCATCCGCTACTATCCCTGCGCTCCCTTCAGGCGTTACAAATACTCCGCTCCCCTGATCAACTGGCTCAAACGACATGCCAGCGAATACGACATCGCCCACATCCATGCCCTCTTCTCTCCCCTCAGCAGCATCGCCGCCAAAACCTGCCGTAAAACCGATCTTCCTTACATCCTTCGCCCTCTAGGTACCCTCGATCCCACCGACCTCAAAAAGAAAGCTCTCGCCAAAAAACTCTATGCCACCCTCCTCGAAGCCCCCAACATCGGCGGCGCTGCTGCTCTCCACTTCACTAGCCTCAAAGAACAGCAAACCTCCGAACGCTTCGGCCACAGCCCTAAAGACTTCATCCTCCCCATTGGCGTCACCCTCCCCAATCTAGAAGATGAAAGATTGCCTGAGCAACTGAGAGTAGAATATGATCTCCCCAACGATCGCCCTCTCCTCCTCTTCCTCTCCCGCATCGCACCCAAAAAAGGCTTCGATCTCCTGATTCCCGCTCTCCAGCAACTACTCAGCGAAGGCCTCAACTTCCACCTCATTCTCGCAGGCGGCAACCCCCAAGATCCCGCCTACGAACAGAACATCTACGACCAAATCCAGAACTCTAGCCTCAAAGGGCATGTCACCAAAACCGGCTTTGTACGGGGCGATCGCAAACGCGCCCTCCTAGTCCTCTCCGATCTCTTCGTCCTCCCCTCCTACTACGAGAACTTCGGCATCGCTGCCGCCGAAGCCCTTGCCGCAGGCATCCCCGCAGTCATCTCTAATGGCGTTGACATACACAAAGATGTCACTGCAACTGAATCTGGCTGGGTCCACGAATGCACCCTCGAAAGCCTGACCGAACAGCTTCGTAATGCCATCAAAAGCTCAGCAGAGCGAGACATTCGTGGTACCAACGGAAAACATTGTGCAGTGGATCGGTATGGCTGGGAGGCGATCGCCCAAACCCTCCAAGGCCACTACCAGCAAATCCTCAGCTCAACTCGCCAAACAGCCTAACCATAGGCCTCCACATACAGCCGCACAAAATTCAGCAACAGCAACAAACAAATCCCAAAACAAACCACTGCCCCCAAACGATGCCATCGCTGCCGGGGACTGGGCATCATCGTCTCCCGTACCAACAAAGCGAGGCAATAGGCCATAAAAAACAGCAGAGCTAAAAAGCCAAACGGCCAAACATAGCCCAGCACCAGCGCCAAAACCACAGACAGCGCCCCTGCCATTAGCAATAGCAGTTCAATAAACAAATAAGGGCTGGTCTCCCAGATATATGTCAGGGAACTCAACAACTCTCTGCCCTGCTTTCGAAACATAGTTGAACAGGCATCGTTTAACGCGGCTTTCGCCATCTCGATTATGAACGATCCCCCAACCTAGATTTGATTACTGACAAGATCTTATGGACTCTTCATAGGCCGGTAAGCCCCAAGCTTCGGGCTCAAACTGGAGCAGACTCTCCAGCACCACATCGGCTCCCTCAAATAGCGATCGCTCCAAATCAGGATCAGGCACCAACACCGCTGCCATCCCCGCCCGACGCGCAGCCTCCAAGCCCGCTGGCGAATCCTCAAACACAAGACAAGTTGCTGGATCAGCCCCCAACCGCTGGGCCGCCAACAGGAAAATATCCGGTGCAGGCTTGCCCGCCTTCAGCTCCCCGTCATCCCCCCGCACAATCGAATCAAACAGACCCAACCAATCCTGGTGCCTTGCCGTCTTCATCTCAAAGTTCTTTTCGTGGGAACTCGTGGCGATCGCCATGGGCACCCCCACCCGCTGCAAATGTTCCGTCAGACGCCGAGCCCCTGGCATCAGCTCAGCATCGCCATAGCGCTTCCACAGCAGTTCATAGCGGGCGGCCAAACAATCCTCCGCCGTGAGCGGTAACCCCGCCGCATCTACAAATGCCTGGGACGACTCCAGGGCTCGCTTACCCACCACCTGAGCCTTCACCTCAGCGCTATAGACCTTGCCATAGCGCTGAGCAACGATCTGGTTGACCGCTTCATGGATAGACTCTGTATTTAGCAGCAGCCCATCCAGATCAAAAATGATGTGGGTAATAGTTCTAGTCATGAAGCCGAGGCAGCAGTCCCGAGCAAAGCAAACATCTACATTAAAAATATTAAGGTGTATTGGGCGATGAGGCATTTTTGCCACCCAGATTGGCTTTGCCGCTCAGATGGAGAGATTGTCCACAGCCCAAGGCATGAACCGGTAATGCTGCCTTTGCGAGGAGCTCAACCTGTCCACTCTCGCTCCTGGCCCAGCCCTGGACTTCCGCCATGGCTGGTGCGGCTTTGGGCTTCACAGTAGGTGCAGACCATTCTGCTTGGGGGGCTTCTGGTTGAACCCGGCCCATGGCACCTGGGACTGCTGCACTGTCTTGCCAGAGGGGAGTAGACAAACGCGCATGGTGAGGATTATCAGGCAAGCCGCCTTTACCCGTGCGCACAAAGCGATGGTCTGGCCCTGCGATACAGCCCGGTACAATCTCTTCATCTTGCATGGTAGTAGCATGCTTTAAGGCAACCTCTACATCTTCACGATTCCGGCTAGATTGCTCCTCTGGCTGGGGTTGTATCCCTGCTGCGATTTGGATCAAGCCAGACAAACTCACGCTCTGGGGCAGTGCAGGATTAAGAGGCGGAATGGACTCGACCGGGGGAAGCAAAGGAGGGGCAACGGGCCGCGGGGCAACAGGCGGCGGGGCAACAGGTGGCGGGGCAACAGGTGGCTCAATGGTCGTTTCTACCGAAGGGTCAATGGGCGGCTCTAGAAGGAGGGGGGTCAGGGTTAGGGCTAGGTTGCCCCCCGTGACCAGATCATTGTTTGGCGTGAGGACCGATCTCACTTCCAAATCAACCAAGGCATTGGCGGTGACGGTGATGTTGCCCCCCTGGGCTGCATTAACGGTGGTGTAAATATCGCTATTGCCAGCAGCCATGATGTCACCGGCAGTGGTAATCGTTAGGTTACCGCCGTTGGCAGCATTCGCGAGTTCGGTCTTGATTTCGGCACCGTTGCTGAGGGTGATGCCATTGGCGATCGCCAAATCAATATTTCCCCTCGTCGCTCCGTTGAGCTGACTTTGAATCACACCACCTTCTAAGGCCAAACTATTCGCAGTCACGTCCAGATTGCTACCCGTTGAATTGTTGTCTCCTAAAAGGCGAATGCGGCTATTATTCATCACCCTCAGCGCATCAGCGGTAATCGTGGCATCGCCTGCCTGCCCCCCGGTCATTCCCTGAAGCAGAATCTCACTAAAACGACTGGGATCACCCGTGGTGTTGAGAATATTCAGGTCATTGCTTGTAATCCCCACCGCGCCCCCCCGTCCACCATTACTCCCCTGGGAAAAAATACGCCCACCATCGTCCAAAGTCAGTTGGGGCGCATTGACCGTGAGATTGCTGCCCTGGGCTCCACCAGTCGCCAGGGTGGTGATTTGACTATTGGTTTGACCCTGGCCTCTCACCTGCAGATCGGCAGTAGAAACGGATAGATTTCCCGCAGTGGTTGTTCCGCCCACCTGGCTTTCAATCCGTCCACCGTTTAAGAGCGCCAAGCTGGAGTTGGCGGTGATGGCTAGGTCGCCAAAGTTACCGCCCGTCCCGCTCAAATCTAAGGCTGCAATACGACTCACACTTTGGTTATCCCCCGCGATGGTGATGCGATCGCCCCTCACCGTTAGAGGTCCTGCCGTGCCATTTCCCCGGAGATTACTGGCAAGCATTCCGCCAGCGGTGAGATCGAGATTTGTTGCATTAATCGTCACAGCACCACTGGTGCCCAGCGTTGCTTGGTTTAGAATTTGGCTCGCCAAGGTCTGACCATTTCCAGCTTGACCCGAGCCATCAATCTGAAGGTCCGTGGCCTGAAGAGTCAAGCTTCCGCCGGTCACAGCCTGAGCCGCTCCAGTCAGGATCGAGCCGCCACCTAGCAAGCGCAGACGAGCTGTCGTGATCTCAATATCTCCACCATTTCCCCCCTGACCATTCTCCACCAAACTCACGATACCGCTGCCTAAGATAGGACCCGTTCCGACAATCGAAATATCCTGAGCATCAATGTTCAGGGTGCCGCCATTCCCGGAGCCCAAAGGCCTGAGGTCAATGATGCCACCTTCCTGGACAGACAACCAATTAGTTGTTATTACAACTCTTCCTCCTATCCCGCTACTGCCCGCAGTGCCATGACCGTTGACCTGACTGATTCGGGTGTTGAGGCTATTGCTACCGCGAATTTCAAGTAAATTTGTAGCATTGAGTTCGATAGTAGGACCGTTGCCATTATTGACTGTGCGCCCATCAATCACGGCCCCATCCAACAGCCGCAAGGTCCCCGCATTCACCTCTAAACGGCCTGCATTCCCCACCGCAGAGGTATCCGTTGTGATAAAGATACCGCTCCCACGGCTCGGGTCATTGAGCGCTTCACCACGCACTTCCAGCAGATTCGCTGCATTCAGCTCGATCAAGCCACCGTTCCCTGCCCCACTGGTATCTGCGCTGATCTGTGCCCCTTCGAGAACCGTGACCGTCGGAGCATTGATCGATAGCCTGCCACCTGAGCCTGCCGAATTGGCTGAAGTCCCGACGCTGATGCGGGCAACCTCGTTTAAACCACTCAATCCCTGTAGCGACAGCCGCTCAGCGGCATTGAGGGTGATAGTTCCAGAAGCACCAGCACCGGAGGTCTCTGTGCTGAGACGACTTCCATTCAGCAGCTCAATGCGACGGCCCTGGAGCAGGATATCGCCAGGTGTTGGCCCCCCCATAGTGAGGCGGCTACCATTGCTCAGCGTAATATCTGCAAAGGCATTGACAGCGCTGTAATCGACGACGAGGCTACCGAGCTGAGCCGTGCCATTGTTACTCGCAAGGCTAACCTGACTGTTTGGCCCCACAGCACCTACAGTCAGGTTTTGATTCCCGAAAGCAAGCTGCAAGTTATCGAATGTGACAGCGCCCCCCAAGAGGTGAAAATCTTGACTGCCACCGTAAAGACCAGTCTGGTTGTTGAGCTCAATACCAGCGGCTTGGGCTCCCCACTGCAACCCACTCGGAACATTCACATTCAGTAGAGAATCGTTGAGAGCGGTCGGCACCGCACTGAAGCTTCCGCCTTCTGCAAAATTCAACGTCTCCGCTGTGGTGGCGACTAATGAACCGCCCATGGTTAAAACTGCACCCGTCGAAAATTCAATGCCCGCAGGGTTCAGCAGCAATAAATCCGTTGCACCCGGAACGACAATGCTGCCGCGAATGCTACTGGGATTCCCCCCTGTAACCCGCGCAAAGATGACTTCAACGTTGGGCGCACTATTGAAATTGACCATTCTCCCAGGCGTAATCGAGAACTGGGAAAAACTATGAAAAAGGTTGTTATTAAACGAGGTCCCGCCGTCAACCGTACTTTGGTTTCCGGACGTGAACACCATCGTCGGTGTAGCCATACTGCCATCACTGGTTACCTGAGCAACAGCAACACCAGGCTTCCCCAGGGTTTGGGTGACAGCGCCCAAGATGGCCATAGGATAGATCAGCGATTTACGGCGATCCATAGCTCAGCTCAGCAACAACAGGCCAGACCTTGGGGCCTAGCGACGATCTTATGTAGTTGCAAAACTGACTCAAGTTCTATCTTTCCCAAGTTAAAAGGCTACAAAACAGTCCCCAATAGGACGAAGCATAAGGTCGACAATCCTTTAGGCTAAAGAGCCCGTTGCAGAGATTCCATGAGCGTTTCCCGTTTTCACGAGCATTGGCCGAGTTTCACTGCCGAATTTCTCAGGCTTTCGGCAGCCAATATTCTGTCTAACCTGATGGTGCCACTGGCTAGCTTGGTGGATACCGCTTTTCTAGGGCATTTGAGCGAGATTGATCATCTCGGAGGGGTTGCTTTAGCAACAATTCTCTTCAATTATCTGTATTGGAGTTTTGGCTTCCTGCGTATGGGGACCACGGGGCTGGCAGCTCAGGCCATGGGGAAAGGGGAAGCAGAGGAATTGTGGCTATTGCTGGGGCGCAGTGGGGGAATTGCGATCGCGATCGCAGCTGCCATCTTACTTCTACAATGGCCCATCCGCGAGCTGGGCTTTGGGCTGCTCAGCGCCACAGCGGGGGTCGAAGCATCGGGTATGGCATTTTTTCAGGGGCGCATTTGGGGGGCTCCAGCGGTGCTGCTAAATTTTGTACTGCTGGGCTGGTTTTTAGGACAAGGTCAAGGACGACGGGTGCTGGTGTTGGCGGCGATCGCCAGTGGGGCCAATATTCTGCTGGACTATGCTTTTGTTGTGCGCTTCGAGTGGGCCAGCTTTGGGGCAGGCTTAGCCACAGCGCTTAGCCAATATGTGACCCTGGGCATGGGGCTGGGATTTGTCCTACAACAATGGCGCAGTCAGCAGACCCATCCTTGGCGGACAGTCCAGCAAAAACTCTGGCATTGGCCCGCACTCAAAGCACTCTTTGCCCTCAACCGAGACATCTTGATTCGCTCCTTTGCCTTGGTCACAGCTTTTAGCCTGTTCACCAACTTCAGCTCGGGCTTTGGGGAAACGGTGCTGGCAGCAAATACGCTGTTGTTACAGGTGATTAGCGTAGCAGCCTACTTCATCGATGGCTTTGCCTTCACGACCGAAACCTTTGCCGGACAGTTTGCCGCCGACCCCACGTTCCAGCGGCGACGACAGCTCTTGAAATTAGGATTGGGTTTAAGCCTGTTTTGTGGCTTAGGCTTCGGGATTTTATTTATTTGTGTTCCTCAGTTATTTCACCTTCTCACTCACCATCAGCCCGTTCTCAATGCAATCTCACAATACAAGAATTGGCTGTTGCCAGTGTTGGGAATTGGCTCAATTGCCTACTTGTTAGACGGTTATTTTCTAGGATTAACTAAAGGCAGAATCCTACGCAATGCCTCACTCATTTCGACAGGTTGCTTTTTCCTGCCGCTGGCTATCATTGCAACCCAAACTCATCGCGTTGAAATGCTATGGCTCGCCTTAACGGGTCTGATGGTGGGTCGAGTCTTGACGCTGAGCTGGGCTTTTCTCACCCTAGCCAGAGTATAAAAACAGCATGAAGCTTTGCTAGATTTGCGCAAATCTTTGAGTAGCCTGCGTTTCATAAATCGGAATCACGGCGTACCACCTGTCGGGTTTTCTTGTGCTAGCGGATGATGCTGCGTCACTATAATGAAGAGATTATTTGTTGGCTGAAACAAATTGTTGTTCAGTGATACATAATCTCAAGTGGCGTGATGTTCTTGCGTGGGTAGAAAGGAGTTCGTTGATTCGACCATAAAGCACCAGAGTCAAACTGCAAGAGGCATATGGCTGAACAGTAACCTCATTGTCACGACTGACCTCAGCTCCCGTTTTAGTGCGAATTTGTGAGTACACCATCGACCATGTTGCAGTCCCTACCTCGTCAGATTGTCGGCACAGAACCTATTAACCAGCAAGATGCATTGCAACTTTTGGCCCAGCAAGCACTGAGCCACACAGGTCTCGCCGCCTTGTTTGAGGCGATCGCCGCAACACTCAATAACGTTTTAGGGATGCCCTACTGCCGCTGTTGGCAGATGCTATCTGACAACCTCACGCTCAAATGTATCTCGGTGAGTGACAATCTTAGAGACCAGCAGATTCCGGTCTCATTCAGTGGAGCTGAGGCTCCTTGGCTCAAACATCTCAAGCAGCTGAAGCAGCCGTTTTCACTGATGAGCTCGCATCAGCGGTCTGTAGATGCCTGGGCAGCCATTTTAGCGCCGGACGATTGCGATACAGGGGTGGTCGTGCCGGTGTTTGGGTCGGAGCAAGAGCTCCTAGCCGTGATTGAGCTATACGGGACAAGATCGCAGTGGGAGAATAGCGACGAGCTACCATTTTTGCAGTCCGTGGCCCATTTGTTGGCCACTGCCATTCAGCGATCGCGTTCCGAGGCCCTACTCGCCACCCAGAGCAAGATACTGGAGCAATTGGCGGCAGGTGACTCCCTCGAAAACATCTTTAACAGTCTTTGCTTATTAATTGAAGCTCAGTCACCCGGCAGCCTCTGTTCCATCATGTTGCTGGATGAATCGGGAACCAAGATGTTGGCGGGGGCAGCCCCCACATTTCCCCAGGCCTGGAATGAAGCAATCGATGGATTGACCATTGGTGATGGTGTGGCTTCCTGCGGCACGGCCTTGTATCGGAAGGAGGCCGTTTTTGTCGAAGACATTAGCACAGATCCCCTTTGGGCTCCTTTCAAAGTATTTGCCGAATCCCATAACATTCGCTCCTGTTGGTCAACCCCTTTCTTTTCTAAAACGGGGGAGGTCCTGGGCACTATGGCGCTGTCCCATCGTTCTGCCTGTGCGCCGTTGCAGTTCCACCATCAGTTGATTAAAACTGCTGCCCACTTGGCTAGTATTACCACCGAAAGCAGTCGTGCAACCGCCCAGTTACGGCACCAGGCTCAGCGTGATGTGCTGACGGGGCTCTACAACCGGACCACACTGCTAGCGCGGATTCAGACCAGAATTCAAGCCCAGCTAGAAAAGCCTGTTTCAGAGTCGTTTGCGGTCGTTTTTCTGGATGTAGATCACTTCAAGCTGGTCAATGACAGTTGGGGCCATAGCGTGGGGGATCAACTCTTGGTGGCGATCGCCCATCGCCTTAAAGCCTGTTTGCCCGAAAGTGCTGTGCTGGCTCGATTGGGGGGAGATGAATTTGCGATTTTGCTAGAGGGGTATTCTCGGCAGTCGGGAGCACAGAGGGTCTTAAACCGTATTGTGGAGCAGTTCTCGAAACCGTTTGAGTTGGGCGATCATTCTCTGTTTGCAACCACGAGTGTGGGCATTGCCTATGGTAGCGATCACTACCAGGATCCAGAGGAGATTTTGCGAGATGCCGATATTGCTATGTACCAGGCGAAGCAAACACTCTCGGATGAGAAGATCGCGGTGTTTGATCGGGAAATGCATGACCGGGTTATGGCTCGCCATGGCTTGGAGACGGGGCTGCGGCTGTCGATTCAGCAGGCTTGGCAGGCTTGGGGCAATGCTGAGATCGCGGGGGGAGGACATTCGGCTGGGCAGGCGTTGGAGCTGTATTATCAGCCGATTGTGAGTTTGGCGAATCGGGAGATTGTGGGGTTTGAGGCTTTGTTGCGCTGGCAACATGCGGTGCGGGGGAGGATTGAGCCGATGGAGTTTATTCCGGTGGCGGAGGAGACGGGGTTGATTATTCCGTTGGGGCGTTGGGTGTTGCGATCGGCTTGTGAGCAGTTGCAGCGGTGGCATCAGCAACTGGGGGATGAGTCGTTGATGATGAGTATTAATGTGTCGGGGCGGCAGTTGTTGCAGGCGGATTTTGTGGGGCAGGTGGCGCAGTTGTTGACGGAGAGTGGGTTGCCACCGAGTTGCATTAAGTTAGAGATGACGGAGACGGTGTTGATTGAGGCGACTGCGGTTCTTAAGGCGCGGTTGGAGGCGTTGCGGGGGTTGGGGGTGCATTTGAGTTTGGATGATTTTGGGACGGGGTATTCGTCGCTGAGTTATTTGCATCAGTTTCCGGTGAATACGTTGAAGATTGATCGGTCGTTTGTGAAGGATTTGCAGCCGGGGCAGGATCAGGTGACGCGGACGATGGTGGGGTTGAGTGAGGGGTTGGGGTTGACGGCGATCGCGGAGGGGATTGAGACGGAGGGGCAGTTGGCTCAGTTGGTGGAGATGGGTTGTGGGTTTGGGCAGGGGTATTTGTTTTCGCGGCCGGTGGATCGGGCGGGGGCTGAGGCGTTGTTGTTGGGGCGTTAGGTGGGTGGGTCGGTTTGGATTTGCTGGAGCAACTGTTGGGTTAGCGGGTGGTCGGAGAGTTCGGAGGCGCGATTGGCTTGGACGACTTGCTGTAGGAAAAAATAAAAATTTTCCCCAACCAGTTGAGTATTGGGGTGGTCTGCTCCGAGCGCTTTCAGGAAAATCTCAATAACTTTAACGAACAAGGGTTCCGCATCGCGATAGCGATTTGTGTGATAGTACAACCCAGCCAAATTATTGTATGTGCCCGCCGTATCGGGATGCTCTGGACCCAGTTGCGCTTCGCGGATTTCTAACGACCGCGAATACAGCGGTTCCGCTTCTCCATAACGACCCATCGATTCGTACAGCCCCGCCAGATTGTTCAAACTCGTCGCCGTAGAGGGATGCTCTGGACCCAGTTGCGCTTCGCGGATTTCTAACGAACGCGAATACAG
>CALIGI010000096.1 GCA_938021205.1 uncultured Pseudanabaenaceae cyanobacterium
GACACGAGGATTTTCAGTCCACTGCTCTACCAACTGAGCTATCCCGGCGAGCGCCTAACAACATTAACAAAAGCGTTACAACAGCGCAACGCTTGAACCCAAAAAAATGCCATTAAAATTTTTTCCCTGGGAAAGATAGAAAGGGATACTAGCCCAAAGGCTCTGTGGCTATAGGCTGTGCAGCCTTCTCCCGCCTCAACAACCGGACTTCTACCTGCTGTCCCTCGCACTTCTTCGCCATGCCGAATCCCCACCCCGCCCGCGATCTCCAAACCCTGGTGCTCTCCTGCCACCCCCTGATCGTGATCGAGACCATCGAGGAAGAGCGAGTTGCGGCCCTGCTGTCCCAAACCGCCCAGGACATGCAAATGCCCATGATGGAATGGAGCATCGCCCAAGGTCTGGGTCGCACCAGTGGAACGTTTAGGGCTCCCTGGGACGATGGCTATGCCAAGTCCGGCAATCGGCCCAGCACCTTTGACAACACCCTTGAACCCCAGGACATGCTGCGCCACATCGGCGATATGCAGACCCAGGCGATCTATTGGCTTAAGGACCTGGGTGAGCACTTGCGGGATCCGAAGGTGGCGCGGCACCTGCGGGAGGTGATTTCAACCTTCTCTGAGACGAGGGCAGTGATGGTGGTGACCGGGGACAAGGTGGAATTGCCGGGAGCGATCGCCTATGACGCCGCCTACTGTGACCTCAAGCTCCCCAACCCCCAAGAACTAGCCCGCATCGTCCGTCAAGTGGTCCGCAACCTCAGCGCCAAGAACCGCGTCCAAATCCACCTGGAAGAAGCCGACGAACATGCCCTCGTCCATGCCCTCAGCGGCATGACCCTCAACCAGGCCCGCCAGAGCCTCTCCTACGCTGCCATGGAGGACAACCTGCTTAATGCCGAGGATGTCTCCAATATCCTTCACCGCAAGGCCCAGATCATTCGGGCGGGGGGCCTGCTGGAATATTTCCCCGTGGAGGACCTGCCCACGGCCCTAGGGGGCTTTGCCGGGCTCAAGACTTGGCTCAGTCGCGCCAAGGTGGGCTTTAGTCCCCAGGCCCAGGCCTTGAACCTTCAGCCCCCCAAGGGGATTTTGATTGTGGGGATGCAGGGCTGTGGTAAATCCTTGGCCGCGAAGGCGATCGCCCGCGCCTGGAAAATGCCCCTGCTCAAGCTGGACGCAGGCCGCCTCTACAACAAATACGTCGGTGAATCCGAGAGCAACTTCCGCAAAGCCGTCACCCTGGCCGAAGGCATTGCCCCCGCAGTCCTCTGGATTGACGAGATTGAAAAGAGCTTTGGCGACAGCGGCGACAGCGACGGCGGCCTCAGCCAGCGCCTCTTCGGCTCCTTCCTCACCTGGCTCCAGGAAAAATCCCAGGAAGTCTTCGTCGTCGCCACCGCCAATGACCTGTCCAAGATCCCGCCGGAATTGCTGCGCAAGGGCCGCTTCGACGAGATCTTCTTTGTAGACCTGCCCAGCGACAAAGAGCGAGCGACCATTCTTCAGCTCCACCTCAAAAAGCGCAAGCAGGACCCCAAGCAATTTGATCTAATGGAACTAGTGACCGCAACCGATGGCTTCAATGGGGCTGAAATTGAACAAGCGATTATTACAGGTCTCTACCGCGCATTGCACCAGCGGCAGAAGCTAGATACGGCGCTACTGACCACACAGATTAAGGAGATGATTCCTCTATCTGTAGCGCGGCGGGATGACTTGCTGCGGTTGAGAGCGATCGCCAAAACCAGTTTCGTCAGCGCCAGTTAGAGCGAGCGCACCGGTAGGGACATGGCATCGCCATGTCCACCACACAGGGCATCGCCATATCCACCAAACAATAGGCTTCTTGCACGAATACTCAAACCGCCCCCATCCCCCAGCCCCTTACCCCCCAAGTTTGGGGGAAGGGGAGCCTCAAAGTCCCTCTCCCACGCTTGGGAGAGGGATTTAGGGAGAGGGCCAGGATTTATGCAAGAGGTCTAATAATGAATGTATTTCCCCATGGGCCTATTGCGCAGCCTTCAACCGCGTCAACTTGAGCTTAAACGGCCCACCCTTGGCCTGCCCAAAACCCCGCACTCGCACCACATAATCGCCATCCTCGGTAATCCGCATAAACAGCAACGAGTTCGTGCCGCCATCCGGACCGTCATCGTTTTCTCCCAAAGTCGTACCGTTCTCGGACATCAGCGTAACAACGGTATCGAAGCTATCGGAAAAGAGGTCAATCGCAACCTGGTCGTCTGCTTTTAGAGTCACGACATAGTCCCGGGCAAAACTGCCCTGGCCCATGGGAATGTCTTTGGTCGTCAAGGTATCTTCAACGCTGCTGCCACTTTTGAGGCGAATCGGTGCATAGATGCTGCCTTTACTTGTGGCGGGTTGACGGGCCTCACTGTCGCCTTGAATGGCCTCCTCTGCTGGGTCAATCCCTTCTCCTTCTCCTTCTTCTACGAGTGAGTCGGAAGCCCCCTGGGCCAGGGGATGGGGGAGTGTAACCGAGTTTGGGATGCTGGCTGGATCGCTGGCTGACGTGATGATTGTGGTGACTGGCTCTGCGATCGCTGGGGGAGCTGAGGTGGCGATCGCGCCGCTCCCCATCAAGCTAACCCCTAAACCAAGGAGAAATTGGAGAGTAATGCCCTGCCTGTGCTGACGAATGCCTTGATGAATGCGAGGCTGCTGCTTCCCATGGCCCCATCGTTGAAGTTGCTGCCCTTGCCTCATACATCCCAGCGGGGGAAGTTGATTGTTGCTGGGATCAGCAACGGACGTGACGCGAGAGCGGTAGGACAGGGCTTGCATGGGCTGGAAAAGCAATGACATGAAGGGGCGCGAATTTCTTTACAGTATTGGCTAGGACCGTGAAATCGTTGCTGAATTGTGGGGATGACTGTTAGGGGATCGCGCCGCAAGCTCCATTCCATAGGCTTTTCTCTGCAGAAACAGGGCTGGGAGGGCTTGGGCCCCGAGGGGAGACAAACCCTATCGCTCCGGTGGTCTTAACTGCATACGGCTTGCCTACCCTACCCTATAGTGATTTTATCAAGTTGTTCAGATGCCTTTACCCTGGTTTCCTGCGCCGTTACCGTCGTTAGGGTAGCCGTGTGGGCTAGGTTGGATGGGGTTGAGTGGAATCACCCTAAATCGAAGCAGAGCATAGGCTCCATCGCCACTGTAGCGCTAAAACTTTTTGGATATCTCGGTTTTGGGATGTTCTGACATGTTTGGTGAGCTTTCGGTGAGGAGATGTAAAGTATCACTATTTCTTTGAATCAGCTGAATCTTCCATGGACATTCAGTCAGAGGTCAGTCGCCAACGGGTCAAACATATTGTCGATAGCTACCACCTTCAAGGTGATGAAGTGGCACTTTGTGTTGGCTATCTAGACGAGCTGATTGAGTTATTCCCAATGCCTGCGGTGGAGCTGGCATTGGTGGAAACGCTATTAAAAAATTGGTTGACTATTCCTATGCCTCGCGGCAAGGTCTTTTTTGAGCAAGCCCATACCTTGCTCAAGCAATGGAAAGAATTGAGCAAGGTCGAAACGACGGTCTCGATTGAACAGTTCCAGCAAATTGCGGGTCTCGATCCTGCGCCGGTCTTTGGTCCCCAGATTCCACCTCAATTCCCGGTGCCTCGTACGGTGTCGTAGTAGGACAATCCCGCTGAGCTGATCCTTGAGCCATGGTGAAGAGCTAGATTGCTAACGCAAAAGCCGTGACTTCATTGCGACAGCGGTTTCATGTTGGGCCTATTCCATAGCTTGGGCAACTACAACAATGCCTGCAATGGGAATTTGGGCTGCGGTGAGGACCTGGGCGATCGCCCCAATGGTTGCGCCCGTCGTGTAAATATCATCGAGCAACAACACGGGGGGTGGGTTACGTTTCTGTCGTCGTTTTTGGTGCAATGTCGGCCCGATAGCAAAGGCTTGGGCGACGTTGCGTTGCCGTTCCGCAGGGGACAGTTCAAATTGAGCCTGGGTCGCCTGGGTACGTTGCAATCCTTGGGCCAACAGCGGGAGACCGGTGTGACGACAAAAGCTGCGGGCAATGAGCTCGGCCTGGTTAAAGCCCCGCTGGCGTTGTTTATCTAGGTGCATCGGCACGGGAAGAACCCAAGGTTGACTTCCCCCTGGGAAAAGCCGTTGGGAGAGTTTCTGGCTGCCAGTCTCTTGACTTTGTTGTTGTTGCAACCATGCTTTTGCTAAGCCTTTGCCCAAGGGGTCTGCTAAGGCTGGGGTGTTGTGGTACTTGAGCTGAGCGATCGCCCGCTTCAGGCTACCTGCGTAAATGCCCCAGTGGGTCAGGGGAAACTGACTCCGATGCGTTTGAACAGGCTGAGCCGATGGATGGGATTGATGACAATCCTGAAGCTGCTGTTGACAATCCTGACAAAGGAGTGGCTGACCAGTTCGCTGACACAAAGGGCAGGGCGAAGATAGGAATAGATTCAGGAACGAATTTAGAGTTTGCAGAGCCATCGTTTGCGAAAGATCCGAGCCCTGGTACCACGGCAATATCGCGATTCAACCCAGGATGGATACCCCTAGGTTTCCCGAAAGATGTGGGTGATGAATAAATAACCTAAAAAAATGCCCCTGGTACCAGAGGCATTGATGAAAGGAGATTTCGCAAGAGCGCCAAAATCATTTGCTCTGGCATCAATCCTAGAAGATCTATTTGTACAGAAAAGTGACCCATGCAACCGTTTCTTGGGGATATTGCTTGGGATTTGACCGTGATGTAACAGCGTTCACCCAGTCAGTTGGTCTCGTCTGCTGAATTGACTTTAGACTTCCTCTTAAAAAGCCCGACCAACGATGTCCCCAGTTGCTTTCCCACAGCGGCTAGTCTCGATCTACCCATATGGCGGCTCATTTTGACCTGTGGGGCTTGGGTCTGGAGCGTTGCAGGGCTCCTCTTCTCAAACAAAATGCATTATTTTTATGCGTTTTTTGCAAGAAGGCTGTTTTTTTGTAGCTGATTGAACAAAATAACGATTCTCAAAAGCCTACTGTTAGGCCATGCCAAAACGGGGTTTTAACCTACTTAGTGCGACTTGAATTGTCTTCTCGAAGAAGAGCTATCCCTAGCGAGAGTTTTCCTTCTAGTAGAGTTTAGGTTAACTATGGTTTCCATTGGGACTGATTCGTGGTTTGAGGCGTGATTGGCGTTAGTTGAAGAGGATTTTCTTACAATGATCGGAGATTTGTTTCTGAAAGCAGGCAAGGGGAGGTTTAGGACCCTTCACCTCACCTGGTTTGCTTTCTTCCTGTCTTTTGTCGTGTGGTTTAACTACGCACCACTCAAGACCACTATTGTTCAAGATTTTGGTTTGACGCCTGCTCAGGCTGGAACCATTGGTCTTTGTAACGTTGCTTTGACGGTGCCTGCTCGCATCATCATTGGCATGTTGCTGGATAAGTTTGGTCCCCGTTTGACCTACTCTCTTCTACTAATTTACTCGGCGATTCCTTGCCTTATTTTTGCGACGGCCCAAGGCTTTAATCAGCTTGTCGTTGGTCGTTTGCTGATGGGTATTGTGGGTGCTGGTTTTGTAATCGGTATTCGCATGGTGGCTGAGTGGTTCCCCCCCAAAGAGGTGGGTACTGCGGAAGGTATTTATGGCGGCTGGGGCAACTTTGGTTCTGCTTTCTCTGCCTTCACTATGGTCATTTTGGGCATTGGCCTGAGCATGATTCCCGGTGGCTTCCAGTTCCCTGAAGCTCAAACCTTCAAGATTCTGTTCTTCCCTGAATTTAGTACTCAGGTCCTGAATTGGCGTGCGGCGATCGCGGGTACCGGCATCATTGCGGCTCTATATGGTTGCATCTACTACTTTGCGGCCTCTGATACTCCCCCCGGCAAGGTTTACAAGCGTCCCAAATCTGTCCGTGGTATCGAAGTGACCTCCGTTAAGGACTTCTGGTTCTTGATGGCTATGAACGTGCCCTTGACTGCCATTCTTATGGTCTTGGCTTGGCGCTTGCAGAAGGTCAATTTCCTATCGCCCACAGCGATGGTTATTACTTGGATTGGCTTGTTGGGTCTCTATGCTTTCCAGGCTTACAACTGCTGGACGGTTAACCGCGAATTGCTTGCCGGAACAAAGCGTTATCCCCCCGAAGATCGCTACGACTTCAAGCAAGTTGCAATGCTGGAGCTAACCTACATCGTTAATTTTGGCTCTGAGCTGGCGGTCGTAACCATGCTCCCCGCTTTCTTTGAAGGCACCTTTGGTTTGGATAAAGCGACTGCTGGTATCATCGCCTCCAGTTATGCTTTCATGAACTTGATGTCCCGTCCTGGTGGTGGCCTTATCTCCGACAAGATGGGTAGCCGTAAGTGGACCATGGTCGTTCTGACTGGCGGCATGGGGATTGGCTACCTGCTCATGAGCCAAGTCAATGGAAATTGGCCTCTGCCCCTAGCAGTCCTTCTGACCATGTCATGTTCCTTCTTCGTGCAGTCCTCTGAGGGAGCCACCTTCGCAATTGTGCCTCTGGTCAAGAAGCGTGTGACGGGTCAGATTGCTGGAAACGTGGGAGCCTATGGCAACGTGGGTGCTGTGGCTTACCTCACGACTCGCCTGCTGTTTGTAGATTCGTCTAAGGCCGCGAATGGTGGTGAGGCTGTTATGTCTGCGGTGAACTCTTCCTTCTTCCAGGTTTTGGGTATCGCGGGTCTGATTGTGGCTTTCCTCTGCGTCTTCTTCCTAGACGAGCCCAAGGCTTCCTTTGCGGATGCCCATGCAGATGATGAGATTCCTACAGATTCACCTTCTGTTGCTCCTCTCTACTAGAGCCGGCCCAAAAATCATCTAACTCGATTGGCTGATTTGATTAAATTTTCGATTTCCTAGTGCATTTCCCCGGTAATGAGATTCTTCTCATTACCGGGGTTTTCTTTAGATTTAAAATAGAATTTGTAGCCCATCAGAAGTTACTGGCTTGACAGTCTTGATTTGCTCTTGTTCCAGAGTCGAGTGACATTGCTCTAAGCCTTGTTCTGTCCTCCCATGCAAGTCCTGAATTCAGGCTTTGCATGGAGATAATGCGGTGATTAGTTAACCGTGCCTTTAAGCACTTTTTAACTTCGAATTAATCGATTATTCTAAGAGAGGCCGCAGCTACACCTGAGTTGCTGGGGCTGTGTTGTGTGGAGTGTTAGAACAAAATGGCAATTCGATTTGGCCGTGAGTGGTTTGTAGCACCGCTTGCTTTGGGCTTGGGTATGGCGATCGCGTCCCCTGCTTCTGCTGAGACCGCTCTTTCTGAAGCTCTATCTAGCAAGCTGTCTGAAGAGCAGACATTAAACAATGTTTTTGACCAGGATTTTGACCAGGATTATTTGGCATCCCTAGACCAGGACTTGGCTGAGTATTCCAGCGGTCCTGCTGTAGTGGCCCAGTCCATCGAGACTGTAACTGATGTCTCTTCCACGATTAATCAGGTGGGTGAGTACGCCTTTGAAACTAGCCCCCTCAATGCTGCCAGTGACAGTGTTGATCAGGTGACTTCCGTTTCTCAGCTCCGCGATGTGCGTCCCACGGACTGGGCCTTCCAGGCACTTCAGTCCTTGGTTGAGCGCTATGGCTGTATTGCGGGCTATCCCGACGGCACCTACCGTGGCAACCGGGCCATGACTCGCTACGAGTTCGCTGCTGGCTTAAACGCCTGTTTGGACCGTGTGAATGAATTGATTGCTTCTGCAACTGCTGACTTGGTCACCCAGGAAGACCTATCAGTGCTCCAGCGCCTGCAAGAAGAATTCCAAGCTGAGCTGGCAACCTTGCGTGGTCGGGTCGATGCCCTAGAAGCTCGCACCTCTGAGCTAGAAGCAAACCAGTTCTCCACCACCACCAAACTGAAAGGCGTGGCCTGGATGGACCTGGGAACGACCTTCGGGGGTGAGTCCGGTGTTGTTGGCGCGAATGGTGGTGATGATGCTGAGGGCGAAGTGACCTTCAGTACTCGGATTCGCCTTGCCCTAAACACAAGCTTCACTGGCAAGGACTTGCTGCGGACTCGTCTACAAGCCGGGGGTACAACGCCCTATGCTCTCCGCTTCGAGGGTGGCGCAGTCCCCGCGCTGTTCGAAGCCTACCCCCGCGACGGTAGCGGTAACGATGTACTCCTTAATGAGCTCTGGTATAAATTCCCAATTGGTAAGGCCAAGGTTTTTGTGGGAACCCGTGGTCTAGAGCCCGATGTGATTGCACCCACTTCAGCAAACTTGAGCCAGGGTTATACCTTCTCTGACTTTTATAAGTTCAACCCCGTTTCCTATAAGCGCCCCTTTGGAACCGGTGCGGGTGCAGGCTTTAACTATGACGTGACCGATAATCTCAACATCGCAGCAGCTTATCTCGCGAACTCGTTTGATGATGGTCGAGGAGCTGCGGGGGATGATGCGGGTCGAGCTGGTGACGACAACGGTCTCACGGGTGCTTCCAATGTTGCTTTTACGCAACTCACCTTTACCCCCGGTGACAGGCTGACCCTTGCCGGTACCTACACTCACAACTACTCCCCTGATGGTGCATTTGTCACAGGGGTGGATCGCGGTACGTTAAACGCGCGCCGTCCCTTTGGGAATGGTGTAGATAGCGCGACCAAGGCCAATAACTTTGGTCTTAATGCCTCCTATAAGCTCAGTAAAAAGCTAAATGTTTCTGGCTGGGCCGGTTGGTCTGCTGTGGAGCAAATTGAAGGTAACGACGACGCGGATATCTTCACCTGGGCCGTATTATTTGGCTTCCCTGACCTATTTAGACAAGGTAACTTTGGTACTTTGGCCTTTGGTGCAACGCCCTATGTGACCAGTAGCGATGGGGCCGACGATGATGATGTTCCTTACATGCTCCAGGCGGCCTACGGCTTTAAGGTGAACTCCAACATCACCATTAAGCCTCAGTTCCTCTACCTGATGAACCCCAACGGCAGCGATGACAACGATGATGCCATGGTGGGCTCTGTGTTGACGGTGTTCAAGTTCTAAACAGGCCTGAATTGAGAAGCATCTCATCTAGTTATGCGCTTGTTGCATAACTAGATCTCTATGGCGAATGGTATGCACGTTACATTCTGTGCAAACTGTTCGCCATTCACCTTTTGAGCTAAAGCTTCCCCGTAACGTGGTACTAGCATCCCAGGAGTTAGGCTGTGGCAGATTTCGCAAAAACTCAATGTCCCTATTGTGGGGTGGGCTGTGGTCTTGAGGTGCAACCCCCTGCTATGCCGGGAAAGGCAGTGAATCGCGATGCAGATGGTAACCCGATTTGGCAGGCTCGGGGCGATCGCGCCCATCCGTCTAGTAAGGGAATGGTCTGCGTTAAAGGCGGCACCATTGGTGATGCCTTGGATAAGGACCGGCTGCTATACCCCATGGTGCGGGCCAGCTTGAACGATAAGTTTCACCGCATCTCCTGGGACGATGCCTACGCTTTGATTGTGGCGAAAATCAAGAGAGCGATCGCCACAAAAGGTCCCGACTCCGTTTGCATGTACGGCTCCGGCCAGTTCCAAACGGAGGACTATTACACGGCCCAGAAATTAATTAAGGGTTGCATCGGCACGAATAACTTCGATGCCAACTCCCGCCTCTGCATGTCCTCGGCGGTGGCGGGCTATATCCAGAGCTTTGGTTCCGATGGCCCCCCCGCTTGCTATGCGGATCTAGAAGAGACGGACTGTGCCTTCCTCATTGGTACCAATACAGCAGATTGCCACCCCATTGTCTTTAACCGCCTAACCAAGCATTTGAAGAAGAGCAAGGGAGCAATGATTGTTGTAGACCCTCGGCGAACGAAGACGGCGGCAAAGGCAACGCTCCATCTAGCGATTAAGCCCGGTAGCGACATGATGCTGCTCAATGGCATTGCCCACCGGCTGCTTAAGTGGGGCAAGGTAGACCCAGGCTATATCGATAGCTGCACCGAAGGTTTTGCGGACTATGTGGAGGTGGTGAAACATTATCCACCCGATGTAGTTGCTAAGGCCTGCGGGATTACGCCCCAGCATCTCGCAGCAGCGGCGCGGCTATGGGCCAAGTCCAAGCGGGTGTTGTCCCTATGGTCCATGGGGGTAAACCAGTCCACGGAAGGCACTGCGAAATGTCGCACGATTATTAATCTGCATTTGATGACGGGCAACATTGGCCGTCCGGGGGCGGGGCCTTTTTCCCTGACGGGGCAGCCCAATGCTATGGGGGGACGTGAGGCAGGGGGCTTGGCTCACATTCTGCCGGGCTACCGCGTGGTGATGAACCCGGAGCATCGAGCGGATGTGGAGAAGGTTTGGAAATTGCCTGAGGGCTCGATTCGGGCGGAGCCCGGGTTAGCAGCCTGGGACATGATCCTCGGCTTGGAACGCGAGGAAGTAGATGTATTTTGGGTGGCGGCGACTAATCCGGCGGTGAGTATGCCGGATATTGAGCGGACTAAACAAGCCCTCGCCAAGTCGCCGTTCACGATTTGCCAAGATGCCTATTACCCGACGGAGACGACGGAGTACGCCCACTTGGTTCTGCCTGCGGCCCAGTGGGGGGAAAAGACGGGAGTC
Organism: uncultured Pseudanabaenaceae cyanobacterium; assembly: GCA_938021205.1. Lineage (GTDB taxonomy): Bacteria > Cyanobacteriota > Cyanobacteriia > PCC-9006 > JAAUQQ01 > JAAUQQ01. Next base: position 10,574 of record CALIGI010000096.1, read on the forward strand.
ATGACAAACTCCGAGCGGGTGGTGACACTGTGTCAGAGCTTTAAGCGGGCGCGGGGCCAGGCCAAGGCGGACTGGAAAATCTTTGCGGAGGTGGGTCGCCGCCTGGGCTATGAGGTGCAGTTTGATGCTTATGCAACTTCTGCCGATGTCTATGCTGAATTTGTCACGCTAACGGCAGGACGGCTGTGCGACATGAGTGGCTTGAGCCATGTGCGTTTGGCAGGTGGGCCGATCCAGTGGCCTATACCAGCTGAGGCGACGGAAGCCACAGCGGTGGATAAGTTTGATAAGCGCTTGTACACCGATGGACAGTTCTTGACGCCCAATGGTCGAGCCAAGTTTGCCACGTTCCACCACAAGGGCTTGGCGGAGCCGCCTAATCCCGACTATCCCTTTGTGCTAACGACGGGGCGGTTGTATGGGCATTGGCATACGCTGACCCGGACGGGGCGAATTGAGAAGCTGAATAAAATGCACCCCGGCGCATTCTTGGAAATTCACCCTAGGGATGCAGAGGATTTGGGCTTTGAGGCAGATGAGGTGATTGAAGTGCGATCGCCTAGAGGCAGGGTCCGCTTGCCGCTGCTGATCACCAAGGCTATCTCGCCTGGCACCGTCTTTGTACCCATGCATTGGGGCTTCCTTTGGGCGGATAACATGGAGGCCAATGCCCTGACCCATTCGGAGGTTTGCCCAATATCGAAAGAGCCAGAGTTGAAGGCCTGTGCTGTATCGCTAGCCAAGGTTGCACCGGAGCCTGAAGAGATAGAGCAGGTGAAAGAGTCACTGCTTGAGCGGCTAGGTCGGAGTGTGAGGAGTGTTGTGGGAGCGCGATAAAGCTTTATGAAAGATGATGACTGGCCTTTTGATCAGTCTCGCAATACGGCAACATTGATGCTGCGCTCTGTCATGAGTGGTTGATTGTCTGTCTTGCTTGTAGTTCATGATCCTGAAGATTGTGGCTGGCAATTCTTGTCCGGTAATACCGTTAGTAATCCAGAAGCTAAGCTCGTCTCTCTTAAACGGGCTTTGCGTTTGGATGCTTCATTGCTTGAATTTGCTGATCTCCCCCCCCCCGGTTGGCAAGCTGAGGGGGGGGGAGCCTTGGCTGCGTTCCCAAAGCCTTCCATCGGTCTAGCATCACGAATGTGCAGAATTCCATCAGTTATCAACTTCCTAAGTCTCCTTAAGATTCCTCTGTCGCTGGTTAGCAAGAAATGCTGAATCATTTACAGATCATTTGAGACAGAACGCAGCAAATGAAGTTTCGTAGGAGCTGTACTCACAGCCTCAACATAAGCCGAGCTTAGAAAAGGTTGATAAGACTCATCACCTGCTAAATAGACTTTCCCCTGGGCTATCAAAATAGAAACAGAAAGACTGAAAAACCACCGCTCAGACTGGTCAAACCTCTCTGCAATGTCACTGCTAGGGTAAACCAACTCTAAAATGGCTCGCGTGAGTTCGGTCGTGTGGGAAAGGTTCTCTGCGAGGTAAAAGTATTTTTGAGAGGTGGCTAGAGATTGAAAGGCTGCAAGCTGCTCTTGGATAATAGGGGTGGCAATATCATAGGCCCCACCTACGATGTTGACTGGCACCTGGATATTGCTCAGGCCCTGCTCTCCAAATAGATTGCTTAAAGGAGCAAAAGCTGAAACGAGACCGACTCGCTCATCTCGAAGGCTTCCATCTGTCAATTGTTGGATAGCCTTTTGATTCTCTATTGATGAGACTGCTTTGAGTTCTAAGATTCGGCATTGAATTAGGAGAGAAATATTGGCAGTGTCAGGTGTAAAGTCTGATTCCAAAATGCACTGCTGCTCTAACTTCTTGATATCAACAGTGGCACCCGCCGTTGCTAATGCGGTATATCCACCAAAGGAGAAACCCATCATGCCAACATTGTCTAATTGAAGCCGTCCTTCAAAGTCAACATCGTTTCTTTGCTCTAAAGTATCCAGTAAGAAATGAATATCTAAGGGCCGATTTACAAATTCCATCACATCAAAGGACTCTTGCTTGAGGCCCCGAGCCAGCTGTGTTTGATAGGCTTCGTTACTGCCAATATGTTCTGGGAGTGCCACCAAGAATCCATGGGCAGCCAGGCTATGGGCTAGGTCGATAGCATCAGCATCAGTCCGCGTATCGCCATAGCCATGGGAGAAGACCATCACAGGAATGGGGCCGGTGATGGCCTGGAGATCTTCAGGATAGTAGAGGTCGACGGGATAAGCGCGATCGCGCTGTTCATCCTTAAGCACCCAAGACTGCTCTGCCACTTCGAACGGACCGGTCTCTGCTAAAACTGGCAGGGCGTTGTAGTCCAACTTGGGTTCAGTCGCTGCCGCTGCCAGCGAGCCTTGGCGAGCCAGGTTCACTAAACGCTCAGTGGCCGCAACGTTGGTGCTGAGACTGCGATAGAGCGCCAGTATTTGGGGGAGTTTTACCCGCAATCCACGGATGGGGTAGAAGCGGATGACG
>CALIGI010000097.1 GCA_938021205.1 uncultured Pseudanabaenaceae cyanobacterium
AAACCTATGGCTAGAGTGGTTGGCTTTCCTTAGTATCTTCCAGGATAGGGCGACAAATTTCGGGGGAGTGATTTAAGCCGGGAAAGTGAGTGTAATTCGAAAAAATCACAAATCGAACTTTCGGATCGTTCTATCAGGGTAATGAGCAAGATTGGTAACCGTTCCTGATATTCCAGAAAGATTGATGGAACGGTTACGCCCGGTAGTACCGAGCTATGGCGCACAGAACCACGTTATTATTGAGGACGCTCATGGCTGTTACAACTTTAGTCGCCACAGTAGATTGGGAAGGGATGACACTTAAAGATAAAAATCTTAAGGCCCTACAGAAATTCAATGAAGAGCATCCTGAAGTACCCTTGACTCACTTCATTATCCTAAACACGCTAGTCCGAAACTACCCACTTTTAGTGGGAGGCTTTAGCTGCTACACACCTCTAAAACAGAGGAGTTTGGCTGCCTAAAGTTACAAGATTGAAGCTTGAGAGGTTCGGGAGCTTTTAGCCTTGATCCCAGACTGGGACTTTAGTCCCCCTCCAACCTCTGTACTTTCAGTGCAGAGTGGTTGAGTTGCCCATCCTATTTCACACGAGGCTTTGATGCGGAGCCCATTACTGAGAAGATAAAAAGCGCGATGAAGGAAGGTGACGAGATAGCCCTACATATTCACTGCTGGTGTTCGCTTGTTCAAAAGGTGAAGGTAACACCCTTAGAGCACCCGCGTTGGTACCGGGGTAAACGCCCTTTTGTAAAAGAAAAGAGCGGGAAGAAAGACTATGGACACGGTGTCCCGCTAGGAGTTTATAACCTTAAGGAAATCAAAAAGATCATTAACTACGCTCGACAGCTATTGCAAGACAATGGCCTCATTAAAAATGTGGAGGATTGCGTTGGATTCCGCTGTGGTGGTTGGCTTGCTTCTGATGATGTCCTAACGGCGCTCTCAGAAATCGACGGGATGCTCTACGATTCTTCTGGAGCGCCGGCTCCATTTTTTAAAAAACTGTACGAGGCAGAACCACAGACACTGTATTTGTGGCTCGATAATATGTGGGGTGCCCAGGAGACCTCATCTCCAAAGCACCTTGCCAACACCATCATCCACCACTGTTATCCAGGCGGAGTATTGGGTCTTCTGGAAGATAGCCAAATAATCACACAACCGCTCTTATTTAGAGACGTCAATCTCGTCCAGGTCCCAGATACCGCAGCCTTAGCTGACTACACAACAGTCAATCAACTCAAAAACTACATAAATCGAGCCAATCAAAACAAGAGCAACACCGTCATCAGTATGGGCTTTCATGATTCTAATGCGGCCGAAAAATCTCATCTTGACACAGACAAGACCAATATACAGGTCTTTTCCCAGGCCGTGGAGTACTTCTTGGAATTGGAGAACACATGCAATTCGACTGGGAGTAGGGTGGCTAATTATACAGCTAAGGAAGCAGGGCAGCAGATGCCTCCCCGACGCAAGGTGTTTGGCTGATAAGGCTCTCTCTCTGGTAGCAGGGCTCAGCCCTGAACACCTTCCAAATGCGGCTCCTGCCGTCAGTCTTCAAGACATAACGCATGAGGCAGGAGCCTCACAGAGGTAAGAAGCAATTATCAGATTTCGCTATGCTTGACCATGCTTTTGGGGGGGGTGGACTTCTGTTGAAATGGTGCGTTGCCCTGCGGGACAACACACCCTACGTGATCACGGTGGGTGGGGCAATTACAGGGATGGGCTGGGGCGCTTGGTAATCCTAATTTTGTGGGGTGGCGCGATCGCCTCACAAGCTTTCGCTGCAATCACTTCCTGAGCCCTAAATTTCTTCGCCAAGCTCACGCAGCCGCTGGGTCAAATGCTCTGACCTTTGGCGTTCGGAGTCCCAACGCTGATGCTCAGTTTCCGCTTCGCTGAGCAAGCGATCTCCCCCATCATCAAACCAGCTCAACGTCTCTCGCTCCAGCGGATCATCCGGCAACGCACAGCGTCCCAAACCTAAGCCAATTTCTGGCATCCAAAACGGCTCACCGACCTGTAACTGATAATCTCCATCGATCAGCTTAAAAACTTCGAAGGGTAGATGGCGATCGCGCTGCCAAAACCGGGCGTTGTAAACCACGTAATACAACACCCCAAGCCTGCAATAGATCTCACGCTTGCTGTCGTATTCGCCACCGGGTGTCTGGGAAACAATTTCTAAGGCTAGAGCCGGAGCGATGTTCTCCTCCTCCCATAGCACATAGCTATTGCGGGACTTGCCATCCTTCTGGCGAGGAACACCCAAACTCAAAAATGCATCCGGCACCACTGGCACCCGAGGATTTGCCCCTGTGGTGTGATACACCGCCATGTCCACCGCAAAGTACCAATCCTGCCGCTGTTTCCACAGATACTCCAGTAAGAACAGCAGATAGTTGGGTATAAAATTCTGGTCTTCGTTGTCCACAGGAGCATCGTCAGAGCTAATCAGCTCTTTACTAGTGGGTAGAGTCCTTAGATCGCTGGAAGAAAGCATGGCTGTGGCCTAACAGTATCAAGGCGTTATCTTCATTATAGTCCTGGAGCTGGGATGGGCAGTGAGCCCGCGACTATTGCAAAATCACATCTAGCTTCAGCCTATCCAAGCCTTGTTGAATGGCTGCAACATCTTGAATCTGAAGCACCTCATAGCATTTCGCTTGATATTCAGGCCGCTCTAGAAACCAAGCGATCGCCTGCTGCAAAGGCTCAACCACGGGATAAGCCGCCTCTGCTTTCTCAAATGCCGCTGCCGGAAGCTCGCCTTGGCATCGCAACATGGCCAAATCGATCAAATCCCGCGATAGAACGGAGGTGTCGTTCCAGCGATCGCTATTAGCCAACAACTTCTCAGCCACAATATCCACGTCATTTAAACTCACAACCGGACACCAATCGAGCTGCTCCGCTTCCCCTAGCTCAATCCGCCCCTCTGAGACAATTTCTAAGCGGATGGTCTGTCCGTCTATTACAACTGGAAACCTCACACCATAACGATTAGCCTGAATCTCCCGAGGAAAGCTTAGGCCGCTCTGATCTTGAAAAAGAGCAGCATATCCATCTTTGAAAATGGTCTGACGCAACTGCCGATAGCCCTTCTGACTAGAACAGAGAAAGTCAATATCCTTGCTCAGCCGGTATTCCCCATATTTCAAGGCCAGCAGGGTGCCACCGCCGAAAAAGATTTGACAATCTCTAAGGAACTCTGCTCTCAAGCTGCCCAAAATCTTCAGGATTTGTTGATGCAGTTGCTGCTGAAACATTCTATTAGCCGTAATCTCATTCTCTAACCAAGAGCCATGGGTTGCGGTCAAAGTCTGCACAAAGGCCAACTCATCTCGCCCTAAATCGCCCAAGCTGCCTCGATGATGCCAGCCCCGTTCGTAACTATGCAGCATCTCCACAGGCGTTAGGACATGAACATCTGCCATCTGCCAACAAATGGCGGATAGAAATGGAAGCTGCTCTGGAGGAGAGAGGGCTATCACAACGGTTTGAGGTGAGGGAGCTGTTTTGACTATAGCCTAGGCGATCTACATCGTTGCCTATCCCTAAATTAAAAGATGCGTTGTTCCCTTTAGGGGCAACGCATCCTACGCGAATCATTATCGTCTGGGTTTAGAGTTGCTGAAGCAACTCTTGGTAAGACGATTCGATCGCCTCACAAGCCCCCACAACCTTCTGAGACAGATTCTCTAACCGCTCCCGCTCAAGATTGAGGTTAATCTCCTGCTCCTGCTTCCGCTTCAGCAAGTTGTCCAGCTCTGTCTGGCGCGACTGAATATCGTCATTGATGCGATCCATCGCTTCCTTCTCGTAGCTATCGAAGCATTCCTGCACTGCCGTATAAATGGGGTGCCACTGCTCCTGGGCAACGCCCGGCAGATGCTTAACCAACTCTTGCTTGATTGCCTTATTGATTTTGGCACGGGCGTCGCTGGCTTGGAGCGCACCGAGGCCTAGGCCAACGACAGCGACTACGGGCAAGAACATGATGCCAAATAGGCCGGACACGAGCACCGCAATGAACGAAGCTGTGAAGAAGTTGAACAGAATGCTCGTGAAGTCAAAGCCCGCTGCTGCTAGGGCTATGCCTGCCACGTTTCCAGAAGCTAGGGAGAACAGACCCATGGCCCATTTGGCCCAGCCCGGTGTGCTGTCCTGGTCCTGGGGCATATAGGTGCGAAAGCTGAAGTTTTTGCCCGTGAGCTTTTCGTTGATTTGGTCCGTGACGGTTTGGTAGGAGGTGCCGTAGTACTCGGCTTTGCGAGACAGCTCTTTGAAGGCATCGCCCAGGTCTTTCTCGGCAGTAATGCTCCAGGCGTAGAACTTGTCGTTGAGATATTGCTGGAAGGCCTTCTCTAGGGCCTGGCGAAACTCTTCTTGGCGACCGCGATTGAGGGCGTCGAGGATGCCGAGGTCGGGGGGCTGGTAGCTGGGGAAGTCCGCTTCGAAGCTGTTCTCCAGGTTCATGACGTAGGTCTTGAATGAGTCGGCGACGTTGCGGGCTTTTTGTTCGCGCAGGCTGCGGATATCGTCGCGGAAGCTTTCGCGAATCTCTGACAGTCGCTCAAACTCCGGCTTAACCGAATCCACCCGCTCGCTCATCTCCTCAAAGTCCTGCTCCAACATGGGCAGGCGACGGGCAACGGCTTCCTGAACACGGGCCGAAGCCTGGCGACCGAGGGAGCGGGCCTGGCGCATTTCGGCCACGGCGCGTTCTTGGGTCAGGAAGGTATTGAGGGCACCCATAAATTCGGTAAAGCCGGTGCCGCTGAGATCAGCATCGGTGTCTTTGATGCGGCGGCGCAGGGCCTGGATGGCGGAGACTTCGAAGACGCGCTCGTCGTAG
>CALIGI010000098.1 GCA_938021205.1 uncultured Pseudanabaenaceae cyanobacterium
CCTAAAGGAGCAAGGGAACCGAACGCAAAACCGAGGGTTTTCAACTTGTCTCGGTTCCCCGTGACCTTAGGAGAGGGGCTAGGGGAGAGGATGTATTGCCTCTTGTCGAACTCAGGTTGGTAACTAAGCTTCGGCTTAGTCGTCGCTAACGACCCATAAACAAAGGCCCCGGATGAAATGAATCATCCGGGGCCTTTGTTTGTCTCACACTAGAAATATGCTTCAACGCGACTAAGCAACGTTGCCTCCTAGCGGCGACGGGAAGCCAGCTTGGCGTAAACGTCGCGGAGGTCAACGTTGTGGTGGGCGATCGCCACCATGGCATGGAACATCAGGTCAGCCACTTCCCCCGCAATCTCATCAGCTGCATTATCTTTACAAGCCATCACCACCTCCGCAGACTCCTCGCCAATCTTCTTGAGGATTGTGTTGTCGCCCCCTTTGAACAGCTTGCAAGTATAGGACTCAGGATTAGGGTTATCGCGACGGTCTTTGATCACGTCAAACACCTGGCTCAGCATGTCCCCCGGTGGTGCGACTTTCTGATCCTCGCCGACCTGGTGGAAGCAGCTCCGCTCACCGGTATGGCAGGCAATATCGCCCACTTGGTTAATCGTCAGCAACAAGGCATCGCTGTCGCAGTCATAGCGAATGGCTTCTACTTTTTGAAAATGGCCTGAGGTGGCTCCCTTATGCCACAGCTCTTGGCGAGATCGGCTCCAGTAGTGGGCTTCGCCGGTTTCTAAGGTCTGGGCTAGGGATTCCTTATTCATCCAGGCCATCATCAGCACCGTGCCGTCGAGGTAGTCCTGGGCGATCGCAGGTACCAGTCCCTGATCGTTGTAGCGAATTTGATCCACAGGTACGGACAAAGCTGGGGCTGGAGCTGACATAGAAGGCGAAACCAATAGAGGTAGATTGAAAGGGTGAGAGACCCAGGCGTCTGATGAAGCAAAACACCTTTCCCAGAATACTGCGGATCAGAATGGGCCTCTTGCTTATACTCCTGAATGTGAGGGAGGGAGCGGTCATGGGGAGGATCTAACGGAGTTGGTACGATTGCCTTAATCGGCATTGGATGCAGCGATGGTCCTTGCAAATCAGCCTGGAAGCGCGAAACAGTCAAAAGAGAGCCAATGGTCTGCTGTTCTAAAGCAGTCGCTTGGTTTGACGTTTGCAGATTATTTGACTCACGAGCCTGATGAAGAGGGGCGCTATGAGTTAGCTGATGGGAGACTGGTAACCCTGCCCTCGTCAACCTAGCTGCATTTGTTGATTGCCAAGTTTTTGGCGAGCCGCCTAGATCAAGCCATTGTGGAGATGGGCAGACCTGAGGATTGGACCGCATTGTAGGAGCCGGGATAGCGGACGGGGGCTCTTATGCTTGGTTACCAAATGTGGCGATCGTGCCGTTTGAGCAAATAGACAGTTTCCTGAGTTCTGCGGTGCCTCAGGTTCCAGCACCACTTGCGATTGAGATTGTGAGCAGCAACTGGCGCGATGATTATCTGGCCAAGCTAGCTGAGTATGAGGAGCCAGGGATACTGGAGTATTGGATTGTGGATTATCAGGGGCTGGGTGGTAGCCGCTATATTGGTTCGCCGAAGCAACCCACTATTTCGGTTTATCGATTGGTTGATGGGGAGTATCAAGTGGAGAGGTTTCACTGCGAAGGGACTGTGGTTTCTGGTGTTTTGCCTCACCTGTCGTTGGCAGGATCGGATGTGATTTCGGCAGGTCGAACCTGACGTGAAATTGCTCCACTGACTTGAGCCATCCCGACATTCACTAGTACTCGGTAGCGTAGATCTCTCCGCGATTGGATGCAGATCACGACCAGCGCTTCCAGCGCTTGGACCAATGCTTTCATAGGCAGACGGTTTTTGTAATCCACATTGATGCCGCGCAGTACTTAGAAGAATCCAGGTTGCCATGGCCAGAATCTTAGGAAATTTGGGTTCATTGTAGAACAGCAATATAAATTCCATTCAATTCCTAGACTAAGCAAAGCAAAGCCTCGTTTAGTCTCTTGCTAAGAATCTGAAACCTTCTCTATATGCTCACTTTGGGAATTTAGCCCTCTATCTCCATGGGGAAGTAGACGGGCTTGATCGCTGCCGAACCTAGAAAACAGGTAGCTCAATGACTCCATGGGCAGTTGCTCCATAGGTTTCACTATCTGAATGTCGCGACAGTCTACCTGGATTTACGCTATATCTGTAGGACTGCTGTGCAATATTGAGTTCAGCAAAATTAAAATGCCCCTAATCAAGGCAGTGTGAGGAGCAGGAGTATTTATGGCAATTCATTGGCTACAGGCGCTAGAGGTCGGCAAATACCTCGTCAGCAAACGCCTCAAAGGCGATAAGCAGTTCCCTCTAGTCCTCATGCTAGAGCCCCTGTTCCGCTGCAACCTTGCCTGCACGGGCTGCGGCAAAATCCAGCATCCCCCCGAGATTCTCAAGCAGAACCTCAGCCCCGAGGACTGCTTCCGCGCTGCTGAAGAATGTGGTGCCCCTGTGGTTTCCATCCCCGGCGGTGAGCCCCTGCTCCACCCCCAAATCCAAGAAATCGTTGAAGGCTTGGTGGCTCGCAAGAAGTTTGTCTACCTCTGCACCAATGGCTTGCTGCTAGAGAAGAGCTTAGATAAGTTCAAGCCTTCCCCATACTTCAGCTTCAGCGTCCATCTGGATGGCTTGAAAGAGCAGCATGACAAATGCGTGGACCGCAAAGGCGTCTTCGACAAAGCTATCTCTGCCATTCGCGCCGCCAAGGCCCGTGGCTTCCGCGTCACCACTAACACCACGGTGTTTGAAGGCACCCCTGCGTCCGAAGTTCAGGAGTTCTTTGACTACCTGGGTGAGTTGGGCGTGGATGGCATGATGGTCTCCCCCGGCTACAGCTATGAATGGGCGCCTGACCAGGACAGCTTCCTGGCCCAAGAAAAAACCAAGGCGCTGTTCCGCGAAATCCTCGCGCCTTACAAGGCAGGCAAGAAGAAGAGCTGGGTGTTCAACCACAGTCCTCTGTTCTTGGACTTCCTCATGGGTGAGAAGGACTACGAATGCACCCCTTGGGGTAGCCCCAGCTTCAGCGTGTTTGGCTGGCAGAAGCCTTGCTACCTCGTAAATGAGGGCCACTACAAGACTTTCCAGGAGCTGCTGGACAAGACGGAGTGGGAGAACTACGGTAAGAAGAGCGGCAATCCCAAGTGCGCGGACTGCATGGTCCACTGTGGCTATGAGCCCACGGCGGCGTTGGATTCCATGGAGCCCAGCAATATGGGTCGTTCTTTGGCTTCGCTGTTTAACTAAGACTGCTTAGCGCTTTTAGCTAGCTGACTAGTTTGCTGATAGGTCATGGGTGATTGGTATTAGGAGTGATGACTTCCTATTCCTGTTGCCCGTGACCTTTCTCGTCGGATGTTCTGAGTCGAAGCTATGGCAATTAAGAAGATGACTGCGGATGAGTTTTTCCGTCTCTACGCTGCTGGGGAGCGTGATTTCATGGAAGTTGAAATCATTGATGCTGACATGAGTCGAGCTACTGGATGGGAGGATAATGCTCCTGTCGGTCAAGCTATTAATGGTTGTTGCTTTTCTGAAGGGAACTACAGTCGGACTAATTTTTCCGCTAATGATATGAGAGGGAATGCTTTCGGCAGTTGCAGGATGTCTCAATGCATCTTTACTGCTGCTGACCTCACGGGTTGTGGTTTCAACCATTCCGACATGGGAGGGAGTACTTTCGAAGGAGCCAAATTGGTTCGCGTGAAGTTCAAAGGAGCCATTCTCGGTGGTTGTGACTTCACCGGAGCGGACCTGACTAAAGCCAACTTGACGGGAGCCGACTTGGAAGGCGTCGCTAGCTTCGCAGGTGCTTTGTTTTGCCAAACCACGATGCCCGATGGAAGCATCGTTGAAGGCCCAACTGTTCTCGAAGAATAGAAGGCTTTCTATTTGGTGTGAATAGCATCGCTATAATTGGACTGAAGAATCAGGCCGCTTCGGGTGATAAAAGAGCATGGCACAGGCACAAATTAGGTCCAAGATTGTTGACGTGCCGCCGCTGGAGAATGGCGATCGCCTCACACGCCAAGAATTCGAGCGCCGCTATGGTGCCATGCCAGAAGGCCATGGAGCTGAACTCATTGAAGGAGTGGTGTACATGGCCGCAGCGCTGCGTTTTCTCAGCCATGGCAAACCCCACAGTCAGCTCAATGCTTGGTTGGCGACCTATCAGATATTCACCATGGGCGTTGAGATTGCGGATGCACCAACGGTGCGGCTAGATGGTGTCAATGAGCCCCAACCAGATTTGGCCCTGTTTGTGAGTCCAGAGAAGGGCGGGCAGGTACAGGTAAGTGAAGATGATTATCTAGAAGGCGCGCCGGAGCTAGTGGCGGAGATTGCGGCCAGCACCGTTTCCATTGATTTAGGCGATAAGAAGCTGGCCTACGAGCGCAATGGCGTCCAGGAGTATTTAGTTTGGCGCGTGTTAGATGGCGAGCTGGATGGGTTTCAGCTAAAGGCGGGTCGCTATGTTTTGCAAAAGCCTGAAGCAGATGGCATTTTGCGGAGTCGGCAGTTTGCTGGGCTATGGCTGGATCGCGAGGCGTTGTTGGCAGGCAATATGAAACAGGTTTTAGCCGTGCTCCAGCAGGGTATTGCTTCGGTTGCTGACTGAGCCAGATGGAAGCACGGGATTGCAGTGAGCCTTTGCCATCAGGTTAGGATTTTAGGTGTGGCTGGATTCGCAGGATGAGCTATGGCAATTAAGAAGATGACTGCAGATGAGTTCTTCCGCCTCTATGCTGCGGGGGAGCGTGATTTCATGGAAGTTGAAATCACTGATGCTGACATGAGCCGAGCGACTGGATGGGAAGATAATGCTCCCGTTGGCCAGGCGATCAATGGCTGTTGCTTTTCCGAGGGAAACTACAGTCGGACTAATTTTTCCGCCAACGATATGAGAGGGAATGCCTTTGGCAGTTGCAAAATGTCTCAGTGTATTTTCACGGCGGCTAATCTAACTGGCAGTGCGTTCTCGGATTCCGACTTGGGCGGAAGCACTTTTGAAGGGGCCAAATTGATTCGTGTAGATCTCCAGGACACCATCCTGGGGGGATGCGATTTTACTGGAGCGGACCTGACTAGAGCAAATCTGACTGGAGCTGACTTGGAAGGCGTCGCTAGCTTCGCGGGTGCTTTGTTCTGCCAAACCACGATGCCCGACGGAAGCATCGTTGAAGGCCCAACTGTTCTCGAAGACTAGAGACTCTTTGGAGTAGACATAGCTGAATCCTCAGCCTCGATTGATACCGACAAATACCCCTTCATGGGTAGCACAAATTTCTCCTTCGCAGGTGACCGTAGACTTCAGCGTTAGCCGGACTTTGCCGTAGCGCTGGTAAGCGCTTATGCAAAATCATTTACGTACCTTGTTCAACCCCAGTGGGCTTTTGAGGTCTAAGAATCGGTAATTAATTTTGTGCATCCGCTTATTGCTCAATTAGAGCGACAATTACGGTAATTTCCTGGGGCTAATGAGCAAGCACTACAGTTCCTGTTCCCTGCCTTAGTTTTGGTGTCGTCATTAAATGACCTTGCTTGACCACTCTGCTGTGGCTAATTGTCTAATTCTTACCGAATTTTCGCCTTCCTGTAAGATAGCTATACTGCTAACATTAGCTCTTGAGAGAGACCTAATCAAACCTAGATTATTTGTTGGTTTAGATGCTTTGTCGAAGATTAGTGATCTTTAGATATTGATATGTTGACCTGAATAAAGCTAGCTTTGGCCCATCTTTCTCCCATCAAGGAGTAGTAAATTGAATATTGAATTCTTGGATTATTAGTAGATCGACTTAGGGAATTTCTAGGAATAAAGCATCCGAAGTAAAACAGTTCTATGAACAGAATCTGCATTCAAGCCTTGTTAGTTTGGCTTCGTCTGGCTGCTGTGAACTAAAGTTCATAGCTAAAAGCTCAAGTCTGTTCAAACGAACTGAACAGCCCTAGAACATTGGGTCTCAGCCCACTTTAGTGGGCTTTTTTTCTTAGCCTGGGGGATTCATCCCCAGGTGGCTCGGAGAGTTATTCCAAGCGCTATTAAACTGAGATTGGGTGTTTTGATGTTGGGAATTCCCTTAAATAAATGTTGAATACAAACGTCTGAATCCCTTGTAGGATAAAAATCTATGCTCACCTACTTGTCGGACATTCTCTCTCGACTAAGGGAGACCTTCTATATGCAAGATTTAGGTCTCTAGATTGGAAGCTAACTCAGGAATTATAATCATGAAAAAAGATATTTTGGACTGTTCTCAATTGTTCTAGTGGCAGGACTCGGTCTAGTTCAGCTTGGGAACCAAAACAACCTACCTCTAGTAGGTGCTCTTGTCGCTCAGGCACACGAGGTAACAGGATTGCGCCCCTTGTCGCAATTTCTCAAGAATGAAGAAGACAAGCCTTGTTACGATCGCGACAAGCAGCCACAAACTGCGGCGACTGATCTTCACCTTCATCCCCAACCTTTTAGAGGAAATAGCCTTCCCTACCAGGAGTTGATGGGATACCTTGAACAAAACGAAGTTTGCTTCGCATTGCTCTATGGCATTGGTCAGACCCTTCCCCATGATAGTGAGTGTACGTATTACCTCGATTGTGTCGGGACACATGCATTGCCAAGTATCAAAAATGATTTTGAGAATGCGGCCAACTACGTTGAATACCCTCAGGAAAACGTGCATGTTGCCCTATCCATGACCTTCCCAGACTTGGCTAACCCAGAGGGGATTGTTGATGGAATTAAGCTACTTGATGCAGAGTATCCAGGATTATTTCAATGGATGGGTGAGGTGAACCTGCATAAGGAAGCTTTAAGAGGCAATGGCCATGAGCCTGCAAGTTTTGCAGATATTGCTCGATGGAAAGACTTTATGTCTATTTTTCAGCAACGAGGGATTCCCATGGCAATTCACTCTGATCTCGGAGAGGACGGTAACCCGACTCAGAATGTTGAGCGAATGGAGGAAGTACTCCGGCTATACCCCAATAACAAGATTGTTTGGATGCATATGGGATTGTCTCGTGAGCTGGTTGAGATGGACCCAGAAGTTCACATTCAGCTTATGTCAGATTTCCTCGACGAGAATCTCAACCTTTCTCTAGATATCTCTTGGACGGTGATTGCGGCACTGATTCCGCCTAGTGAGATTCGAAAAGCCTTTCCCTGAAAGGCTTTTCGAATTTAAGGAGAAAATTAAATGGAAGAAGCAACTGTACGGAAGAGTAAGGGTTTTAGCCATCCTAGGCCTCTAAATCATATCTTCAAAGTCGTAGGTGATATTGCTGTATCCCTTGAAGAGATAGGCTTTGTGCTTCTCATCAAGCGGAACCAGTGCCTGTGGTCTTACCACACTCAATATTGTTATCAGAAAGATGCCAGAGGAGAATCTCTTCTCCCAGATGAATTGTCCGCGTATCTTTCTTTGGCCAAGCCATAATGACGACCCTGTATTTTCTCTACACTGTAGGGGCTACCTCATCTCTTGAACTATGACTGCTTTAGCTGAACCTAGACCAACCGCTTCAACTGAGTCCTCGTCCATTTCCGACGCCAAACCTAGCTGGAAAATCAAGCTTCTCTATGACGGTGACTGTCCTCTGTGCCTGCGAGAGGTCAACTTCCTGACCCAGAAAGATGCGGGCCGAGGCTTAGTTGCATTTGTGGATGTGGCCGCAGATGACTACAGCGCTGTAGACAATGGTGGCATCGACTTTGAGACAGCGATGGGGCGCATCCATGCTGTGCTGCCTAATGGCTCCAGCGTGAAAAATGTCGAAGTCTTTCGCCGCATCTACGAAATCCTGGGTATGGGCTGGGTTTACGCAGTAACCAAATGGCCGGTGATTGGACCATTGGTTGATGCCGCTTACGGTGTCTGGGCTGATTTACGACTCAAAGTGACGGGGCGTGGTGACTTAGCTGCCGTGGTGGCGGAGCGAGAGCAGCGGCTGGCGCAAATGAAGGCTTGCGGCGAGGAAGGACGCTGTCAGGTAGACGACTAAGTGACTCTCGCGGCAGTAATGCCCCCCTACGACGACACACTCTGGAAATAAACTTCCTCATAGGGCTGCACCACCACAAAGCCATTGCCGCGAAATTCCATCTGAAAGGACTCGCCCGAGCCTCTGCCCAACAAGGTCTTGAGCTGAATATCAGTCTTAAAGCTGGGCTCCAGGTTGGCCGACCACATCACCGTGGCATTGGGGTCTGTGGTGACAGGATTACCTGGCGTGACCGGCAGGGTCAGCGGATCGTAGTGGCTGGTGATGGCCACCATGCCTTTGCCCTGGAGGCGAATGTTGAACAGTCCGCCCGCCATCATCGAGGAAATGCGTCGCATCATGCGGATGTCGTAGCTCAACGATTTTTCAAAGGCCAAGAGGTCATTGCCGTTGACGCAAATAGCCTCGTTGTTCAAATTCAAAATCGTGATTTTCTTGCCAGAGTCGGCGCAGAAAACAGAGCCATTGCCGGAGGCTTTGGTGAGGCGAGCCCCTTCTCCCGTAACTGCTTTTTTGAGCAAGTTACCGATGCCTTGTTCCAGGAGACCTTCACGCTCAAAGCTGACATTGCCGGTATAAGCCACCATGGCTCCCATCTTGATCCAGACCTCGCCGTTGAGGTTGATGTCGAGCATGCGGGAAGATTCCAGCTCGAAAAGGCCCTGCTGAAGATCGCGATCGCGGGTCTGGTCAACAAAGGCTTTGAGCGAGTAACGAGCTTCTGCCGGAGCCGTTTCAGCGGCAGGCTTTTCTGGCATAGGCTTTTCTGTGATTACCTTGTCGGGCTTAGCCTCGGGAAGGGGGGAGGCTTGAGCCTTAGGCTGGCGCATACTAAATTGCTCCATCGACTTCTCATCGAATGGTTCACTACCTGACGATTGCCACGCTTGCGATCGTTGAGACTTACGGCGGCTGCTCTCGCTGGGTGGCTGGTTTGTCATGGTTTGCATCAATGGGGAGAGACTATTCTCTAGATACCGAAAAAAACCACGTTATGACTGATCACGAATCATTTCTTGATGAAGCTCACTATGCAAGTTCGAGCTACGTCATGGTTTCGCGATCGCTAAATCACTCGCTTAAAGCCTGATGTTTTGGCAGCCTTAGGCGCAGTGTGATAATTGCGCTCCCGGAACCAGAGGTTACAGGCCCACTTCTCTCCAGCTTCCACGGGTAAACCGCCATGGAGACTAGCGGGATGACGCAGAGCGGTCCCGGTATGGCAGTTATGAAACAGCACCATGCGTCCTTTAACGGCGCGAACTTCCATATCTAATTTTGGGAAACAGGTGCCCCCCCCTGCTTCCACATCGTTGAGATACAGCAAGCAAGTGACGAGGCGCTGGCCACCACGCTCCATGCAGCGCTTGCCCCGCTCGGTTTCAGCATCCCAAGCATCGTAATGGGGTCGGTATTCCTGGGTTTCAGCGTAGTGGATGACTTGGAGGGATTCGGCTTGGGTGAGAGGGAGATCGACTAGAGCTGAGATGCGATCGCACAATCCCCTAATCACCTCAGTCTGCCGATGGCGAACCCAACAATTCTGTCCCGTGCGACCCGCACTGACCTTGCCCGATGTTGCATCGCTCACCACCGCTCGCTGGAGGCTGGCTTGGGCAGCGACAATCAACTCAGCCATCTCATTGTCTTGGAGAAAGTCTTCAAAGACGTAGATGATGGGCTCATCATTGACCTGCTGGCCAATGTCGTAGCTTTGGCGAATTTGCAGGGTCATGGGCGGTCCTTGTTCGGCCTTCGTTATTCAGCTTTAAACTCATCCCACTTTTGGGTTAGCCAGCTACTGGCACCGCTGACTAGAGCACCGGCCATGATCAAGCCGATCGCGGGCATGAATACAGGCTCCCAAAGGCGATGCCAGGCGTCAAAGCCTAGAGGGATGTTTAAGCTTCGACCGGTTAAGGCGATCACAAACCAAAGGAAGCTGGCTAGGACGAAGAAGAAGTCAATCGTCAAAAATAGGTTGAGGCCGTTGAGCAGCTTGTCTTTCATGGCGATGCTGTTGGGCAGGGGCGGTGAATGTCGAAGAATCTCAATCTGGCTTGGGCTTTGGCGGTGGTGGGTTTTGGCGGTTTTTGGTGGCAGGGCACCATATTTTTCTGCTAAACCCACCCTACGGTCTGGCTGGTGAGGCGTTTATTCGAAAACCCAGTCCTGGACTTTCTTGAGACTCTTCCAATCTGGCTTGCGTTTGAAGCCGTCGGCGATGCTTTCTTCCACATCGGTTTTCAGCTCCTCGGAGATGGTGACGAGCTGTTGGGCTGCTTCGATGTGATCGCGAACGCCTTTTTTGCCGGTTTCAATCATTGCCATGGAGAGATTAATTCTCGCCTGGGGATCCTGGGGGTTCAACTTGACTGCGCGGCTAGCCGCCTTGAGGGCGAGCTCGGGTTTGCTGTCGATGAGGTACAGCCAGGAGAGACAGGTCCAGGCAGGGCTGCTCTTGGGCGCGCGATCGCACAGGCTCTTGAACAACGGGATGAGGTCACCCACGGGTTCACCGTTGCTATAACGCTCAATGCCGCTGCTGAATAGCTCTTCTGCTGTCTGGGCCATGGTTAGGGACGTAAATGATAAAGCCTTGCAAACCAAAGGCGTACAGCCTCGCTTCTCAGTAGAAACGGTAAAACGGTACGCCTTTGGCTCGTTCAATATATTGCCACGGTAGGGACATGGCATGCCATGTCCCTACCAGGGTTGTCTAGGCAGAGAAGGACTTGCCGCAGCCACAGGTTGCCGTGGCATTGGGATTGGTGAACTGGAAGCCACCGCCAATTAGCTCATTGCTGTAGTCCAGCATCATGCCGTAGATGTAGAGCAAGCTCTTGGGGTCGCAAACCACTTGAAAGCCATCGTAGTCATAGACTTCATCCTTTTCATTGATGCTCTCCGGCGTGGCAAAGTCCATTTTGTAGGACATGCCGGAGCAGCCGCCATTGGTCACGCCAACGCGCAGCATCAGGTCCTTGCCTTGCTGCTCCCGTAGGGCTTTGAGCTGAACAAGAGCCTTTTCGCTGATCAAAATTCCTTTATCATCAACGGTTGGCGCGGCCAAGGTTTCAGTGGAGGTCATGGTCATTCAGCATCACTTGAAGGTACGGTTGCCCAGTTCCAGCGATCGCATGGAGACCGGAGCCTGTATTGACTCCATTGTAGCGACTTCCTTTGCGATTCCTATCCTTGGGCTGTCATGGTGATGCAAAGCTTGATGATAGAGCGGTCACAACATTACTCCGTTCATTGTGCGAACCTATTTTTGAACTGGTTTTAAGCCGCCTAAGCCTCTGTTCCCCTATTTCCCTTGCTGTCAAACTCGCCCATGGATTGTCTGAGCCCCACCACCATCCGTCGCTTACGCCGCTTGCCCCAGCAGCCAGAAAGCGTCTGGGAAGGCGATCGCCTGGCGCTCAATGCGGAGGTTCTCAATCCGGCCTCTTCCCCAGGCCAACCCCCTGATCCCCAACGGGCCGACTGCTTTGTCTGGGTAGATGAATCCCAACAGCTAGTGCGGAGCATTGATGCGGTCATGGCTGGGGATGGTCCCACTGCTTTTGTTCAGTCGCTGCTTAAGGCCATGGAAGAGCCCTTGGGCTGGCCCGATGAGCCCACTGACCCCCAGCGACCCAGTCGGATCGTGGTGCGCGATCGCGAGCTGCATTTTCTCCTGCGTGGGATGCTGCGCGAGCTGGATATCTGTGTGGAATACCAGCCTGATTTACCCCTCGTCGATGAGCTGTTACCCGGACTCCGGGAGCTGATGGGCATGGCCGATGACATTTCCGAGCGTCTCTACACGATTCTCGCTGAGAAGGCCTACGAACTCTGGCAAATTGCCCCTTGGAAGCGGCTGCTCGACAGCGAGATCCTCTCGGTAGAAACGAAGGCCCTGGGCATCACTTCACCGCTCTACGTTTCTGTCATTGGTCGCTTGGGTTTGGAGCAGGGATTGGTCATTTATCGTTCTTTGAATTCCTTAACTGCTTTTCGAGAAGCCGTCACCCAGCCTGGACGCAATCCTGAACAGCTCCAGGCTGCCTTTGCGAACCAGGATTGCCTCTTTTTGAATTATGAGCCCAAGGTGGAAACCCCCTTTGTGCGACGGCCTCGCCTCGTCACCCGACCCAACTGGGATGACATTGATCTGGATTTTGGCTCCATTAGCCCCGGGGAGGGTATGCGATCGCGCCTAGACCTCACAGAGTTATCCGTCCTCTATGGAGCCCTAGAATCCATCCTGCGCTTTTGGAACAGCCACCGCGAGAAGTTCAGCCAGGGCAATTTCCCCCCTTGCAGAAGTCGCTACAAAATTGCCATTCCCACGGCCCTCCATCCCATCGACAACATGGAGCCTCTCTTGATTACCGTGAAGACCCAACCGGTCCTCGCTCGGGCCTTTGCGCCAGTGGGTTGAGTCTGACACGAAGGCTCACAAACGAGAAAGGCTGGGACGTTACCGTCCCAGCCTTTCTCGTTTGTGAGCCAAAGACAACGCTAGATGGCTTGACAACTAAGCCAATTATCTGACTCTAGTTAGCCTCTACTTACCACCGTAATAAAAGGCAACTTCTTTATCCTTCAGTCCAGCCCAGCCCGCATCGACCAGCTTTTGGTTGAGTTCATCTTGGGCAATGTGTTTTGCACCGATGCGGACAATGCGCGATCGCATGCTGTTCGTCACACCACTGCGTTTGCGGTTGCCCTCTAGGCCCATCACGTTGTTATATAGCTCCAACTTATCAGCAGGGATAGGGGAGCCATCGAGGTCGAGACCTTTGGCAATGGCTGCGTCAACGGCTTCGGCACCGGATTGCGCTTGATCACTCATGGAAATAGAAACTCCAGTTCTGCACCCTCAAGCCTACCGATGAATTGCCACCGAGATAGCATCTTCACCCTTCAAATTGTTCTTGCTGCAAACTAGCGTCCCAGGCCATCGCCCGGCCTCTCATCAAGAATAAGGCCCCCAGGTCAATCAATGACCTGGGGGCCTTATTCTTGATGTATGGGCGATACTGGACTTGAACCAGTGACAGCCTGCTTGTAAGGCAGGAGCTCTACCACTGAGCTAATCGCCCCAACGGTTAAAGAATATATCACAGTTCAGCCCTAGTAATCACAAAAATCCCTCAACTCCTCTCCCGGAGAGATTCCTGGCCCAGGCTCACAGCAGGGTTAACAAGCAAAGCAACAGTGCCTCCGTCCATTCCACCACGGCACCATAGGTATCCCCCGTGTGGCCCCCCAACTGCCGATCAAACCAAGCTCCCGTGCCAAAGGCGATCGCAAAGCCCCCCAGAACCATTCCCACCGCCAGCATCCAGCGTTCGGGGAATATCCAAATGAGCAGCGCACTCAATCCCAACAGCCCAATCAGTCCAGGCCAAAGATCCTCAGGCGATCGCAGCTGCCGCTTATGAAACGCCCCCTTCCCCTCCACCTTGAGATAGACATAGCGGTCAATCGCCAGCACCTGTCCCCATCGCCCCCAACCCATCACCGCCATCAACACCACCGTCCGGCTCACCGGATCCACTGGCAGGGCCATTAGCGCCGCAAACTTAAGCAACAGCAGCGACATCGCCACCATCACCCCAAAGGCTCCCGTCACGCTATCACTCATCACCGCCAGGCGGCGCTTCGGGTCCATTACAGCTAAGCCATCCGCGCTGTCCATGGCCCCATCCATATGTAGGCCCCCTGTCAGCCCTAGCCAGCTCACCACCACAATGACTGTGCGTAACCCGGCATTCATACCCAAGGTTGCCAGGCCCCAATCGGCAATGCCCAGCCCTAGCCCCAGCAGCAGTCCCACCCAGGGCGCAAAGCGAGCGATACGGTGAAACTCATGGCGCTGGGGAAAGGGAATCGGCAGCAGCGTATAGAAAGTCAGACTGGCGAAAAACTGGGCAAAACTACGACCGAGAGTACGGCGAACGAGATGCAATAGCTTGGCAACACCGTTGCTCCATCTCCGTTGCTGAGGACGACTTGTTGAGTCAACTGGTTCAGGCTCAGCTGGATTATTAGAAGCCACAGCAACAGTTTGGGATGCCTCACTGGCATCCCCCGTTATCTGATTGGACATTTCCGGCAAAGGCATATCAACCTCTTCTGGCGACTCCACAGTGGCGGCCCTTTTTCCAATGCGTCGAGATGAGTTGCGCAGTAGGGTAGCCAAGCGACGGAGCATGAGCACAGGGAATGAGGATCGCGATCGCCTAACACTCCCTGGGGAGGTATTCGCACGAAGACGAGCGGGATCTCGCATGTCGGTCAGATTGTTTACCGTATTTTTACGGGGTTTCATAGGAGCGCACTGGAAGAGCAGGAGGCCATATCCCCCTAAAATCAGCCTACCGCACCCTTGAAATGCCTCAACCCTCCCGCTTCAAGCGAGCCAGAATGGCCTCTTCAGCCAGCTCCTGTCCCACCCACCCAAAACTTGAAGCCTGAAACCTTCATACAAAGAAAACCCTTTACACAAAAGACTTCCGAGCCCCTGCAACAGCCTCTAATACCCACAAAACCTCAACAACCCAGATTGCTCTAGGGAATTTGTACCAATCGTCAAGGGTTAGAGGTCATCCCAAAATCTAGAGTATTATTTTCCTTTCTCCGCATTTTAGCGGAACCGGCTGACCAGAAATAAAGGCCATAATCGGTTTAATGCAAAACTACCGCCCCTTAGCGTCATTTTTGCTGTTTTAGCATACTGAGGTGGGTCACCAGTCTCAGGGTTTATAGTGAGAAAGCAACCCGCCAAACCCTATCAACGGGGTAGAAATGCGGTGTTGTTAAGTGGATGCGCTGATTAAGGCCCCGTGGCCTACGCTCTGTCCAGGCAAAAATACGGAACAGTTTCCGGGTTTCTAGCTTGGAGTTGTGGAAGCTACTGCAAGCGATGGAACAGCAAGGAGGCAATGCCCCCTTGTCTCCAATCATTGCCCAGCGCAGTATGAGCTGCATCCATTGCTGATTGTCGTCCAACCGCGAAGTGTCTAGATCTGATATGCCTTCAAGTTTTTACTCCGAGTCATCGTCTAGGGTCGCGCCCTGCATCGTTGACCGCGGCATCGTCTGCCAGAAACAAGATATTCAGCGTCTCCTGTCAGACTTGACCTGGGTGAGCTACACCGAGTTCCACAACGGTGAAGCCGTTGCCCAGGGTGAAGGCTGCGTTAAGCAGGTCTTCATGGATGACAAGGGCTCCACTCTGATTGCCAACCGCAGTCTCTATCTCAATTTGCAAAGCTTCGATTACATGGAGCTGAGCACCGTGGGCCATGAGACTAACTTCGACTTGGTCCAAGACAACCGTCGCCTTCGCATTGTTCCCCTCGCCAACCCAATGCTGCACGGTGGTGCCCCGGCCCTAGATAGCGCCACCCTAGAGGTCATGATGGCTGAAGTGCTTTCAGCCAATTTAGATGCCCAGTTGGACGATGACACTGGCAGCCTCTTCTAAACGCCGCTTAAATCAAGAGCATATTGGTCATTCACAGCAGGGGGAGTTTGGAAAAACCAAGCTTCCCCTTTTGTCTTTTGTCTTGTCAGTTTAGACAAACTCCCATTACCTAATCACTGAAGCGCCCTCGCCATTTGTTGAGCGGTCCATTTTTATGCGCTAATGGAGCGAGTCTCGTTTCCGATAGCTGCTTTGAGTTTTTCCTTCACCTGCCAGGCCCGTTGCTCCCATACCCATGCGCGAGCCGGAGTCTTCGAAACGCCCCATGGTCCCGTTGAAACCCCTCGCTTTATGCCCGTGGGCACTCTGGGAACTGTGAAGGGCGTTACCGCAGCCCAGCTCAAAGAGACCCAGGCCGAGATGATCCTGGCGAATACTTACCACTTGCATTTGCTCCCCGGCGAAGACATCGTCAGCAAGGCAGGGGGACTTCATGGCTTTATGAACTGGGATGGACCCATCCTGACTGACTCTGGAGGCTTTCAAGTCTTTAGCCTTAGCGAGCTGCGCACCATCAGCGAAGAAGGCGTCACCTTCAAATCCCCCCGGGATGGTCGGGTGATCAACATGACGCCGGAGCATTCCATCGCCATCCAGAACAAGCTGGGGGCAGATGTGATCATGGCCTTCGACGAATGTCCGCCCTATCCCGCCACCCGTGAAGAAGTGACGGCGGCAACGGAACGGACCTATCGCTGGCTCAAGCGCTGCATCGTTGCCCACAAGCGCGAAGACCAAGCCCTTTTCGGCATTGTTCAAGGCGGTTGTTACCTGGACCTGCGCCAGGCGGCGGCGAAGCAGCTTGTGGAGCTAGACTTGCCGGGTTATGCGATCGGCGGCGTTAGCGTGGGGGAACCGGCTGAGTTTATTCATCGCATTGTGGATGCCACGGCTCCGCTGTTGCCGGAGAACAAGCCGAGGTATCTGATGGGGGTTGGGACCTATCGGGAAATGGTGCGGGCGATCGCCGCTGGCATCGACCTCTTCGACTGCGTCATTCCTACCCGCCTGGCCCGCCACGGAGCCGTGCTCGTGGGCGGCGAACGCTGGAACATCAAAAATGCAAAATTCCGCGAAGACTTCACCTCCCTCGACGATAGCTGTCCCTGCTACACCTGCCAAAACTACAGCCGCGCCTATCTCTGCCACCTGATCCGCGCCAAGGAACTCGTCGGCTACACCCTCCTCTCCATCCACAACCTCACCGAACTGATCCGCTTCACCCAGGCCATTCGCGCCAGCATCTTTGCAGGCAGCTTCACCCAGGACTTTGCCGACTGGCTAACGCCGGTAGACAGCCAGCCCATGGAACCAGAGACAGGAGTCCCAGCAGAGACAGAAACGAACGTTGAACCTAGCCCTATAGCCAAAGATGAAGCGGGTCATTAACTTATGTAACGAGAAGCACCGCAGTCTAGGGGCTGGGAAGAAGCGATCGCCCAGGGCAGTGATAGGATTTAGTAACGTTTATATAAGCCGTCGGAGAGGACGTTCAATACATGGAAGCTGCTCTTCTTTTAGCAAAATTGCCCGAAGCCTATCGGATGTTTGGTCCGATTGTCGACATTCTCCCCGTGATCCCCGTGTTCTTCCTGCTGTTGGCGTTTGTCTGGCAGGCAGCCGTGGGTTTCCGTTAAGAAACACTTTTTTGTTAGATAAACAGCGCGTCGTGCTTTTGGTACGGCGCGTTTGTTTTTGGGGTGAAGCAAGAAGCAAGCCGACCCCCTCCTAGCCTCCCCCTTGGAAAAAGGGGAGGAATAGTTGGCCTATTGTGCATTTAGAGATTTTGTTCATGCCCCACAACAACCTCCAACGATATGACACGGAGTTGGGCACCATTGCTCTGGATGCAGCTTATCGTCCTGCGGTCAAGATGGTGTTGGTGGTTAGCTTGAGAGAGGGGAATTGGGTGGATGCCACTGCGTGCTGGCCTTCAAAGATCTGCTCTTCGTAAAGGCCATCCATCCAGCTTAGGATCGTGATTTTCTGGGCAATGGGGTCAATGATCCAATATTCAGGAATTTGCCGTCCGGCGTATTCGGTGCGCTTGTGGCGATAGTCGCGGCTTTCTTGCTTTGGGCTAACGATTTCGACAACAAGCAGCGGAGGCGGCATGTCGTGGGTGATAAACGATTGCTTGGCTCCATCCAAGGCCAGGACCGTCTCTTCTGATAAGACCATGAGATCAGGCTCACGGGCGGTGGCCTGGGAACCGCTAACCGCAATTTGGGTCTTCATGGCTAGCTGAGCATCGGGAATGCCATGTTGCAGGAAACATTTCAGCAAGAAGATAGCGATGCTGATATTAAGTCGGCTTTCGGGTGGCATGGCAATTAACTCCCCATTGACGAGCTCGTAGCGGTTGTCGGTGCCGTCGTCGTGGTTGAGGAAGTCCTCTAGGGTCATGGGTTTGGTGGCAACGGTCATGGCTTTTCCTAGATTGCCTGCTGTTTGGATCATAGCAATCTCCCTAAGCACAAGCCCTCACGACCAAACTCGCATGACTGTCCGATTAGAATGGAGAAGCTCATTTCGGCTTGATGCTTTGTTTTATGAGTCGCATTGCTATTCAACTTGCAAGCTCTTGCTCCTTTACCGACTATTTCAAGTTGCCCTATGACACCGAGGATGTTCTGGGCTATTTCGGCTATTCCTTCCAAAGCACCGATCTTGAGCTACCCCAAGCCTCAGGAGAGCTAGATCGCTTACAGGATCTCAAATCACGGATCTCTGAAACGTTTCCGTTTATTAGCCTGAGTAATGAGGCGACCTGGCGAGAGATGCTGATTGCGCCAGTGCTGATGGACTTGATTCATTACACCCAGGCGAAGCTCAAGATTGGCTATGTGCTCAAAGCCACCGATCAACTTAAGGGGGAGTTAGATTACTACCTCGAAGCCAAGAACAATCTGCTGGTGATTGAGGCAAAGCAAGCGGATTTACAAAAGGGGTTCACTCAATTAGCCACGGAGCTGATGGCGCTCGAACTTCTAACAGACGGCCCCGATGTTCTCTATGGTGTGGTCTCAACGGGAAATATTTGGCAGTTTGGTCAGCTCCAACGCTCTGAAAAACGCATTATTCAGGACTTAAACCTTTATCGCTTGCCGACGGATTTAGAAGATATTTTGAGGATATTGGTGGCATTGCTCTAGCAGTCACCCAAGCTAACGATGCGCTATCAGCCATTAGGCATTTGGAGATCACCCGCCTCCTTCGCTAAGCTACGCCTGTAGCAAGGAGCTTCTCCATGGCCAATTCCGCCACCCATTCCAAAGCAAAAGGCTCAAACAAAGAGCAACGCCTGGAGCAGGCAGCGGCAGCGGTCTCCAAGG
>CALIGI010000099.1 GCA_938021205.1 uncultured Pseudanabaenaceae cyanobacterium
AAATCACCGATATAACCCAACATCTCACTCAAAGTCACCTCAGCCTTAATGCGAACGCCCATGGCACCCGCTTCCTGGGACTTGATCATGCCGCGACGACGATTCAAGTCACCAATCACATCACCCACATGGTCATCAGGCGTGAACACGTCCACATCCATGATGGGCTCAAGCAACTGAGGCTTGGCTTTGGGGATCGTCTGGCGGTAAGCCGCTTTAGCAGCGATTTCGAATGCGATCGCGCTGGAGTCAACGGGGTGGAAACCACCATCAGACAGGGTGAACTTAACGTCCACCATGGGGAAACCAGCCATCACACCTTTCTCGATGCTCTGCTCAAAGCCCTTCTGAACCGCAGGCCAGAATTCGCGAGGCACGTTACCACCGGTCACCTTGGACTCAAACTCAAAGCCAGTACCGGGCTCGCCAGGCTCAATGGTGTAGTCAATCTTGGCAAACTGACCAGAACCACCGGACTGCTTCTTGTGGGTGTAGCTGTCGGTGAAGGGGTTCGTGATGGACTCACGGTAAGCCACCTGAGGCTTGCCCACTTCCACTTCCACACCGTGGGTGCGCTTGAGAATATCCACCTTAATGTCCAGGTGAAGCTCACCCATGCCCATCATGATGCACTCGCCACTTTCCTGGTCGGTTTCGACGCGGAAGGAGGGATCCTCTTGGACCATCTTGCTAAGGGCAAGACCCATCTTCTCGGAGCCCCCCTTGTTCTTGGGCGCTACAGCAATGGAGATAACAGGGTCAGGGAAGACCATGGGCTCTAGGGTTGCAGGCTTCTTGGGGTCACAGAGGGTGTGGCCAGTCTGGACGTTCTTCATGCCCACGATGGCAATGATGTCACCGGCTTGGGCGGTGTTGATCTCCTCGCGGGAGTCAGCATGCATCTCCACCAGACGACCGATGCGCTCGGTCTTGCCGGTGTAGGTATTGAGGATAGTGTCACCCTTATTCAAAACACCGGAGTAGATACGGGTGAAGGTCAGAGCACCAAAGCGATCGTCCATGATCTTGAACGCCAGGGCGCGCAGGGGATACTCAGTATCCACTAAGGCAAATTCGCCAGTGGCATTGCCTTCCAAATCCACTTCGGGCTGGGGCTTAACCTCTTTGGGGTTAGGCAAGTAATCCACAACGGCATCGAGGATTAGCTGCACACCCTTGTTCTTAAAGGATGAGCCACAGTAGGTGGGGAAGAAAGCCAGGTCGCGAGTGCCCTTACGGATGCAAGCCTTGAGATCATCAATGGCAATATCCTCACCTTCGAGGTACTTCTCCATCATGTTGTCGTCTTGCTCAACGGCAAGCTCAACCAGCTTCTCGCGCCACTCTTCCACCTGCTCCTTCATATCTTCAGGGACATCGGTGATTTCGTAGGCCCTGGGGTCATCGGAACCATCCCAAACCCAGGCCTTGCGGGTCAGGAGGTCCACCAGACCTGTAAATTCGTCTTCCACACCGATGGGCAGCACCATCACCATGGGCTTTGCAGCCAGGACGTCCTCAACCTGGTCTACAACACGGTAGAAGTCACCACCGGTACGGTCCAGCTTGTTCACATAGATGATGCGAGCAACGCCGGACTCGTTGGCGTAGCGCCAGTTGGTCTCAGACTGGGGCTCCACACCACCGGAGGCACAGAACACACCTACGCCGCCGTCCAACACCTTGAGGGAGCGATACACCTCGATGGTGAAATCAACGTGACCTGGGGTGTCAATGATGTTGAGCTGGTGGTCATTCCAGAAACAAGTCGTAGCAGCAGACTGAATCGTAATTCCGCGCTCTTGCTCCTGCTCCATGAAGTCGGTGGTGGCTGCACCGTCATGGACTTCACCGATCTTGTGGATTTTGCCGGTGAGGCTCAGGAAACGTTCGGTTGTGGTGGTCTTGCCTGCGTCAACGTGGGCGAAGATTCCAATATTGCGATAGCGCGTAAGGTCTTTCATGTCTGCTCTTTTAGTTCAGTTCTACGAACCGTTATATTTGGCCACTTGCCGAGGGTTACTCAGCAGAAAATCGGCATTATTTCGCAACCAGCTCGGGCTGGAGGGCAACCCTCGGAACATCCGAATGTTTCTTATGCCTCGGTTGACAACGCCTATTTGTTTAACAATTGTAAATTGCTTTGCAACAAAATTGGGATCAGTCCTAGGTCTATAAACCTACGGTTTTCCGATCTTCCAGGGCGATTGCTCATTAAAAGAGAAGCGCACCCGGCAATACAGCCATTGCCGCAGGGAATACCGACCTGTGGTACTGAAGCATTCAGCCAACGATCTTTATCACATTCTTGAGGATCAAGCGGCCCCAGCGATCGCCCAAGGAGTCCTCAAACGGCCAAATCCAGATCATCCGCACTAGTTATCCGCCACTGCCAGCAGGGCATCCATGACCCCAGGGAAACGCTGATCTAGCTCCGCCTTACGTAGCGAGTTGATGCGCTGAGTGCCTTCCTTACGGGAATAGACAACCCCCGCCTCCCGCAAAATTTTGAAGTGGTGGGAAAGGGTAGATTTTGCCACATCACAACAAAGGGCCGAACAGGACTGTTCGCCCTCACGGGCCAGCCGCTGGGCAATTTCTAGGCGAACCGGATCGCCTAGGGCATAGAGCAGGCTGGCTAAACTGACCTGCTGAACATCGGGATGGAACAACTCTCGCATGGTTGCATTATGACATTTGCGCTAAGATTCATTTGTTCGAGATTTTCGAAACAAAGAAAAGCAGTTTCAGTCTTGATTCTAGCTTCCCCCCCCGTCGTAACGTTGCCTCCGTTTCTCTAAAAGAGGAAGGCAGCGTTACGACCTCTATCGTCCAATTCCAGAGATTCGAACCTCAGATCGCACTTCTGTCTTCAGCAACCCAGGATTTTTCCCATGGCCGATACCACAGCTCTCTTTCAACCCATTCATTTAGGTGCCATTGCTAGCCCCAGCCGCATCGCCATGGCTCCTCTAACTCGGGGCCGCGCTGGCGAAAGCCGCATTCCCAACGACCTCATGGTGGAGTATTACCAGCAGCGCTCCAGCGCCGGAGTGATCATTGCGGAAGCCACCGCCATTTCTGAACAGGGCTATGGCTGGGACCAGGCTCCCGGCATCTACAACGATGAGCAGGTGGCAGGTTGGAAGAAGGTGACGGATGCCGTTCACAAAGCAGGCGGCAAAATCGTACTCCAGCTTTGGCATGTGGGCCGAGCTTCCCATTCCGATTTTCAGCCCAATGGTGAAACGCCAGTCTCTTCCTCGGCGATCGCCATCAGCGGTGAAATCCATACGCCCCAAGGCAAGAAGGCCTATGAGGTGCCTCGGGCACTGGAGCTAGACGAAATCCCAGGCATCATCCAACAATATGTTGATGCAACTAAGCGGGCCAGGTTAGCAGGCTTTGATGGTGTGGAAGTCCACAGCGCCAATGGTTATTTGCTGGACCAGTTTTTGCGCGATGGCGTCAACCAGCGCACCGACGAATATGGCGGCAGCATCGAGAACCGGGCCAGGCTAATGCTGGAGGTAACAAAAGCTGTGATCGAGACCTGGGCGGCCGATCGTGTCGGGGTTCGTCTCTCGCCCAACAGTGTCTTCAATGACATCAGCGACAGCACCACGGTGGAGACCTTCACCTATGTGGCGGAGCAGTTGGAGCCCTTGGGCTTGGCCTATCTCCACGTGATTGAGGCCTTGCCCGGTCACTTTATGTATACCGAGGGGGAGCGGGCTGCGCCTTCGATTCGCAAGGCTTTTTCGGGGCCGTTGATGCTCAATGGGGGCTATGACGCGGAAAGTGGGGCGGAAGCGATCGCCAGCAAGGCAGCGGACCTCATCTCCTATGGTATTCCCTTCATTGCCAACCCCGACCTACCCGAACGCTTCAGCCTAGGCACTGAGCTGAACGCGCCAGATCAGTCCACGTTCTACACCCACGACGCTAAGGGATACACGGATTATCCGTTTGTGGGCATGGTCAAGGCTTAGAAACAAGGCTTAGAAACAAGGCTTGAATTAAACCATTAGGTTTCCAGCCCTGGTAGGGACATGGCAATGCCATGTCCCTACGGTGGTATCAGGTTTCATCAACTTCACAGAGCTTAGCTACGACCTAATCCCCCACCCCGATTGGCAAAGGCCCAAGGCTCAGCCATGCGGTGCAAGATCGACTGCCACAGCGCATAGCCCTGGGGACTGAGGTGAATACCATCGGTGGTGAGCTGGGCAATCATTTGGCCATTCGGTGCTGCAAATTGGGGATAAATATCGAGGAAAGCAACCCGCTCCGTCTGGGCAACGCGAGCAAGGCGTTCGTTGAGGTTGCGAATCCGCCCAGGGGGCAAGCCAATCGAGGCGGGCAAAATCGACTGGACATGAATTTGAGCCTGGGGATGCTGCTGACGCAGGCGGCGCATGATTTGCTGAAGATTCTGGGCCACTTGGTCGTCGGTGGCTCCGTTCTTCAGGTCATTGACCCCTGCCATGACATAAATATTGCTGGGGCTCGTATCTTTCAGGGGGTCCAAGCGTTTGAGAATGCCCGCAGTGGTGTCGCCGGAAATACCTTGGTTGAGCCAAAGCTGGGAGCTGGGCAGTTGCTGCATGGGCAACCACAAGCTAAGGGAGTCACCCAGAATAATGTTGAGGCGATTGTGACCTTGGCCCCCGCCCACAGCTCGAGCTTCCGCAGCGAGCAGGCGTTGCCACTGGCCATAGCTGGGCTTATGACGAACACCCTGCCAAATGGATTTGAAGCTGTCCATGGGCAGGCGGCTATAGAGACGGCCTTGCTTGAGGGCAGCTAGACGCTGCTGATAAAGCTGGGGGCCGGAGCGGGGACCAAGATTAGGGCTGAGTTGGGGGAGTTGCAAAGGAGATAGGCCGGGCTGGGTAGCGGCACGACGGGCGCTGGGGGCAATGGCGATCGCCTGCTTTGAGCTGGGTGAGATTGCAATCGTGGGTTCCGGTGCGGCCCCCACAGTCCCTGGCGCAGCTTGAGCCCTGGCGACGGTTTCAGGCGGAAGCCGAACGATAGGCTCAGACGTGGAGTAGGAGCCAGGACTAGCCCAGAGGGGGGAATTTGCGGCGCTGGAAGCCTGGACTTGGGAGATGGCAGCTTCTTCCTGGGCCAGTTCAGCACGGACCTTCTGGTCGAGGGCGATCGCTGCCTGAGCCGCCGTCAGTTTTTGGGGCTCGGGTGGCACAACCGGCGCAGTATCGAGGGGGATAGAGCCACGGGGAATAGAGTCGAGGGGAGCAGAAGCGAGTAATGAGGCGATCTGGGACAGTGACTCCCCGGAGGCAGTGGCCACCTGTGCGGCATCGGTGACACCTTGAGCAGCCCCTGCCGCCTGGGCCATTCCCAGAGCGAGGGCCGCTGGACTGAGTGGAGCGGTTGCGGTCAGGGTGATGCCCTGGGGCTTGACGGCCTCTGTTTGGCGAGGGGGAGCTTGGCGAGTGATGGGCTGGCGAATAACGGGCTGGGCTGCCGATTGAGCAGCGGAGACTTTGGCCTTCTCCGGAGCATTTGTGAGGCTCGGGGAAGCCTGGGCGAATACGGATCGATCAGCCTGGGGTGCTAAGGCCACGGTAGTGGCATAGGTTTCAATACTGGCCTGGTGCAATTTCAAGGCAATGGGACGCACGCTGGGAGCCAGGGCTGAAATGCTACCGCCTTGGCGCGTAAGGATGGGCCGCAGGCTCAGTTTGACTGGCTCAGGGAGAATATTAGGGAAGGCTTCCACCCGCTTGAAGCCCTGGTAATCCGTCGTGGAATGGGCATCACCTCGGTGAGTCGGCCCAGCAGCTTGAGGCAGAGGGGCCGGGATGACTTCAATGGGATAGGCCCATTGGACCGGTTCAACCTGGGCCAGTAGATCGGGAGTCGTCCGGCTAAATTCGGCCTGGTAGGTTTCAATGCTGGCTTGGTGCAGCTTTAAGGCAATGGGCTGCACTGCCTGATGCTTCGTTTGGTCGCTGAGCCCTGCAATAACAGGGGGTTCAGGCTGGTTGGGATTGGGTTGATCTGCCGCTGTGACTCGGGCGAGGGCGGCGGCTAACAGTGACAGATCGCTCATGAGAAGAGGAAGGGAGGATTAATTTGCCTGGTTTACTTCTCCTTAACGGAAGAGCTTTATCAGGATCAACGAGTCAAATTAACTACTCACTCAAGCCATATCTGTACGTATGTTAGAGACAGGAGCCTTTTGGGTAGGGGCCTAGAGCCAGGGGGAACTGTGACGCGATCGCCCCTTTACGAAGGACTCACCACCGCTCCCAGCAAAACCCCTTTTTCACAGCAAAATACAAATCCAGATTTTCGTTGGGAGCATTTTAAAAAAATCCAAAAGAAAAGACGATCAAGATTACTCTCAATCGCCTCAATTCCTGTCGTATCAATCGTTCCTGCCTTTAGTCTGCCCAGGGAAGAGGACAAGATTGTGGTGGTTTCAAGATACTTTCAAAGGATATTTGCAGGGGTCTCACCCCCTAGGGGAGGCTCCCGATTTGCGCCCGCAACTAACAATCTAGCCACCGTCTCACTGGCCTTAAGAATTAGATTTGCTCGATCCAGCCCGGAACCAGTAAGACATCTATGGCAGGCATGGGCGGTCAGTCACATCCAGCCAAGCTTAGGTGACCTGGGCATAGTCAGGCAGGGCATGGGCTGCAACGTATTGATGGTAGTTATGAAGCTGGCGATCGCACGCCTCATCACTCCAACCACAATGCTGCTTCAATGTCTCCACCATCGCGGGTAGGGCATCGCGACCATAGTTGGCACGGTGGGCCGTCAAAAGTCGCCGGAAACCCACGTCCACCAATGTTTGGGCCAATTCAGCTTTGACGGCATAGACCACCTGAGCTCGAATATCCGGCAGCTCGGGCTGCAAGGGCTGCGCCAGGTCGGGCGAACCATCCACCAGCTTGAGGACCTCCCAAGCTCTCATGCCATAGGTGCTGAATAAGTGCTGGAGGGTGGCCAAGGGGAGTTCAGGCTTACCATCGGTTCGGGTGCGGTATTGAGCCACCGCATCGGTGAAGGCCTGGGAGGTGAGTCCTGTGGCACCGGGGAGGGGGCGATCGCCCGTGGTGCAGGCTGGAGCCGTACGCCCAAGTTTTTGGTAGGCCGCCTCGGTCAATTCCTCGCCCACCTGGCGATAGGTGGTGAGCTTACCGCCCACCAGGGAGAGCAGATTCGAGATCCCACCGCCCTCAGCGCTGCTGTGGTCCACGATCAGGTGGCTGCGAGTGATGCTGCTGGTTTTCTCTCCTTCCGCATAGGGTAAAGGCCGCATTCCCGCGTACGTAAAGCGCACATCGTCGCGACCCAGCTGAGCCTGGGGCAAAACGCGATTGGTCTCTGCGAGGAGATAGTCAATCTCAGCATCACTAGCCTTAAGATCGTCGGGGGCTTCCGTTGTCCGCAAATCCGTGGTGCCAATGAGATATTTGCCTAGCCAAGGAATGATGAAATAGGGCCGACCGTCGGTTTCAGCTTCCACGTAAAGCGCACCATCAGTGGGGGCTCCAGGGAAGGGATCTACAATGATGTGACTGCCCTTGGTACCCCCAATCCAGCGACGGGGGCTGAGGGGCTGGGCCTGGCCAGCTTGCCAGCCTCGCTCTAGAACCTTGTCCACCCAGGGGCCAGCCGTGTTGACGAGGACAGTATTACGAGTGTCGAGTTCAAGCGTTTCGCCGTGATTGAGATCCTCAATGGTGAGGCTCTCCACCAGACCACCCTGGCTAGGCTGGGTCAGGCGGGTGGCAGCGGTGTAGTTGAGGACTGTGGCTCCAGCGGTTTGGGCACTGAGCACGTTTTCAAGGCAGAGTTGTTCGGCGTGGGCGGCTTGGGCATCGAAGTATTGGGCAGCGCCAGAGAGGCGATCGCCCCTAACCCCACGATACAACTGCCCAAAAGGTGCAGGCTTCAACATGCGGTGACCCGGCACCGTCCGATCAAAACTGAGGAGGTCATACAGAAACATGCCCAACTGCACGAGTTGGGGGCCACGCTTATTGCCCCGGTAAATCGGAATCGTCATTTGTAGCGGCTGCACTAGGTGGGAGGCGTTACGCAGCAGCAGCTCCCGCTCCCTTAGGGATTCGCGCACGAGGCCAAATTCAAAATATTCGAGATAGCGAAGGCCACCGTGGATCAGGCGGGAGGACCAACCCACAGCCCCGCCAAAGTCGCCTTGATCAATGAGAAGGGTTTTGAGACCTCGGAGGGCAGCATCGCGAGCGGTGGCTGCGCCGTTGATACCGCCACCGATGACGATCAGGTCAAAGGTTTGGCGACTGAGTTTGGAAAGGGTTGCCATGGAGGCCGTAGGAATGGGTAGAACGAATAGCTCCCATAGTGGAGGATGGGACTGGGGGAATGGGGGAGGAGTAATAGGTTGTAAAGTCTCGTAATTAAACCCCCCAAAAGCACAACATACAAAAGCCCCCCGACGAATCTCGTCGGGGGGGCTAACCCAAACCTTGAAGCAGACCTTGCTTCCCATCGTCCGTTGCTAATCTGCTGCGCCTAGCAACTCCTTCGCCCAGCGATCCACATCGTAGGCTTTGATGGATTCGTACATTCGTGCCATGCGTTGCTGCTGCTCTTCCAAGGGCATGGCCAAGGCCTCATCGATCGACTCGTCCATTTTGCTGTCGGCGTAGGGATTGGTCAGCACAGCATCGGGCAGCTCAACGGCGGCACCGGCAAATTCGGAGAAGACCAGCACGCCATCTTTGCCGCCTTTGGCCACAACAAATTCCTTGGCCACAAGGTTTAAGCCGTCCCGCAGGGGGGTAATCCAGGCAATATCTGCCGCTGCATAGAGGGCGAGGATTTCTTCCTGAGGCAAGGGAGAGGTGAACAGTAGGATCGGGGTCCAGCTGAGCTTGGCAAAGCGTCCATTGATTTTGCCAACAAGACGCTCGATTTCGCTCTGGGCCGTGCGGTAGATGCGCATACCAGGAGCGGCTTTGGCGAGGGCGACGACGAAGTTGACTTTACCAATCAGCTCCGGGCGACGGGTAAGCAGCCGCTCGTAGCAGAGCAACATTTCCTTGGTGCCTTTGACGTAGTCCACACGGCCTGCGGAAACAATTAGCTGCTGGGCACCGCCCATTTCTTCCCGCATTTCGGCAACGCGCTTTTGCACTTCAGGCCGCTCGACAATTTCCCGAATCCCCTCGGGGTTGGTGCCCACTGGGAAGGCTCCCAAATGGACTAGCTGCCCCTTGTGGCGAACCTGGGAGGTCATTTCTGGGGTGGCTAGGGCTGTGCCTCTGGGGGTGAATTCCTGGGCCACGGGCTCGCGCTTGACGATCTCGATTTCGTGGAAGCCCTGGGCGATCGCCACAAAGTTCTCCACGTACCTGGGAATATGGAAGCCCACCACATCACAGCAGAGCAGGCTTTCAACGATCTCTTCCCGCCAGGGCAAGACATTAAAGGCATCGGGGCCAGGGAAGGGAGTGTGGTGGAAAAAGATAATCTTGGCGTTGGGACGCTTTTGGCGAATGAAGTAGGGCGTTAGCCAGAGGTTGTAATCGTGGATCCAAATCAGCGCATCGTCTGCGGCATCTTCACAGGCCGCATCGGCAAACATGCGATTGATGTCCTTGAAGTTCTCCCAGTCCGAAGACTCATAGGTGAACTGCCAGGGAAAGGAGTGGAGAATCGGCCAGAACGCTTCTTTTGAAGTAATGAAATAAAAATCTTTAACCTGCTCAGAAGTGAGGGGAATACGGCGAACAGTTCCGTTCTCGTTGCCTTCAAAGCTCATCCGCTCTTGGAAGGTCTTTTTAGTCTTAGCGCTGACCTGTTTCCAGGCAATCCAAGTGCTCTGCTCGGCGCTAGCGAAGACGCTTTTAATCGTAGGGAGAATGCCGTTTGGACTCTTTTTCTCGCGGTAAACGGTCTTACCGTTTTCAACGACCTCGTCGTAGGGTTCACGGTGATACAGAATAACCAGGGATGACTTCACGGCGCGTTAACTTCCTAAAACTTTCAACAGGTGAGCCGCCAGGCCATAAAACCAAAGTAGCGATGCAATCCGACATCCATCGCTAGGCCCATCTAACTAGGCCAATTAATCTTAGATCCGGCCGATGAGGTAGAGACCAGGGGACCATTCACGATATGAATGCCCTCGCCTTACCCCAGTATTTGAGGCCTCTAGACCAGCATACCAACCTCCTTAGCCGACGCAATTGAGTCTGGACCAAATCTCGAAGGCATTCTTCCCCTAAATCAGAATCAAAGGCAGGCAGGCAGGCAGGCAGGCATTCAAGGGGTCTAAGCCTTAACGGGTCTGACGGCTTTGCTTTACGAGTCGTTGAGAATTAAATCTCAAGCAGAAATACGTTCTAGAGTAGAAGGCGCTCGCGCTGCCCCCCCATCTTCAAGCCAAGTGGCGTCATCGACTCGGCCCAGGGTATTTCGACAAGCGCGATCACGAGAGAGTAGCCCAGCATCAGGCCAGCGCTATTAATAAACTGCATTCCCTGTGCGTCCAGAGAGTTTCATGTCCCAGCCTTTCCCCCCGCTCGCTCCCGAGAACGCTATCCAGCTCCACGCAGCCGAAACAGAAGCCCTGATGGCTTGGGCGATCGCCACCGATGAATCCGACGACACCATGTTTGAGACGGGCCAGAAAC
The DNA here is from genome assembly GCA_938021205.1 of uncultured Pseudanabaenaceae cyanobacterium. Classification (GTDB taxonomy): domain Bacteria; phylum Cyanobacteriota; class Cyanobacteriia; order PCC-9006; family JAAUQQ01; genus JAAUQQ01. The sequence goes on from CALIGI010000099.1 coordinate 10,668, forward strand.
AGGCTCGGCGTCTGGGAGCCCATCCCCGACCAGATGGCCTGGTCGAAATTGGCTTTTGGGTACCGGAGCTGGCGGGCCAAATTCTTCCGGCTGAGCGCCACATTTATCTCGAAATTTTTACGCCCCAAATCGTCGTTGATTTTGAAGCCTCGGAACAGGTTGTACCTTTCCACTATCAATGCGTTGAACTGCCGCTCCAGGGAGAGTTTGTCTGGGCGGTCTTGGAGGGCATGAGCATCGGTCAACGCGATCGCCTCGGCTCGCTGTACTGGCTGCGCTACCGAGACCTCAATGATGGCCAGCTCTACACCGTGCGGGACATTGCGCCCTATTCCTTGCCCTATGGCATTTTTGCCCCAGCGGAGCTTTATGACCTAGAGGGACTCCAGCGAAATCGTTCAGATTTGGACTATTTGCTCCAGCAGGCTCAGCAACCCCCGGTCGTCCCAGCAGCAACGGGTGACGAACCTGCCCTCCCCCGCGCCGCCGCCCCCACCAATATTCTCCAGCTCCATATCCCCACGGCTTCGGCAGAGGGCACCCTAGCAGGACTGACCCAGCTCTATCGAGCGATCGCAGCCAAGGTCCAGGCTGACGACCCCCTCACCCCCGCCGAACAAAACTACATTGGCTACGATGCCGTCCAGCTACTGCCCACGGAGCCCACGATTGAGTATCACTCCGAAGACGGCAGCCGCGATTTCTTCCACATCGAGACCGACAGTAGCGCCTACGGCAATGAAGGTCCCATCTGCACTGCCGAACCGCTCAGCATTACGCTGCGCAAGCCCAACACCCAAAACTGGGGTTATGACGTCCCCATCTTGGGCTCCTCCACCACCAATCCTGCTCTATTGGCCAGCCTACGCCCCGACGAGGTGACGGATTTCATCGCAGAGCTACATAATTTTCCGGGCTCACCGATCCAGGTCATTTACGATTTGGTCTATGGTCATTCGGACAATCAGGCCCTGGAGTTAGTCTCTCGGCAGTTCATGGCGGGTCCCAATATGTATGGTCAGGACTTGAGCCATACCTTACCCATGGTGCGTTCGATTCTACTGGAAATGCAGCGGCGCAAGCTCAACACGGGCATTGACGGGATTCGCATTGATGGTGGCCAGGACTTCAGATTCTTCAATCCGATGTCGGGGCGGCTGGAATATGACGACAATTACCTCATGGCGATGAGCGATGTGGTTCAGGATATTAACGGACATCAGCGGCTGATGTTTACCATTTTTGAGGATGGTCGCCCTTGGCCGGAGGAAGGCTGGGAGTTTAAGTCTACCTATCGAGAATTAATTGAGTTACGGCCCGATTCGTTCCAGTGGGGACCCCTCATTTTTGCTCACAATACCCCTGCCCTAAAGGGCTTTTGGGATTACAAGTGGAACCGAGTTCTAGAAGTGATGCAACAGGGCGATCGCTGGATCACAGGCTGTGGAAACCACGACACCATTCGCAGAGGCACCCAAGTCGCCGTAGATGAGAAAAATCCCGAGAATGCAATCAACTGGAACCTGGGCGAGTCGCTCCCTGAGGTCTTGAATAACGCTTACAACAACCCCGGCACGAACCTGTGGGTCTATGGTTTCAGCCCTGGATTACCCATGGATTTTCTCAATGGGCTCATCCAGAGTGGCTGGGGCTTCATGCGCAACACCGATGACCTCTACGGTGTCAAGGTGGCCAGCGAGGAAGTTGGCTTCTTGGCTTGGCAGGTCACCCAGGAGTTGTACGAACAACCTCACTTCTTTACTGCACTCAAACAGTTCGGTTTCAAACGACTATCACACCTCCAACGCTTCGCCCAATGGCTGGCGATGTCCATGGAGAAATATGAATATGATCTGGACCAAGTCGCCGCTGACTGTCGGGAATGGGGCATCAGTGGCAAGGGCGTCGTCCAGGAGGCCCCCAGCCTCGTGACATTCTTCCAGAATTTGGAAGCAGATCTGCTCAAGGCGTTTGCGCGGGATTTCATGGAGGATTGCCATGAATTTAGTCGGGTATCCCATTTTTTTGAGGGTGTGGAGGGCGATCGTGCGGCCTTTAACCTCAGCTTGCGCCAATACCGCCGCCAGAACCCTTGGCTAATGAAGAATTTGGATGGAACCGACCGCTTCAACCGCATCAACGAATTCGGCTATACGCTGTTCTATGGACTGCGCACACAGCCCAGTCCCGAGGACTCCAGCCCCTTAGAGTCGGCCAATTACAAGCAAATTGCGATGCTGTCCCACATGGGGGGAAACCCGGCCCAGACGGCGCTGCTGGACTGGCTTCAGCTGGACCCCGGCGAGTGGAATATTGTACTGAAAACGCCAGGACTTGAGGTGAACAGCGTTGAGGATCTCCAGAGGCTGTTGCTCAATGACAGCCAAGCGGTGCTGCTGGAGCGAACGATTTCATCTTGAACTGAAATCTGAATAATCGTGGCGCGATCGCGAGATCTTACAGCGGTAGATCTACAGTCAAGGGGCTGCTCGTTTTACTCCAATGCCCATGAGTTCCCAACGCTACATCATGGCCCTCGACCTGGGCACCACCGGCAACCGCGCCATCCTGTTTGACCATGACGGCAATATTGCAGGCCAGGCCTACAAGGAACTGACCCAGCATTATCCCAAGCCGGGCTGGCTGGAGCATGATGCCCTGGAAATTTGGGAGGAGGTGCGCTGGGCGATGAAGGCAGCCGTGGCTGATGCTAAAGCTGATCCGTCGGAGATTGCTTCCATTGGCCTGACGGTGCAGCGGGAGACTTGCCTGCTGTGGGATAAGACCACGGGGAAGCCCCTGCATCGGGCGATCGTTTGGCAGGATCG
>CALIGI010000100.1 GCA_938021205.1 uncultured Pseudanabaenaceae cyanobacterium
CCGAGAGGGCCTGAACGCCTGAGTCCCGTTCACCCCCTCCAGTGCATCTGACGAGTCCGTGCATCCACCCCACGCCGCGCCTACCATGAATTCTTCCAAGTCTTTCTCCGCAGTCACTACTGCCGCCCCTGAGTTCTCCACTGAGACCACTAAGCCTACTCCTCCGCCCGGTGAGGCTTTAGATCAAGTCTTCTTCCAAGAACTGGCGGGGTCTGTAAAAACGAAAGCCAGTGTCCGTGCCGTTGCAAGCCGCATTGCCCGCGAAGTTGAGCGCATCTGTGAAAAGAGCGATCGCATTCAACGCTCCGGCGACGTGCGCGGTTGGCAATTGGCCCTGGGCCGCCACCGCCTAGAAAAGTGCCTCGGCTATTACCGTCTCGGCTCCCACCGGGGCCGTGTGGATTTACACAGCACCCTGAGCACCATGGTCTATCGGCACATCGCGCCGATGCGGGCCCGCCTCGGCTTCCAGGGTCGCCATTCCTTAATTGAAGATTTCCTCCAGAGCTTCTACATCGAATCTCTCAAGATGTTCCGCCGGGAAAACGAGCTTCCTCTGGACTACAGTCCCAAGACAAAGCTAGAGCTGTCTGAGTACATGTCCTTCACCGAGCAGTACGCCAAGCGTCGGGTGAACTTACCCGGTCGGACCAACCAGCAAATCATTATTTTGCGGGCCCAGAGCTTTTCCAAGCGTCAGCCCCAGGAAACTTTGATGGACATTGAGTCTGCCCTGGAGTCTCCAAAGCGGGATGATGGCTCGCCCGGAAGCTACAGCCCCTTGGCTCGCCAGTTACGGGAGCAGATGGTGGCTGATGGCATGGACCCCGCTGAGGGAGCACTGCGCGATCGCGTTATCCACCAACTCATTGACTACCTGCGCAACGAAGGGCATGAGGACTGCATCGACTACCTCTGCCTGCGCATGAAAGACCTACCTGCCCCTGAAATTGATGAGGTCCTGGGCTTGACCTCTCGCCAGCGGGATTACCTCCAGCAGCGTTTTAAGTACCATGTTGAGCGCTTTGCCCGTCTGCACAACTGGGAGCTCGTTCACAACTGGCTCGGAGCTGATCTAAACCAAAACCTGGGTCTTAAGCCTAGTGATTGGGAGACCTTCTACGACACCCTTAGTGATGAAGAGCAAAAGTTGGTGGACCTCAAGCGAGAGCAGTTCACTGAAGACCCTGGCATGACCAATGCGGATATTGGCAAACTGATGGGCTGCACGCCCAAGCAGGTGGAAAAGCGCTGGGCCAAGCTCCTAGCTCTCGCTTGGAAAGCCAGAAACTAGATCTGATTGATGGGGGAGAATCTGGGTGGACTCGGTTTCTCCTCTATCCCCTCACACACATGACTCAAAGCTTAATTGAGCGAGCATTTTGTTGGGTTGGCGATGAATTTCACCCAGTTTTAAATTCTGTGTGTATACTCAAACCCGCTCAGTAGATGCGCTTGCCGCATTGAACTTTTCAGGGGATGAACAGCGTTGCTGTTCATCCCCTTTTACTATTGGATTTCCACAACTCAAGCACCAGAATATTTCAACTGACGCGTCGGTTTCTGCATTGTCTTCTCCTGGGCTAGGCCACTGTGAGATTTTGAAGTGAGGAGCAGTGGTACAGTGGCATTCGCGATGAACACGATTCAGTCAAATTTACCCACCGCTTGATATGGATGGGGTGTTCGCTTTAATGATGTTGATGGCGCTCCCACACTTTCGGGCAACTTTAGCTTATAACCGGGGCTCCACCGCCGTGGTAGAACGCACTCCCCTTCGCCTGTTCACTTTTCTAAGACCGATTGACCTTGACAACGACAGCCTTCGCCTTGCCCAACCCCCTTGCCCTGAATTTGGAGGCTTCTCCCCTTTCTCCTCGCAATTGGCCCTTCTCTTTGGACTATCTGCCGGAGACGGCTCACTTGGTGGGCGGTGTGGTTCGAGATGCCCTACTAGGGCGTGAACCTGAGTATCTTGACTTGGATTTTGTGGTGCCGGAGGGGTCGGTGGAGATCGCCCAGGCGATCGCTCGCCAGTACAAGGCAGGCTTCGTCGTGCTGGATGCAGAGCGCCAAATTGCCCGCGTAGTCTTTGGGGATGCGACGGTGGATTTTGCCCTCCAAGAGGGAGAGACCTTAGAGCAGGACTTGCAGCGACGGGATTTCACAGCCAATGCCATTGCCTACAGTCCCCATCGCGAGGCCCTGGTAGACCCCGTGGAGGGCTATGAGGATATCCTGCGGCGGCGGTTGCGCATGATTTCTAGGGAGAACTTGGAAGATGACCCGCTGCGGTTGCTGCGGGCTTATCGTCAGGCAGCTCAGTTGGGATTTGAGGTGGAGCGGGGTACAGATCAGGCCATTGGGGAGTTGAGCGATCGCATTACCGTTGTGGCCGCTGAACGGGTCCAAAGTGAACTGAATACACTGCTATCCAATCCCCAAGGTTTGCCTTGGCTGGAGCGAGCTTGGCAAGCTGGATTACTGCGCACCTGGCTGCCCGACTTAGAGCGCAACAGCTTGAGTCAGGTGGCTTGTTTGGATCAGTTGGCTGAGTTTGCGGCTCAAGACCTAGCTGGATTATTTACGCCACCTGGCAATTTTCAAAAGAGCAGTTTGGGTAAGGATAGCTGCTTGCCTGTGGCGAAGCTGGTTGCGCTCTGTGCTGGGGAGCCTGAATTGGCAGAGTCCCAAGCCCAGGGGTTGAAATATAGTCGTTTGGAAATGCGGGCTGCAGGATCTGTGCGGCGACTTCAGCATTTGCTGCGATCGCCAGAAATGCCGATTCGCGACCAGTACTTTCTCTTCCAGTCTGCGGGGGATCTTTTCCCGGTACTAGCGCTGGTGACTCTGGCTGAGCAGTTGCAATCTCATGATTTAGCACTGCTTCCCCAGGGCAATGTGATTTCTGCCCTAGGAAGCCTATTGCAGGGAACGATGCTGTTGCCGCTGATTAAGCGCTACTTGGATGGGGCGGACGCTGTGGCCCATCCTAGTCCTTTGTTAAGCGGAAAGTCTTTGATGAAGGCTCTTGAGATTAAGCCGGGTCCCCAGATTGGCTTGCTGCTAACTGAGTTGCAGGTTGCCCAGGCAGAGGGACTGGTGGGGGATGAGGCAGAGGCGATCGTCTGGCTTAGGGATAATCAGGAGCGGTTGTTAGAGGGCTAGTGGATCGCCCTCTTATATCAACAAACCTGCTGTAGTCCCCCCCATTTCCACCAGCCAACGCTAGGCGAAGGGCAAATCAGTTTCTGCCGTTTCGGCAAGCTTCTGCTCTACCTTCGCTGATGAGCTGGCCCACAGACCTAGCCCACAGACAAGGGGCAAAGCATTTCGCACCAGAATATTCGGTAATGACTCCAATCTCAGGACCTAATGCTTCGCCCCTAGCCAAACGTCAACCACCTCCAAGCCGGGAAGCCGGGTGCTACGCCGACAACACCGGTGACAAAACCCCCACCGGATTCACCGTCAGCAAAGGCCGCCGCTGCAACCCCTCCCGCTCACAAATGGCATTTGCCGCCAGCAACCCGCTGCTCACCGCCCGCTCCATCAAGCCACAGGGAAACGGCATCTTCACCCAATCCCCGGCAAAAATCAGATTTGGAACCGCCGTCGCAGTTTCAGGTCGATTGGGATGACTGCCCGGCGGGAAACCCGAAAAGTTCTTCTGGTTAACCAATTCTCGGTGGAGAATCTTGGCCCCTTTCAGCTCCGGTACAATCTCAAATAGCTCTGCCTCAAAGGTATCTAGCACATCCTTCTGGGTGGGGAATTCCTTCTCCTTATAGCAATAGGAATGAAGCTCCACCACACTGCCACCATGACGCTCCGCCCAGTCACGATAGTCATCTTGAATGCGGTGATACAGGGTAATACTATCCGTCAGCTTGTAGCCCGATAGCGAAGTGAAATTGCTGTACTCCCAGTCAAAATCGCGATCGAGCCAGAAACGCGTCACGGCAAAAGGATCAGCCGTAGCTAACTCAGACACCTGTTGTAAGGTATCTGAATGATGGTCACCTTCAGATAGCGCAAACAGATTTCGCATACCCACCACATCCGCCGCAAAAACGTAGTAATCCGCCTCCAGCACAGACTCCACAATGGCAGTGCCATTAGTATTAACGACAGCAAGCTGGATGCGATCGCCCTCCCGCTGCAACACTTCAAAACGGTCGAGGTTGCGCTGAGCTGGGCCAGCCTCGCGATCGCCCCCCTCTCCAAAAACCGCTCCATGGCAAGGACACAAAAATCCATCAGCATCAGACTTCGCCACTGTACAGCCCTGGTGAGTACAGGTCAGAGACACCGCTTCTTGCTCTCCAGCAAGTAAGGCATACACATCATCTCCCGCTCCATAAAAGCCTTCGCCCAAGCTCTCATTGATTTCCACCCAGAAAGGCGCAGTCTTCCCCCTGGCTCCCTCTTGGTAACGCAGCTGCGAAATCTCGCCATCTGCCCAATCAATCCCCGTCACAGTCACATCGGTAATCACTCGCCCGTTGAACTCACGAACGCTATTCGCCACCGGGTCAACCAGACTGCGACCCATATCCATGCGAGTGCCCCGGAAAGCCAGGCCCTCAGGGTTACCAAAAAAGTAGAAGTGGAAGAACTGCATCAACTCCCCGGTGCTCAAAACATCAGGCGAGTTCAAACTGGATTTACCAAAGGGCACGAAATACAAATCATTGAGGCCCTTGGGAATCTCACCATTGACCCAATCGGTCACAGCAATGTTGTCCAAACGCTCATAACTATGCTGGGGATGGAAAGCAGTGATTTCCTTGAATACTTCCCAATGCTCCGGCTTGACCAAGTTAAGCCCCCAGTTTAGGCAGTTGGGACTGGATAAAGCCAGGTCTACGATATTCCAGGGAAAAGCCGAGCTACTGGGCTTGAAGATCTCCGGCCCGTAGTCATCCTTATAAACCACGGCATAGGTGGGCAAGGCGGCAAAATTATCCTTGGCCTCAAGCTCATCCACCAGGCTCCACAGATTGTAATACTGGGGGAAAAAGCCATGGAAACCATGTTCCATGCGCATGTCTTCCCCATTAACGTTGATATCCCAGCTCGCAATCTTGCCCCCAAGCTGGGGCGACTTCTCCAGCAGGGTCACCTCAAAACCACGACGACTTAGCTCATAGGCAGCCGCTAAGCCTGCTAACCCCCCTCCCACGATCGCCACTGTTTTTTTGTCACTCGCATAAAACGGCAGGTCCAAGACATCTTTACCGTAGACATTAGGCTCAGGCTTCTTAAAACGGGAATAGCCCAGACCAGTGCCCACCGTACCCACACCTAACATTTTGAGAACACTGCGGCGGGAAACCTGGCCAGCCAGGATGGAGTCGGAATTTGGGGTCATGAAACTATCGAAAACGGCATGGATAGGGAGGGAAAGGGGAGAGGGGCATCAATTCCCCCATCGCTCCTCCAGCGAAGAAAGCTGCGATCGCCAGCTCTCATCCTCATCACTTGAGGTGGCCAAGGCCACATCACTGAGAGCATCTAGGAGCTGCTCCAGCACAGCCTTTCAAAACGAGGCCTGGCCTGGAGATGATGTGAATCGCAACATCCTAACAAGTCAGGCTGTTGCCATAAAACCCACAACGGATTGACTTAAAAGGCTGTCAACGCGGATTAAATAGGTAGCGATACAATTTTACCCTCAGGATTAATTAATTTAGGGCTGAAAGGATTTCGAGAAAAACCTCAGTCCAAAGCCTATTTAAACCTTGGCAAATTACGGAAGTGACTGAATCAACTCCAAGCCGAGCCGACCCTGCTGCAAAGACTGGACATAGCTGCTAGACAGATAAGGACGCGCTGCCAATCGTCCCGTCATATAAGTCTCAAACATCGCCAAGCTCAGCGCCTTCGTGTAGTTCTGAGCCATGGCCAAATCCCGCCCAACCAAAGACTCCGGCAGGGGCACGTTAGCTTCGTCTGGATTCTCCGCAATGCTGGAGAAATGAGTCCCCCCCAACATCAAGGCCAGGAACCGATTCTCCCCTTGAATCCAACGGAAGGGGCGAATTTGCTCCAGCAAGACTGGCGCAACAGTGTCCACATTACCGCCAATCATGAGGGTTGGGACCGCGAGGGAAGCCAAACCTTGGGCCCCAAATACGGCACTCGTGAATGGGTTGATCACCACCAGGGAGTTGACCCTAGGATCTTGCAGGTTCGCTGGCAGAGGCATCACCGCCAGGGCTCGGCATTGAAGCGCCAAAGAAACATTCCAGCTCTCATCAATGGCTTCGCAGCTTTGTTCGAGCTGGGCAGCATTGGGCTGGGCTCCACCGAGAGCCAGGGCCGTATAGCCTCCAAAAGACTGGCCAAACACACCCACTTGGGACAGGTCTAACTGGAAGCCGAATTCAGCGCTGGCATCCAGGGCGTCGAGAAGAAAACGGATGTCTAGGGGACGATGGATGAAGGAGCTAGGATCGGCAATTTCATTGGCTCGGCCTTCTAGCAAGGCCTGGAATTGCTCAGTATTGCTACCGGGGTGCTCCGGCACAATCACCGCATAGCCATGGGAGGCTAAATGCTCTGCTAGGTAAACAAATGAAGTGCGGTCCGACTTGAGGCCATGGGAAATAACCACCGTCGGCCAAGGAGACAATGCAGCCGGGAGTGTTTCCCTAGTCGGAACCACGGGCAGATAAAGGTCCACGGAGAGATCGCGATCGCGCAATTCATCTTCAAAGATCAACACCTCCCGAGCCCAGTCCAGGGAGCCAGCTTCAGACAGATTCGGCAATGTGGCCGCGATCGCAGCAATCCCCTGGGCGGTCTCCTCAGACCGCTCCGCAATCCCCTCCGCCTGGACATCCACCACAGCCTTTTGGGTTTGCTTGACCAAATCATTCAATTCCTGGGCAATCTCCCAGCCCCGCCCTAGGCTAATCCGCACTCCACGGGTAGGAAACTTGCGCACCACATTGAGCGGTGTCAACCCCCCCGGCTCTGCCGCCGCTAAAATGAGCGCTGCTCGAATGCCAAAAAAGCCCGGCTGACGAGCCTCAGACTGAATCACCTGCCCCAATCTTTGGAGCAAGATTTCCCCCTGGGGCGAATACAGAAACTGCGCCACAGCCACCACCGAGACATCGGCAGAGGTATTCAAAGCTTGGCGAAACTGAGCTTCCTGAGCATCATCCAGCAAACGGAAGTAGTCTCGCAGATCTAGCTCAATCTTGCCGGTCTTGGCAAAGGTTTCCAAAGAAGAAACTTGGAAAGAATCTCCTAAGATCCCGAGACCAATGGAGACCCGATCAGCAGAGAGTGCCGGACGCCCCACCCAGCTCCCCGCTAAGCCCAACAAGAGCCCCAACATCACTTGGCCCAAAGACCTTCCCCTGGGGCGACAGAAAGCATGACACCACTGGGGCACGACGAACTGACGGGCAGCGCGATCGCCCATAAAAGTTTGTCTAACCATAACTTGCTTCATCCAGACAACAACTCAGTCTTTGATGACACCTGGCAATCCTCCAATCAAGATAGCGCGATGACCTGGAAAAGCGCTTATATCAAAAGCTCGCGAACCAGCCTGCTTTAGGCCTCTCTCTCCCTAGAGCTTCCTTTTTCCAAATCCTCCTTGCCATTTATGGTAATTTTCAATATAACTAAATTAAGCCATTGTCCAAGCCTTGAGTCCAAGGTTCTCCCATTCACAGCCCCATGGGACTACAGCCCAAGACACCACTGATACTTCATAACCACTGGGACTCCCTTCCATGTATGACGCGAACGTTTTAACCTTGGCACCCACTGATACCAGTCTACTCACTGACCTCTACCAGCTCACCATGTCTGCTTGCTACGTCGGCGAAGACCTGGACCAGCGCCCCGCCAGCTTTGAACTCTTCACCCGGCAGCTCCCCTCTCGCTACAGCTATCTCATTGCCATGGGTCTAGAGCAGGCCCTGGCTTACCTGGAATCCTTCCGCTTCAGCGCTGAACAAATTGCAGCCCTCCAGGACACCGAAATCTTTGCCCATGCCCCCGCAACATTTTGGACACTGCTGGCCGGAGCCCAATTCACCGGTAATGTTTGGGCCGTCCCCGAAGGTACAGCCATCTTCGCCAATGAGCCCATGCTGCGGGTCGAAGCTCCCCTCTGGCAGGCTCAACTGGTGGAAACCTACCTGCTCAACACGCTTAATTATCAAACCCTAATTGCCACCCGTGCCGCTCGCCTCAGAGACGTAGCCGGTCCCGACGCCCAACTACTGGAATTTGGCAGCCGTCGCGCCTTTAGCCCCCAGGGAGCAATCTGGGCCGCCCGCGCTGCCCTAGCAGGAGGATTGGATGCCACGTCCAACGTCGCCGCCGCCCTCAAGTTAGGCCAAAAGCCCAGTGGCACCATGGCCCATTCTCTAGTCATGGCCCTGAGCGCCCTCAAAGGAACCGAAGATGAGGCCTTTGATGCCTTCCACAAATACTTCCCCGGTGCAGCTCTACTCATCGACACCTATGACTCGGTGGATGCAGCTAAGCGACTGGCGGCATCGGGCCAGGACATCCCCGCAGTGCGATTAGATTCGGGAGATTTAGTGGAACTATCCAAAGCAGTGCGCAGCCACCTGCCCAACACAAAAGTCTTCGCCAGTGGCGATTTGGATGAATTCGAAATTGCTCACCTCAAGGCTGAAGGGGCCTTATTAGATGGCTATGGCCTAGGGACTCGCCTGGTCACCGGGGCACCGGTCAATGGCGTCTATAAGCTGGTAGATATCGACGGAATTCCCGTAATGAAAGAGGCTAAAGGCAAGATTACCTACCCTGGAAAGAAACAGATCTTCCGCCAGCCCACTGCCCGTGGCTTTGAGGATGTCCTGGGCTTAGGCAGCGAGACAGTCACCGGGGCCCAGGCTTTGCTCCAACCGGTCATGCAGAATGGCAAACGGCTGATGGAAACAGAAACGATGAAAGCGATCGCCCAGCGTAGCACCCAATCCGTTGCAACCCTCCCCCCACGCCTACGGGACATTCAAACCCCAGCACCTTCACCAGTAACACTCTCATCCCGATTGCTTGAGCTGACCGAGCAAACTCGTAAGACAGCAGCCATAGCAGCCTAATCCGTCGCCCAGCTCTCAGTTCCGCATCAAGCGCTTAGCCCAAGAAGACCCAGACAAGCCGCTCTGATGACCCAACCCACCTCCCACAGGCCTCAGACAGCATCCATGAACATCGCCCTCTTTGGCACCAGCGCCGACCCCCCAACTCGTGGCCACGGAAAAATCCTCACCTGGCTAGCCCAGCATTACGACCAAGTCGCAGTCTGGGCCGCCGACAACCCCTTCAAACAGCACCATGCCTCCCTAGATCACCGCAATGCCATGTTGCAGACCCTCGCCCATGAGCTGAACCATTCAAACATCAGCTTCTTACCAGAGCTAAGCTACCGCCGTTCCATCATGACCGTAGCCCGTGCCCATGAGCTCTGGCCCGAAGCAGACCTAACCCTTGTCATTGGCTCAGATCTCGTAGCCCAACTCCCCCGCTGGTACCAATCCCAAAGTCTGCTCGACCAGGCCAAACTCCTTGTCGTCCCCCGTCCCGGTACACCGCTCAACGAAGCATCTCTATCCCCTCTCATGCAAATGAGAGCCCGAGTGACCACTGCTGACATGGAAGGCTTAGATGTATCTTCGACGGCCTATCGCGACCATGGCTTAGACAATATTCTATCCCCCGCCGTAGAAGCCTACATCAGTCGTACCGACCTCTACGACTGCGACAAACGCAGGATTCGCCAACTGCCGCCCTGTGGCCAAGCATCCAGCTCATCTCCTAGCCAGCCAGCCCCCCTCCCTGTCTAAAATCTGGGTTATTCCAGCCTACTTGGCCATCCCAGTTTCCTGGCCAGATCAGCCCCCTCCGCCCAGCTCCCCAAGACCCATGGCCAAATCTAGCTCAACCACCTCCAGTAGCCCCTCCACCACAAAATTGCCCCCGGCCCTAGCCGATTTCAAGGTGGGTGTTGATAACGTCATCTTCTCCGTGGACCTGGTCCAAAACCGGCTTCTGGCCATGCTAATCCGGCGCAACGAAGCCCCCTATCAAGACCAATGGAGCCTGCCCGGCACCCTAGTTCGCCAGGGAGAATCCCTAGAGCAGTCGGCCTATCGGGTCCTGTCTGAAAAAATCCGCGTCAAACACCTCTACCTAGAGCAGCTCTATAGCTTTGGCGGCCCCTTCCGCGACCCCCGCGAAGCCGCAGATAGCTTTGGCGTGCGCTACCTCTCGGTCAGCTACTTTGCCCTGGTGCAATACGAAGAAGCCGCGCTGATTGCCGATGGCGTCAGCGGCATTGCTTGGTATCCCCTGGACCAAGTGCCTAAGCTGGCCTTCGACCACAGCGAAATTTTGCAATATGGCTATCGACGGTTGCGTAACAAACTGGAGTACAGCCCCATCGCCTTCGATGTATTGCCAGAAGTGTTCACGCTCAATGAGTTGTATCAGCTATACCAAACGGTGCTCGGGGAAGGCTTTGCAGACTATTCCAATTTCCGCACAAGGTTATTAAAACTAGGCTTCCTGGCAGATACAGGGGTG
>CALIGI010000101.1 GCA_938021205.1 uncultured Pseudanabaenaceae cyanobacterium
TTCAACAAAATTCCTGGTGTCAATGGCGATGTGGCCCCACTCCGAACCATCTCGAACTCGGTTGTGAAACGCATCTGCGGCGAATATAGTGAGCGGGAAGCTGCTTGTGAAACTAGCTCGATGCCAGGGTAACTCTTAAAAGCCCCCTCTCAAACTTACATAAGTTTGAGAGGGGGCTTTGGTTTTGGGGGGCTTCACTGTTTGCAGCCTATTCAAGGAATTTTGCGAATGATTGAAAGGCTGATGTGGTGAATGATTAGGCCTGCTAGATATATGAGTATGCCAACTACTGCGCACATAAAAATTCCTGAGATCGCTCCCGCAGCAGCTTCTTGGGGAATTGCAGTCATTGCGGACTCTGAAGTAGTTACCCAGAGCCATAAGGGGAGCAATAGAGTTGCTAAACCGAAGCGAATACGGAGGCCATTGCTATCACTTTTGTAGCAGCGCCATCCTAAATAACCCATGCCGCAGATTGTGATTAGGATGAGTAGAAAAACGAGTTTGAAGTAGGCTCCGAGGGCTGCTGCAACCATCCAAATTAGACTGACTATCCAGAGGGGGATTCGTTCTTGGTTTTCATTGTGATTTAGGAGCAGTTTGCCGTAGGGATCGAAGCGCAGCATGAGGCTGGCGATCGCTTTCACTGCAATTCCTGGAATAAGTAGTAGCAGGTACAACCCTCTCAGTGGAGGAATAAAAATCAAAATTCCGATGAGGAGCATTCGCTGGGCACTTCCCAGTCCTTTAAGCCAGAGGTCATACCTTAGGACCCAGCGATAAAAAAGGTTTTTGGCTTTTAGGGCTTCTATCATGCCTTGGCGTGCCCATTGAGAATCTGGCTTGATGCGTAGGGCTTCGCGAAATGCTTTTCTTGCGATGACATCGTTGCTGTGGTGAAGAGCTACCCAGCCTTGGGCGGTATGGGCAAAGGCTGAGTCTGGGGTGAGTCTTAGGGCTTGCTCGACGATTTGTTCCGCTTCAGAAATGCCGTTGGTTTCCAGCAGAGTGATGATCTGCATATTGCGGCAGGTGCTGTTGTTGGGGTCGAGTTGCAATCCAGCTTTCGCGCTATTTAGGGCTTTGTTAAACTTGCGTTGTTCGTGGAAGACCATGGCAGCTTGGGCATGGTAATCCGGGTCGTCTGGGTCGATGTTTAGGGCGGTGGCGATCGCTGTTTCGGCTTCTTTTAAGTTGCTTCCATAGTAGTGGGCTCTTGCTAGGGCAAAGTGGCAAAAGTCATCATCTGGGGCAAGGCCGAGGGCTCGTTGTGCTTGGCTTACGGCTTGCTTGTGCTCCCCTTTTTTACTGTGGCAAAAGCTCACTAGCGTGTAGCTTCGACTGCTATTGGGATGCTCCGCTAGATAGCTTGCTGCCTCTTGCATCGCGAGGTCATAGCGTCCCTGTTCTGCCAGGAGTCGGGCGCGCTCGTAGCGATTGCTCATCGTTGGTTGAGATAGTTCAAGATGTCGTCATAGGTGCCGTCTTGGTTGGCATGAACGGCGTAGTTTTTTGCGGTGCCAAACCATTCACGAGTGGATGGCCGGACTGTTTTAGCTGCTTTTTGTAGGTCTTTGGTTGTAATTGGTTTTGGGATGCCGGTTTTCATGGCTTCCTGGAGTTTTTCTTCAACTGCTGTGTCTACAACTGATTTTAGATCTGCGCCGGAGAGCTTGTCGGTTTTCTTGGCAATCAATTCGAAGTCGATATTGTCGACGGGTTTGCCTTTGCAGAGGAGACGGAGTACAGCGGCCCGCGCGGCGAGATCTGGGGGCGGGACAAAGAGGATGCGATCAAATCGACCGGGACGACGGAAGGCACTGTCTAGATGCCAAGGTGCATTGGTGGCGGCGAGGATTAGAACCCCTTCGTTGGAATATTGAACCCCGTCTAGTTCTGAGAGGAACTGGTTGATGGTTTGGCGAGCGGCGCTTTGGCGTAAGTCGGTGCGTTTGCTCGCAAGGGCGTCAACTTCGTCGAAGAAGAGAACTGAAGGGGCGCTACGGCGCGCTTGTTCAAAGAGGTCGTGGAGGTTGCGTTCGCTGTTGCCCAGCCACATGTCGAGGACGTCGTTGAGGCCGACAGGGATAAAGTTGGCGTTGATTTCTCCGGCGGTGGCGCGGGCCATGTGGGTTTTGCCGCAGCCGGGAGGGCCGTACATGAGGATGCCGCCACCGATGGTTTTTCCGTAAGCCTTGTAGAGCTTGGCATTGTTGAGGGGATAGATGATCTTAAGGCGGATTTCCTCTTTGAGATCTTCCATGCCGCCGACGCTGTCGAAGCCGATCTTGGGGCGTTCTAGGTCAGAGTTGTTGATGGGGGCTTGATTGACAGAATCTGCGGTGACTCGTCCATGCATCACATCATTGCTGCCGTTGCCATCCATGCCGAGCTGTTGGGCGAGGCTGGAGTTTTGGAGGGAGCTGTCTTTTTCTAGGGCTTGGCGAAACTGTTGGACGGCTTGGTCCACGTTGCCGGAGCGCATGAGGAGCCGGGAGTGGAGGGAGAGTGCGGCAGGATCAGGTTCGGGTTGGTTGACCAACTCTTCTAGAACGAGCAGTGATTGAGTATTTTTGCCTTGCTGTTCATAGGCGCGAGCAAGCCCCAGCTTGATTGTGCCAAGATTGGTGCCGCTGTCAGGTTCGTGGGTGAGGGCGGTGGCAAATTCCTGTTGCGCTTCTTGGGCTTCTCCGAGCCCGAGGAGCATCTCGGCGACATGCAGACGCAGGGGGACGTTGTCGGGAGAAAACGCGAGGGCTTCCCTCAGGGCTTTGATTTGGTCGGCGTCAGCAAGCATGGCGATCGCAAAAGAGGGAGCAGATGAAGTCGTGGAGACCCTGACATTCTAGTTTTCCCTCGCCAGAGTAAACGGTAACGCCAATAATTGCTGCTCATTTTAGAGAGATTTTGGGAGAATCGTCGCGGCTCTTATCACCTAGGACATTCTTGAGGTCTCAAAACGATGGATGATAGGGGGCGATGTGCATGTTGGTTAAGCTATTGCTAGGGCAATAAGTTCGATTTCGAAGGTGAGGGTTTCGCCCGCTAGGGGATGATTGCCGTCTAGAGTGACTTGGTCTCCGTTGAGTTCTACGACCATGACAGGTACGGCTTCACCGCTGGCGGTGGGGAGTTGGAGCTGGCTGCCGATTTCGAGGGGAAGGTTTGTAGGGACTTGTTTGCGGTTAACGCGGAAGATTAGCTCGGTGCGGCGATCTCCGTAGGCCTGGTCTGGTGAAATTTTGATAGTTTTGCGATCGCCCACGCTCATCCCTTGCACGGCTGCATCAAAGCCAGCAATAACTTGTTTTGCACCTAATTTAAAGCTCAGGGGCTGACGCTCCCGTGAGGAGTCGAACACCATACCATCGGAGAGCTTGCCTTCGTAGTGGATGGTGGCTGTATCTCCTACTTTGGCTTGGCTCATGGGGAGGAACGTGCAATGGGTCAATGGGCTCGCACATCATAGCTTGCTTGCTTGAAATGTTGTCTGCCATGGATGAGTTATTGCGATGTGCTGTGGTTATGGGGGTCTCTGGTTGGTCCTAAAGGACCAATTTAGCCCCAATTTTCCCAAGCCTTGGGAAAATGGAGGTGACCTTTTGCGACTTGGCTAAGCCTTAATTGTGATGCGTTCCTCTGTTTGGCAAGTTCCGCCGTTTAAGCTGTTGCTCTATATGGAGTGGATCTTGCTCGGGATTGCGGTGATGTCTTCGCTGTCACCGATTTCGGTGCGTCTGCGAGGCTTGTTGCTAGAACGGGGATTGGCGGCTCAAAGGCCGGGCTTGGTTCTCGTGATGTCTTTGGTCAGTTTGTTGTGTGTGTTGCTGTTGGGAGGAATGGGCTGGCGCTTGCCGTTGGGAAAGAGGGTGCAGAGCAGCTCAGCCTTGGGAGGATGGGTCGGTGATGCTGGGGGGGAACGCTCGTCACGAAGTCGCCTTATCCAGGGTAATGTTCTGTCCTTTTTCTATATTCTGGTCTGCTTTGGATTGAGTTGGCTGGCGGTCATGTTGGGAGGGCGGGGGGCTGTGCTATTTCCTCCCTTACTTTTGATTATCGTGACACGGGGATGCTTGTTATTTCCTGGGCGAGGGCGTTGGTTGGTCGCTGGAACAGCACTCGGAGCATTTGTGATGATGCAGTATTTGGCGTTGCAGCGAGTGAGGCCGCTGGGTATTCCGTTAGACCGTGTGCCTAGGCTGCCTGGGGGGCGTCGTTTGCCGGAGGAGTTGCTGCATAGCTTGCGTTTGCAGGCGATGGCCAATGTGACGCTGCTCTTTGTATTAGTTCTTGGGTTCGTATTGTTGTTGGTGCAAGCGTTGCTCCAGGAGGCTCAGAGTCGTCAACAATTGGCTGAGGCTAATCAGCAATTGCGGCGTTATTCCCTGCGCATTGAGGATCAGGCTGCTCTCCAGGAGCGGAGTCGTATTGCCCGGGAAATTCATGACACGGTGGGCCATTGCCTGACTGCCCAGAGCATTCAGTTAGAAAATGTCGCTCTGAAATTACAAGCTGAATCATCTGAGTTGGGCCAGGCTCAGCAGTATTTAGAGACTGCTCGACGTTTGGGGCGAGATGCCTTGCAAAATGTACGTCAGGCTGTGGCTCGATTGCGGATTCATCCTTTACAGGGGAAGAGTTTGGGAGAGGCGATCGCTAAGCTGGTGCAAGAATTCCAAGGCCATAGCTCGATTCCGTTGAAGAGTAGCATTGAGCTGAAGAATTCTCCTTCCCAAGATATTTCGATTGTGATTTACCGAATTTTGCAGGAAGGACTCACGAATTTAACGAAGCATAGCAATGCCACTGCTGCCCAATTGGAGATTTACCAAGATTCCCAGGGTGTCCATCTGCGGCTGTCAGATGATGGAAATGGCTTTGACCCTGCCCAGAATACGACGGGGTTTGGATTGCAAAGTATGGCTGAGCGTGCAGCGGCAGTGAATGGTCGTTTCCAGTTGGTCAGTAGGCGAGGGAAGGGATGTTCTTTGGAGCTCGATGTTCCAGCTTAGCTTTGAGTGGAACTAAGTTTGCTAGTGTTTACAACTGGGAATTGATCTGAGAATTCTCGATATTTCTAACGGCTTTATCGGCATTTTCGATATTTAGATTAAGTAATGGAAATCGTTATGATTCGTCTGCTATTGGTTGATGATCAAGCCATTATTAGAGAAGGTTTGCGAAATTTATTGCAGGCCCAAGCTGATTTAGACGTGGTGGGAGAGGCCAGTCAGGGGCAAGAAGCCGTGGAGCAGGCGATCGCCCTCAGTCCCGATGTCATCCTTATGGATATCCGTATGCCAGTGATGGATGGTGTGGCGGCGACCCGAGCGTTGAGTCAACAACTGCCCAGTGCAAAAATCTTGGTTCTCACCACCTTTGATGATGATGACTATGTGGCCCAGGCGATGCAGCAGGGGGCCAAGGGGTATTTGCTAAAAGATACGCCTTCGACTGAAATTGCGGAGGCTATTCGCTTGGTTCACCGGGGCTATACCCATATGGGGCCGGGCCTGTTTGAGAAAATGCTGGCGCGTCCCATGGTTGCTGCCCTGCCGGAACCAGTTGCTCCGCCGGAGTTGGCAGAATTAACGCCTCGGGAGCGGGAGGTGCTGGAGCTGATTGCGGAGGGCTGTAGCAATAAGGAAATTGCGGAGCGGCTCTATATCGCGGAGCGGACGGTGAAAAATCACGTCAATAGTATTTTGAGTCGATTGGGGGTTCGCGATCGCACCCAAGCAGCCATCCTAGCCACGAAGTTTTTGTAGGGGCTGTTCCAGAGTCACGATACTTGGAGCTTTTGTTGGCTTGGGAGGCCAGGGAATGTTCCTGTTGATTGTTTCGCTGGGAGCCCTGGGTATGATGATTCTATAAATCTCGCGACGAGAAAAAATCCGTTGCGGTGCTGCTTCTACCTACCTGCCATGCTGCTGCCTTCCCGCACTGCGATGATGAGTCTCATCGCGGTTCCTGTTGCGTTATTTGCCCATTTTTTTGTGGCTCCGGCGGTCGTTGCCAAAGATGATTCTGAACAGGCGCGATCGCACGCTTTCAGTCAGAACCAGGCTGGGGAGGGGCTGCGATCGCCGCGCATCGCCCAGCGCTTCGAACCATTATCCCCAAGAAGGCCAGCATTCGTTCCAACCTTTGCGGTGCCCCGCCAGGTCTTGTTGATTGACCTCAACCCTGTGTTGGATTTCGAAGTTTTAGGTGAGTGGAATCAGTTTTCCGAGCCTTTGGATGATCCAGCATTGTTGGATGTGGCTCCGATTGAGGCGACATCGTTTGATGTGATGCCTGTTGCTCCGGCGGCAGCTTCGGCTTTTGAGCCAGCGATGCGGTCTGTGGTGCTGCCTCCCAGAGCTGTGCGATCTGCCTCAGTTGATCGAGGCCCGTCTCGTTTGCCCCGGCTAGAGGCGGCGGCACCGAATGCTTCTGCTTCTTCCGGTGCTTCGCCTTTTGCTGAGGCTCTTGCCCCTCGGCCTGCGGAGCTGTCCCGTTCTAGGGCTTCCGTTTCTAGGGGAGCCCTTCTAGTCCAGCCCAAAACTCAGCTTCAATCTCAACCCCCATCGCAACCCCAATCTCAACCTCCATTGCAACAGTGGGATGCTCCTTTTCCGAGTTTGGGCCAGCCCCAATTGGATCGGCAGTTACGTCGCTATTTGGCCTATCTGGATACGGTGGGTCAGCCGGATATTTTGATTGTGGGGGGCCAGGGCGCTGCCCAGGGGGTTGATCCTTTGACCTTGCAGGAATCGTTGAGCGATCGCGGCCACGAGGAGCTCAAGGTTTTTAACTGGGGCCTATCGAATAGTTCCGCCCAAACGGTGGAGTGGCTAATGACGGAGCTGCTGACTTCCCAACAATTACCCAAGCTGGTGGTTTGGGCGGATACCAGCGTGGCCCTCAATGGGGGACGTCAGGATTTAACGTTTGGCAAGATCCAGGCTTCGCCGGGTCATCGCTTTTTGGCCCGAGGCCTGCATCCCCAACTGTCTGAGCAGGAAAAGGGCATCGCTCATAAGCTAGGGACAATCTTGAGCAATCCGATTTCGCATACGTTGCCAGCTAGCTTGGTGGCATTGGCAAGCTCTCCCTTGGATGGGTCCTCACAGATTAAGGTGAATGCAAAGCCTAATCTGTCGAAGATGCATCTCAATGCGGCGGGTGCTGCTGCTGCTGACGTAACCCGAACGGACTCAGCTGTGATTGCCCAGGCTGCTCCCATCTTGGTCGATTCTCGGTCTCGGCTACTGCCGATTCTCATGCCCCAAAAGCCCCTGCCAGTGGCTCCTGCTTCCTCAGCTAGCCATGGTTTGGCCAGTTCCACTGCCGTCCAGTCTGAAGCGAGTGGATTTCGGTTGGTCAACTGGTGCCGTAATGCCAGTGGTCCCTGCCCACCCCAAGAGGGGCAGTCACCCTCGGCCTTCGTTCAGTCCGCTGCACCAGCTTGGTTACGGCAAATCCAAGCTGCTGAAGCTGCCCAAAAAGCTTCCCAACAAGCTGCCCAGTCTTCGAGGTTGCCAGCCAGCCACTCGGCGACAATCCAAGCGCGTCTGAACCAGACTTCGGTGGCATCACCTGCTGCACCTGGATTGATGCTGCCGGACTGGCCCCAAAACCCAGCTTCTAAGCGATTTTTACAGGCGATGGGCTTTCAATCGGTGGATCAGCGGTTGGAGGCGAGCCAGCCGGGGCAGCCAATTCCGCTGCGGGGAGACCAGGATCGTGACTATCGCAATTTTTCTCTCCAGGGGAGCCAAAACCGTGCGCTCCACCGCTTACTGCAGTTCGGCCAGAAAGAAGGCCTGGCGATCGCCTTTGTTCAGCTCCCCCTCAGTCAGCAGTATCTGGACATTGAGCGCCATCGTCGTGAGCAATCGTTTCGCACCTATTTGGACGTGGCTGCTCAAGTGACACCGCTGAGCCTCGTGGAATTGCCGGGGGAGAAACTGGTCTGGAATGATGCACTCTTTGCTCAGCCCCACCGCCTCAATCGCTATGGTGCAGCGGCCCTAAGCTGGCAGATTGGCCAAGCATTGGATGGGAAACTGCTGAGGACGCTGCGATAAGCTCGTGACTCTCACTAGACTTGGACTTGGGCTGGGATTCTGAGATAGAGTCATCCAGGCCCACACAGGCGCTAGAGGTTACATTGAAGGCTGATGTTGCCCCTATGGGAGTCCATGGTGCTTTTCGATTGGATGGCGATGGCGCAGCAAACTGCTGGCCGCATGGCGAGTCATTGTAGGGGGAGACAGTTTGCGCGAGGGCTAGTCGCCAGACTAGCCCAGCAGTTACCTCGATGGTCTACGTTTGGGACAAAAGTGAGACTCGTGATTGCTCTCACCCTGGTCTGGGTCTTTGCGGCTTCAGCTCCGGCCCAAGCTTCGATTCACTCCTATCTCGAACCGGAACGACAGACCATAATGTATCGCTCTCGCCTGAGCCTGCGGGATAACCAAGACCTAGCCTGGCAGACCATTTTGTTCAAACGAGTGAAAGATGGCGAGGTGATCGCGCTGAACCTGCGCTTAATCAGTTTTCCAGGGCAGCTCACGTTGAACCATCCCCAATCCTTATTCGTGGAGCAAGGCGGTATTCAGACTTGGGAGTTACCCGATGAAACGCTACTCGACCCGCAGTTGCAGAGCGTCAACAGCAGCCTGGCTCAATATGACGCTAAGCCCTTGCTCATGAGTCTAGAGCGCCCTGCTCCACTGACTTTGACGGTGACATTAGAGGACCAAGGGCAGCGTCAGCTACTGGTTCCACCCTATGTGGTGAAGGAATGGCTTCAGTTGCAGGAAATACCCTTTGGGTAAGCTTGAATACAGCAGCTTGGGGAGCAAAGCCTCTAAACCTATGTAAGTCCTTGATAGCTGATTCTGCCTGTAGGCTTTGAGCTTCATCGTCGACCCATTGAAGCCAGGATCGGTTTTTTCTTCTCGATTCTTGCCGGTTGGTTGAGCATCTGGGAGCAATTGCGGGCAATCTGAATGCATAAGCTCGCTTCTAAGCGGTGGCTTTGCTTTCTCATAGCTGTATCAGCTGATCCCTGAGCCTAGGTTTAAACCTTTCAAGGTTACTCTAGGCTAATGGGTATAAGGAAAATCGACATCTAGGCCGTATCATCGCTGTATCTTTAGGGTTCTTAACCCCCCTAAAAACTACGGCTCTCACCACCACCCAGTTTGGTGAATCATCGCTAAAGTGTTCGTAAGGAACCTTAAGAAAGCTTAATTGTTGAGGCAAGCTGGACTCACGTCCCGGCCCTATCTATTGGTGAGGCAATCAAAGACCCCATATGTTTGAGTACTTTACCGACCGTGCCATTGCTGTAGTGATGCTTTCCCAAGAGGAGGCTCGCCGCTTAGAGCAGTCTTCCGTAGGAACCGAGCAGCTGCTGCTGGGTATTTTGCGGGAGCAAACGAGTCTTGCGGCCCAAGTTCTCGCAGAGATGGGTGTGGGCTTGGATGATGCCCGAGAAGCGGTTGAAGGCATTTCTGGCCGGGGCTCCGGTCCCGTTCCTGCTGAGATTCCCTTTACGCCTAAGACGCGCCAAGTGCTTGAGCAGGCGCTGCAGGAAGCCCGCCAGCGTCAACAGCGTTTTGTGGGTCCTGAACATGTACTCCTGGCTGTGCTGTCCCGCGACGATACTGTGGCTGCCCAGGCCCTGCGCCAGCTCAGTGTCTCGGTGGAAGAGCTCCAGATGGAGCTGTTGGACGCCATTGAAGACACCTTAGTGGCCACCGTGGGCGGTGGTGAAGGTGAATGGCAGCCAGAGAGCCGCCCCCGTCAACCGGGTAAGACGCCCATGCTGGAAGAATTCGGCACCAATTTGACAGAGAAGGCCCTCGCCGGTCAGTTGGATCCCATTGTGGGTCGCGACAAGGAAATTGAGCGCGTCATCCAGATTTTGGGTCGCCGCACCAAGAATAATCCGGTGCTGGTGGGTGAGCCTGGCGTAGGCAAGACCGCCCTGGCAGAGGGATTAGCCCAGCGCATTGCCAATGAAGATGTTCCCCCTTCGATGTTCGGCGTGCAGGTCGTGAGCTTAGACTTGACCGGCATGGTGGCGGGCACCCGCTTTCGGGGTGAGTTTGAGGAGCGCTTGACTCAACTCCTAGCTGAGATGCGTGAGAACCCCAATACCGTCCTCGTGATTGATGAGATTCACACTCTCATGGGAGCGGGGGCCATGGGGGGCAGCATGGATGCTGCAAACTTGATGAAGCCTGCTCTGGCTCGTGGTGAAATCCAATGTATTGGTGCAACGACTCTGAGCGAGTTTACCCAGTACATCGAGAGGGATGCTGCCTTGGAGCGTCGCTTCCAGAAGGTGATGGTGGGTGAGCCTGATTTGGGTGACACCCTGGAAATTTTGCGCGGTGTGCGCCATAGCTACGAGCTGCACCACCGCTTGACCATTACGGATGATGCTTTGGCGGCAGCGGCGAGCCTGTCCGAGCGTTATATTAGCGATCGCTTCCTCCCTGACAAGGCCATCGACCTGATCGACGAAGCCAGCTCCCGTGTGCGCCTGCGCCACAGCCACTCCAAGGCTGACCGTGAACTACGCCTACAGTTGGGCCAGGTTCTAGATGACAAGCAGGGCTCAATTCGCTCCCAGGACTTCGCCAAGGCTGCTGAACTGCGTGAACGGGAAGTACAACTAGAGGCTCAAATTCAGGGGCAGATTCGTGTCCAAACCCAAGGTCCTGACTCTCCTGAGGTTAGCCAACCTCAGTTAGAGACTCCCAAGGTGGAGGCTGAGGATATTGCCCAGGTACTGTCTGCTTGGACCAGCATTCCTGTGATGAAGCTGACCGAGTCTGAATCGGCCATGCTACTGCACCTAGAAGAGCAGCTCCATGAACGTGTCATTGGTCAGGAAGAAGCGGTCAACGCTGTATCCCGTGCGATGCGTCGTGCCCGTGTCAATTTGCAAAGCCCGAACCGTCCCATTGCGAGCTTTTTCTTCAGCGGCCCCACTGGCGTTGGTAAGACTGAGCTGAGCAAGGCTTTGGCAGCGGAACTCTTTGGCAGTGAAGACGCAATTATCCGCGTCGATATGTCCGAGTTCATGGAAAGCCACACGATTTCTAAGCTGATTGGTTCCCCTCCGGGCTTCATCGGCCATGAGGAAGGGGGCAAGCTCACGGAAGCGGTGCGCCGTCGCCCCTACAGCATCGTCTTGCTCGATGAGGTAGAGAAGGCCCACCCCGATGTCTTTAACCTGATGCTTCAGGTGCTGGATGACGGCCGCCTGACCGACAGCAAGGGGCGTGTGGTGGACTTCAAAAACACGGTCATCATCATGACCTCTAACTTGGGTTCTAAGGCGATCGAGAAGGGGGGACAAGGCCTGGGCTTTGAATTCTCCGGTAACGAGAGCGCGAACTATGAGCGTATGCGCGATCGCGTCACCGATGAACTCAAGCAGTTCTTTCGTCCTGAGTTTCTCAACCGTATTGACGAAGTCATTGTCTTTCGCCAGCTCAACGAGCAGGAAGTCACTTCCATCGCGGAGATCATGGTGGCAGAGATTAGCCAGCGCCTGATGGAGAAGGGAATTGAGCTAGTTGCCAGTGATGCGTTCAAGGCCCTCGCGGTTCGTGAAGGCTTTGATGTGCGCTACGGTGCCCGTCCCCTGCGCCGCTCTCTCCAGCGTTTGCTGGAAGATCCCTTAGCGGAGGCGATCTTGGATGGCACAGTGGGTGAAGGTGATACAGCCCTGATCGATGTGGATGGTGATGGCGTGGTAGCAGTGAAACGTCAGCAACAGCTTGCAGCGGTTGCTTCTCGCTAGGTTCCTGCTCAAGCCCGGATTATTGCTACAGAACGTATCATTCGTAATATTCAGTAAAAGCACCGCTTGGGTTTCTAAGTGGTGCTTTTTCTTGGGGTAGATAGTATTCGCTAGAGTTGGGAGAATCTCGATGAAACTTAGCCTTGTACAGTAGGCTTACAGCGGATTCTAGGAACATGCCTGTTTCATAACTAAAGCTGACAATCTTCTTTGGCTCGTCCGTATTCTGCAAGATTTTGAGGTTATAAAGTTAGCTTTCAGTGCCTTTAAAAGTATCAAAATAATAATTTCGAGCTAGATATATAGCTGTTTTGAGGTTCGAAAATATTGAGAAAAACAGGATTTTAGAAAGCAACGTTAATGAACTGGAACAATAATTTGACTCCCTAAAACAATGCTGGGATATTGAGCCTGTTTACCTGAATCATAAGGCCGCGAAGTAATTTCGCTGACCCCTGAACATCACAGGTTTTTTGTTGTCTAAAGCATTACTTAAAATATGAAAAGCCCAATCGGTAGCAATTCTGCTCGCATGATGCTTTGGGTCGCGATTTCTGCGCTTCCTATGGCTGCTTTGGTGGGAATGTCCCAGCGAGTTCCTGCGATCGCCCAGGATGTACCTACTTTTGAGATTCCTGCTGAACTGCCCAAGGATGCATCTATCTCCATCGATAGTGATGCCACCATGGCCGTCGTGAGCGAATCTTTGAAACAACAGTTCACCAGCCAGTTTGCTGATGCAAAGGTTACGGTCGAAGCGAATGATAGCGATGCGGCCCTGGAAAGTCTCACTGCCGGTAAGGTTGATGTTGCCGCCACAGGTCGTCCCCTCACCGAGGCTGAGAAGTCCCAAGGCTTGACCCCTGTGCTGTTAGAACGGGAGAAGATTGCGATTTTTGTCGCAGAAGAAAATGCTTTTAAGGGAGACGTTGGCTTTACCCAGTTTGCCAAGATTTTTCGGGGTGAAGTGGCTGATTGGTCCGAGTTAGGAGGTGAAGCTGGAGCAATTCGTTTCATCGATCGTCCTGACAGCAGCGATACCCGTAAGAGTCTGAGCTTTTATCCGGTGTTTGAAGGAGCTGATTTTGCAGCAGGGGCTACGGCCCAAGCGGTGAACGAAGATAACACGGCCCTCGTGGTCAAGAATCTCGGGACCGATGGCATTGGCTATGCGCCCTATAGCCAGGTGAAGGATATATCAGGGATTCGCATCCTTGCCATGCATAAGGTTCTGCCGAATGACGCGGCTTATCCTTATTCCCAGCCCCGTGTATTGGTTTATAAAGGTGAGCCTACCCCCGCCGTTCAAGCCTTCCTTGCGGTTGCCACTGACAGTGCTGGACAGAATGCAATCAATGCAGCAGAAGCGGCTGAGGCTGGAGCCTTGGCTGCTGGGGAGAACCCCATTGGTGAGAAGGCTTTAGCCCAGGTCGGGGACGGAACTCAGGCTGTAAATAATGCTGCTGGTGATGTCGTTGATGGTGCAGTAGCAGTGGCAGGCGATGCCGCGAATGTGGCTGGTGATGCGGCTAATAAAGCCCTCGATACCGCTGGTGATGCTGCGGGTGCGGTGGGTGATGCCGCCGGTAATGTCGCGGGAGCAGCCGGTGATGTGGCTGGAAACGTCGCAGGTGCAGCGGGAGATGCTGTGGGTGCAGCCGGTGATGCGGTTGGCAATGTGGCTGGTGCAGCCGGTGATGCGGCTGGAAATGTGGCTGGTGCAGCCGGTGATGCGGTTGGAAATGTGGCTGGCGCAGCCGGTGATGCGGCTGGCAATGTCGCGGGTGCAGCAGGCGATGCTGTGGGTGCGGCGGGAGATGCCGTGGGTAATGTGGCCGGTGCAGCGGGAGATGCCGTGGCAAATCTTCCCGGTGCAGGTGTGCTGAAGGGTCGCGGGTTGTCTCCGCTGTGGGGCGTATTGCCTTTGGCGGCGATCGCGGCTGGCGGTGGTCTGCTCTGGTGGTTGGCCGCAGGCAAAGATGACGAAGACGATGTCGTTGAACGCAACGATGATTCTCGCGAGCTCGTCGGTGTGGGCTCTGGTCTGCGCGGCAAAGCAGGAGAGCTAGGCGCAGGGGCTGTTGGCCTCGGTGCCGCAGGCTTGGGTGCTGCAGGCGCTACCTTGGGTAAAGCCAAAGATGGCGTAGGCGGTGCTATTGATGGTGTTAAAGGCGGTGTCTCCGGTGTTGGCAACGGCATTAAGGGCGGCGTCTCTGGCATTGGTGACGGCATCAAAGGTGGTGTTGATGGCTTGAAAGGTGGTGTCTCCGATGTTGGTAGTGGCATCAAGGGGGGTATCTCCGGTGTGGGTGATGGCATTAAAGGCGGCGTTTCTGACCTTGGCGACGGCATCAAAGGTGGTGTTGATGGTTTGAAAGGTGGCGTCTCCGGTGTTGGTGACGGGATTAAGGGCGGTGTCTCGGGTCTCGGCGACGGTGTCAGAGGTAGCGTGGATGGTCTCAAGGGTGGCGTAACTGGTATTGGTGACGGCATCAAGGGAGGGGTCACTGGCCTGGGCAATGAGCTTCAGGGGGGTGTTTCCGGTGCCGTAGATGGTGCAAAAGGCCTGGGTAGCAATATTTCTGGTACTGCTACTGGCTTAGCCGGGGGCGCTGCTGCCGCTGCCGGAGGTGCCGCTGCTGCTGCCGGTGGTGCAATGGATGGTGCCGCTAAGAAGGGAAGTGGCTTCTTCTCCGGCCTATTTGGTAAGGCGAAGGATGCAGCGACTACCGCAACTGATGCTGCTGGCGCGGGTCTCAAAGGTGCTGGTGATATGGCGACCGGTGCTGTGGATGGCGTGAGTGGCACCGTTGGGGGGGTGGCAAATAAGCTCTCTGATGGCGCTGGTAATGTGACTAGCGGCCTCAAAGACGGTGTGGCGAATGCTGCCGACGGTGTTCAAGGCGGCGCTGCCGATCTCAAAAATGCTGCTGGCGATGCCGTTGAAGGTGCGAAGAACAAAGTTGATGATTGGAGCAACGATGTCTAGCCCATTTCTGATGAGCCAGCGATTGTATGTTGCTTCTCGGTCGATTTTGGGCTGACAGCAGCCTCTTGATGGTATTACCGATATCCTTCCTTTGGATTAAATCTCGGTCTACTCCAGTCAAGAAAAAGGGGGAAATGAACATCGGTTCATTTCCCCCTTTTACGTCTGCTTAGATACTTTATGTTGTCCTTTGTTTCTAGAATTGCGCCTCTAATTGACTCTGTCAGGGGGAGCTGAGATATTAAGCCTGTTGAATGATTGAGAGTGGGCACTCACTTGTAAACAGTGACTGTCTGCTCGGGCCAGCTTTTTTGTCCCATGGGGTTTTGTAAGGATTGAATATGGTTATTAAAAGCAAAACGCTAGCGACCCTGATGCTAGGCGCTCTTCTAGCTACGCTGCCTGATCTCGCTGTGACGCCTCACAATCACAGCCGCGATCGCAGCGCTGTTGCCCAAACCATTGCTCAATTCTCTTTGCCTGACAGTGTTCCCAGTGGAACGAAGGTCAAGATTGATGGCGACGAGAGCATGGCTGTGGTTAGCCAGTCTTTGAAGCAGGCTTACCAAGAGAAGTTTGCCGATACTGAAGTGGAACTGGCGACCAGTGGGACAGAGTCTGCGCTGGAGAATTTGTTGTCTGGGTCGGTGGATATTGCCGCAACGGGTCGATTATTGACTGATGCTGAAAAAGCACAGGGCCTGACTCCCGTGGTCTTGGAGCGAGCAAAGATTGCCATTGTGGTCAGCGAAGAGAATGCCTTTGCGGGTGATATTGGCTTTGAGCAGTTTGCCAAGTTATTCCGGGGAGAAATCACGGATTGGTCAGAACTGGGTGGCGCTGCGGGACCGATTCGCTTTGTGGATCGTCCTGATAGCAGCGACACTCGTCAGTCTCTGAGCACCTATCCTGTTTTCCAGAGTGTGGCATTTGCGGCGGGTTCTAATGCCGAGGTCGTGGCAGAAGATAACACCGCTACTGTGGTGAAAAGTCTAGGTGTCGATGGGGTGGGCTATGCCCTCTATAGCCAGGTGAAGGATTTGCCAGGAATCAAGGTGATTCCGATGCATAAAGTTTTGCCTGATAATTCTGCCTATCCCTACTCCCAACCTCGGGTTTACGTTTACAAGGGTGAGCCTAGCGAAGCAGTGCAATCCTTTTTGGGTCTTGCGACTGCCCCGGCTGGAGAAGCTGCCTTAGCAGCAGCGGCGGCGGCAGAAGCAGCGGCTGTGGCAGAGGGCCAAGATCCCACGGGAGATGAGGCGGTCAGTAAGCTCAGTGC
The DNA here is from genome assembly GCA_938021205.1 of uncultured Pseudanabaenaceae cyanobacterium. Taxonomy (GTDB): domain Bacteria; phylum Cyanobacteriota; class Cyanobacteriia; order PCC-9006; family JAAUQQ01; genus JAAUQQ01. Next base: position 16,084 of record CALIGI010000101.1, read on the forward strand.
TTCAGACCTATTGGCTGCTGACCCTGATGCCGCTGGAGCTGATGGGGCTGACGAAGCCGAGTCCGCCGAGTCCGCCGATGATGCAGATGCGGACGATACTGAAGCGAAAGCCGAGAATACAGATGCGGCTGAAGCGAATACCGAGAATACAGATGCGGATGGGGCTGAAGCGAATACCGAGAATGCAGATGTGGATGGGGCTGAAGATGCCGCAGCTACGACTGATGAGGCTGAAAGTTCTGATATCGCCGATGCGGCGGCAGAGGCAGAGACGGATGGGACTACTGCTGCCGAGGCTGCTGCTGAGAGTGACGGTGAAGCTGCGGCTACACCTGATGCAGCCGCAGCGGGTGACGGAACGACTTTCGAGCAGGGTGATGCCGATGCCGCTGCGGGAGATGCAGCTACCGGTGATGCAGATGCAAAAGGTAAGCGGGGTGGATTTCCGCTGCGCGGCCTCTTGCCTTTAGTTGCTTTGGCAGCCGGTGGTGGCCTGCTGTGGTGGTTGGCTGCTGCTAAGGATGAGGATGAAGAAGACGACGATGCCTTTGTGGAAGGTTCTAGCATTAATGCTACAGGAAGCATGGGGGCTGTTGTACCGGACGGTTCGGGCATCTCTAGTGCCGTGGATACAGGGACTCAAGCCGCAGGTACCGCTGCGGGTAAAGCAGGCTTAGGCATTGCTGGAGCGGCGGCTGGTGTGGCTGGATTGGCCGGAGCGGCAGCAGCTGGTGCGAAGGGAGCTGCTACTGGAGCAGTGGATAAGGCAGGTGACGCTGCCGCTGGCATTGCGGGGGCCGGTAAAAGCGCCGTTGATGCGGGCAAAACTGCTGCGGGCAATGTGACTGGTAAAGTGGGTGACCTTGCTGCAGGCGCTGCCGATGCTGGTAAGAACGTTGCAAGTGGCGTGACTGGCAAAATGGGGGATGTGACATCCGATGCTGCTGGTCGATTAGGTGATGCCGCTGCTGGGGCAACGGGCGCTGTGGCTGATACTGCTGCTAACCTGACTGGTCAGGTGGGTAGTGCTGCGTCTGGCGTTGGTGGTGCTGCTTCTGGGATGGGTAGTGCTGCGCTAGCTGGTGGTGCCGCTCTGGCGGGGGGGGCCGCCGCTGCCGCAGCAGGTTTAGCAGGGACTGGTAAGGCTGCTGCGGATTCTGTTGCTGGTAGTGGCGATATGGAGGCTGATGGCTTGAGACAGTCTCCGACGAGTCCCGCAGTGGGAGCAGCCGGACTCGTAGCCGGAGCCACCGCAGCAGCTGGTGCAACCGTCGCTTTCGCAGGGCGGGGTGGTAGTGGTGAGGAAGGCTCGATTGAGTCCATCTTGACTGAGAACCGCCTGTTCTATCCCTCGGAGGAGTTTTCACGTCAGGCTCAAGTGAAGAGCCAGGATGACTATAACCGCCTGTATGTTCAAGCAAAAGCTGATCCCGAAGGCTTCTGGGCAGACCTAGCTGAAACTGAACTGCATTGGTTCAAGAAGTGGGATAAGACCCTGGAATGGGATTCTCCTAATGCCAAGTGGTTTAGTGGTGGCAAGTTGAACATTACCTACAACTGCTTGGATCGCCACCTGGAGACCGATCGCCGCAATAAGCCCGCGATCATTTGGGAAGGTGAGCCTGGCGATGCTCGTGTGTTGACCTATGCCCAGCTCCATCGAGAGGTTTGCCTGTTTGCCAATAGCTTGAAGAAGCTGGGTGTAGGCAAGGGCGATGTGGTTGGCATTTATATGCCTATGGTGCCTGAAGCGGCTGTGGCGATGTTGGCCTGTGCCCGCATCGGTGCCCCCCATAGCGTGGTCTTTGGCGGCTTTAGTGCAGAGGCGCTGCGCGATCGCCTCAACGACGGTAAGGCCAAGCTGGTCATCACCGCTGACGGTGGCTGGCGCAAGGACAAGATTGTTGAACTTAAGCCCCAGGTGGACAAGGCCCTAGAGAATGGTGCCTGCCCCAGCGTTGAGAATGTGTTGGTGGTACAACGTACTCGCCAGGCCATCACCATGGAAGCGAACCGCGACCACTGGTGGCATGATTTGCGCCAAACGGTGCCCCCCACTTGTCCTGCTGAGCCCATGGACAGTGAAGACGTGCTGTTCATTCTCTACACCAGCGGCAGTACTGGAAAACCAAAAGGGGTTGTGCACACCACAGGTGGCTATAACCTCTACACCCACATGACAACGAAGTGGATCTTCGACCTGCGGGAAGATGATGTCTATTGGTGTACAGCGGATGTGGGCTGGATTACGGGCCACAGCTACATCGTTTATGGTCCGCTTTCTAACGGTGCTAGTACGCTGATGTATGAAGGGGCTCCCCGGCCTTCTAATCCTGGCTGTTTCTGGGATGTAGTGGAGAAATACAAAGTATCCATCTTCTACACGGCTCCGACGGCGGTCAGGGCCTTTATCAAGATGGGTGAGGACTTGCCCAAGGCTCGTGACCTGTCATCGCTACGTCTGTTGGGTACGGTGGGTGAGCCGATCAACCCTGAGGCTTGGATGTGGTATCACCGGGTGATTGGTGGGGAGCGTTGCCCCATTGTTGATACCTGGTGGCAGACGGAGACAGGTGGTGTGATGATCACCTCCCTGCCCGGTGCGGTGCCGACTAAGCCTGGCTCTGCGGCGCGGCCTTTCCCCGGCATCATTGCCGATGTGGTGGATAAGGATGGCAAACCGGTGGATAACAACCAGGGTGGCTATCTGATCGTTCGCCATCCTTGGCCCAGCATGATTCGTGGCGTCTACGGTGACCCCGAGCGCTTCCGTAAGACTTACTTCGAGCAGATTCCCGGCCAGGATGTCTACTTCGCGGGCGATGGTGCTCGCATTGATGAAGATGGCTATTTCTGGGTGATGGGTCGCGTGGATGATGTGATTAGCGTCTCCGGCCACCGCCTAGGCACGATGGAAATTGAGTCGGCGCTGGTGTCTCACCCAGCTGTGGCGGAAGCTGCGGTGGTGGGTCGTCCCGATGATCTGAAGGGTGAGGAGGTCTATGCCTTTGTCACCCTAGAAGGGGGGCAAGCTGAGTCTGAGGATTTGGTTAAGGCGATTAAGGCTCACGTGGTGGAGGAGATCGGTGCTTTGGCTCGGCCTTCAGAGATTCAGTTTACGGATGCGTTGCCGAAGACGCGATCGGGCAAGATCATGCGTCGGTTGTTGCGGAAGGTTGCCTCTGGGGAGGAGATTTCTGGTGATACCTCAACCCTAGAAGATCGTTCTGTGTTGGATAAGCTACGCAGTGGTGATTAGGTTTCACAACTGATTTGGCGTTGCTGAAATAGGGGAGGTTTTTTACATAGATGGTCATACGACAAATTCCCCAGAGTCTAAAACTTTGGGGAATTTGTCGTTCTTTTAGAATATCCCTCAATTCAGGGCACTGGTTCCGTCAGGTGGGATTAAAGAATCCTTGTGTAGTAAGGGGTGTGGCTTTTAGAGCACAAATCTCCTTACATAGCACCTAAACGAAAAATCGGGGTATTCAGCCATTTAGGTCTCAAAAGCTGGGTAGCTCAGTTTTGAGGAAAATCCTTCTATCCCTTGCGTATCAGCACTTTTGTTCTTCCATTCAGTGGAACCAGTGTCCAAGCAAGGGGCTGGTCATTCACCAACCCCTTGGAGTGAAAGTAGAAGGACTGATTAGTTGAGGCCAAGCACGGTACGTAATGAGTTCCAAACCTGTTGCTTTAGCTTAAGGCTGGTATCTTCACCTGCAGCATCAATGATGTCGTCCACGCTGATATTACGGGAGTTGAGATCCAGCTTTAACCGCTGGTAACCAGGGATGCCAGGAAGTTCACCTCGAAAGGCTTGGTGAGCGATACTAGCAGAAGATTGTGGTTGAGCGCTGCGCTGTCCTTTGCTTTGGTGCGACTTTCTTCGGATTGAGGCTCCATGAACGTCACTATGCTCCATACCGACATAAGCATGCCCACCCGGGGCACTCACAGAGGAATTATCAATGGTATTCGTTGTTCGTAGGACAGCGACCAAGCGACCCGAGGCACCGTTATCCATAAGCTCGATCATGCCAACTCCAGGGCAGCTCCCTTGAGCGGCATGGGTAACAGAAACCGGTACTGGACCACGGAGAGCTACGACCAGGTACTTGCCATCAGGTGTGGTTTCTAACAAGTCTGGGGCTGGATCATTACCAGGCAACTGCTCATCGTCCGTGACGGAGGCTGTTGCGCAGGCACCTATTCCATTGCCCTGCCCATCGGACGAGGTCAGGTCATAGCTTGTGCGGTCCAAAGTGGAAGTCTCGAATACCTCCACATTGTTTTGAATGCGATCCACTGTATGAACATGGGACCCAGACAAAGCAAGTGCCATACCGTGAGAATCACGACGAGTGGTGCTGGCTGGCTGTTGCCCAGTGGAATTGCTTGGCTCACCTTCTAGGTTCCCAATCGTTGCCGTATTGGTTGAATCCTTGAAAACCATGGTGGGGGCAGGTATATTCGGGGCATTTGAGCTTGTCCCAAATTGCGCATCATCCAGCGTAAATAGGGTAAAAGTTGATTGAGTCGCCCCCGCCCCCGAGGCTGAAACACCGGCGTTCAACCACATTTGATTGTCGGCTTGCACACCACCACAACCCGCACCATTAATCACTTGGTTGTCGTATTCGCCAACAATACTCATTGGGGTTGTTTCTGTGTCTGCAACGAATAGACCACCTCCGCCAAAAGTGAGGTATGCCTTATTACTACTGGAGACAATCGGACAAATAATCACGTTGTTTGCACGACCCCCCAGTTCACCGTTCGGGCCATCATCACAGCCATTTTCTTTGCAAATATTTTGAGGTGTCAGGTCTCCAAAGCCGTTCGTCAGGTCATAGCTCCCTGAAATGCTTCCTAGCATTGGATTTCCATGACTATTTGCACCCAGATAAACCTTGGCCTGGTCGCTAATAGTCATATTCTTACCAACGCCCAGGGCGGCCGATTGGTTAAAGGTTGCGGCAATAATTTTTCCATCGAGGTCGCGGGTGACGTCAATACGCTCCAGCACCTTGCCATGGAGGTTTGCTACTAATAGCGCACTACCATCATTATTCCAAAAGGACATATGCACTGAACGACCTGCATTGGTACCAGTCACTCGAAACAATGCAATGGCTTCTTTGGTCTCGCCGTCAATAATACCAACATACCCCCCGCCGGGCGAGAACAAATTAGCGTTCATATATCGGTTTTGTGGATCGGGTAGCATCCCATGTAAACGACCAAAATCCATGCCAAGACTATCTCCCGTGGCACCATTTTGGTCGTACTCAAGTAGTCTAAATGGAAACACATCGTAAACATTACAAGGACCATCGCCAGGATGATTTTTGCCATCACAACCGATGGGTTTAGCAGTCTTTCCAGTTTTGATTTGCTTCTCTACATCTTTACTATTCCAAACCCAAATCCAACTCCCCTTGATGCCACGTGATTTAGCATCAGCAACAGAGTTGGACTGATCTGCACCCCAAACTTCATATTGTTGAGACCGAGGGGCACCTGCTGAAACTGTATTTATGGGTAATAATCCTGCAGTAACAGCAATGACTAGGGCAGTTGCTCTATGCATTACAGTGGAATATGTCATTTTGTTATTTCTGATTTGGGTGACTACAGTTGGATTTGAATGATCAATCTGATGCTGTTAGAAGTGATGAAATGGAAGACAACTGGGTCTTATTCTCAACATTTAGCTGAGTTTTCCACGCAAGGGCTGTATAATATTTTCTAAAGTCTTTTCATCTTTCATACCTTTCGATACTGCAAAAGGGTCTGTTAAAAACATTCTGAATGTATATAGTCTTTCATGATGCTTTTCTTGCAGTCAACAATTGCATTACTCTAATTTTTTAGAATATTTGTGAATCTCACGAGCGCAAGCCCAAATTAACGCCAGCTTCAGCTCAAGCCTGTTGAATGCGAGCTTCCAATCGTGACTCTCCTCGCCGCTGTTCGCTCCTATCTACTTTTGCTCTGAGAAAACTGATGCTGCAATAGCGACCCTGCGAGAAATGCCAGGATGAACAGGAGAGGATTCCAACTGCCTAAAACAAGAGCAGTGATGCCCGGACCGGGACAATAGCCTGAAATCCCCCAGCCAATGCCAAAGGTGACTGCACCTAAAAGCAGCGGTTTATCAATGTCTTTGCGAGTCGGTAGATAAAACTTTTCTGCCCCTAAAGGCTGGGGCCAACGCAGCACAAACCGAAAGGCTACCACTGTGACGGTCACGGCTCCGCCCAATACAAAAAGCAGGGTTGGGTCCCACAGACCTGCAATATCCAGAAAGCCCAGTACACGCCCTCGGTCAACCATCTGCGAAAGCCCTAAGCCAAGGCCGAAAAGAATGCCAGCGGCGATCGCGATAAAGTTCTGTTTCATTGTCTGTGTCATGGTGAATCTCCTACAAGCCCATGCCATGGCGAACGATAAAGACCGTGACCATGGCCGTGAAAAGGAAGGTCAGGACCGCTGCCAGCGATCGCCCCGACAGTTGCCCTAATCCACAGACGCCATGGCCGCTGGTACAGCCGTTGCCCATGCGAGTGCCAAAGCCAACTAGCAAGCCCCCCCCAATCATCCAAAGCGGGGCTAGGTCAGATTGGGGCGTGGATGGTAGGGGTAACAGGTACTCATAGATGGCTCCACCGGTCACCATGCCACCCAAGAAGAGCCAGCGCCACCGCTCCGTTGCCTTGAATGTAACGGCACCATTGACCATGCCACTGATTCCGGCAATGCGACCGTTGAATGCCAGGAGCATTGTTGCGCTGAGGCCAATCAAGATGCCTCCCAGGAGTGCTGTGATCCAGTTAAATTCAGCCATGACGGACCTGTTGGTTGTGTCTACATGTTATGGGGTGAACTCAGTCTAATGCTTCAGGGGCAACCTTAGAACCGCGCCTCCGTAAGGGCCATCATGGCGTCGTGGGGCGTGAGGAAAACGCGATCGCGCCCCAGTCATCGCGCCCCAGTCATCGCGCACAACAGGCAGAATTTGTCCCAAAACGTTTTAAGTTTATTTCTGCCTAGCTACTTTATTGGCGCAAGATCTGAGCTGGAGTTCTTAGCCCATGCCGTTGAGTGACATTTCCCGAAGCTCTGTAAAGTCGTTCTTCCATCGCCTTTATGAGGTTTTCGCTCTACTGAGTTTAACGAGTAAGCTTTCATCTAATGCTCCTCTTTCTTCTCATGGGCTCCCCCTTTGTAGCAGGGCTGGTTTGTTGAAAAAAGAAAAACTCCTTGTGTCTGATTCTCTCGTGTGCTCTCTCAGATGCGCTCAAGGTCCAGAACGCAAGAGCAAGGATTTAAGCCTTTTTTCTATGACTGAATAATGCTGAATTAGCTCCAAAATGCTCATTAGCTTGTCAAACCTCGCCTAAATCTCTAGTCGCCGTTTCCATTCTTCTTCATCTTTAGTTTGTTGGGAAACTTCTTGGTCTAGCAACTCTTGCTCTGTTGTGTAGGCAGCATCTTCTGATTTGAGTTGCTTTTGAAACGCAAATTGCTGGGCATAGTTAAGCTTGCTTTGCAGGGCTTGGTTCGGGGATTGGAGCTGGCGGGCGAGGTCCTGGCGTTGTTGGTTCCGTTGCTGGGTAGCGCGATCGCGTAATTTAACCACTTGCCAGCGAATTAAGGGAATCACGAGAAAACCCAAGCCATAGAGCAGCAGCAGTGGATAAATTTGGCTGACAAAGCTGAGGAAACCAATTCCTGTAGCTGTCAAACTTGGCAGTTGTATGCCTAACAGTGCTGCCAGGCCCGCATTAACGCCTCCTAACATTCCTGCCGCCCAGAGTTGGTTCGTGGTGGCTTTACTGAAGCGCCAGGGATTTTCGCGTAGGAAGCTGTTACCAGATAGCTCGCCTCGGCCCACCGCTGCGCTGACTTGGAGTTCGGGGAATTGGTAGACGATTTCGCCTTGGGGGCTGACGAAGGGTTGACCTTGGAATTGAACGAGAACAGGGAGTATGGCGTCGTCGGGGTCTGCTTGGGGACTGTCGAGGAAGGGGGTGACCTGTTCGGCGGCGATCGCGCCTTGGTTTTCCCGAATCGCGCCTGCGACTGCTTGCCAGCGTCGGTCTTCTAAGTCTTCGTTCGGGTTCCCGTCACCAAAAAGGAAGGAGAAAATAGATTCGAGGAAGTTGAGTTCGGATTTTGGTTTGTGGGCAACTGCTTTGCGCGATCGGGGGCGGTTAACCCCACCGTAGCTTCTCCGGCCATAGCCGCCATAACCGAGCCAGTCGGCATAGAAGAAGAGGCGTAGGGCACTGCTGAGGAGATCGGAGAGGATGTAGAAGAGGCCGCCCAGGTTAAAGGAGCTGTTGTTGCTATTGTCGTCGCTGTTGGAGAGGGCTGTGGCGGCGGCGATCGCCAGGATGATGAGGGCGATCGCCATGATGCCAATGGAGGACAACAGGACGACGCCGAAGGAGATACGAATGATGTAGAAGATGATCTTCCAGGCTTTGCCCAGCCAGGCCTTGAGGCGGAGCTTCCAGTATTTACCCAGGAGGACGCTGCGAAAATTCTTGGGGAAGCTGTAGGCAATATCGCCGCTGTCAGCGACTTGTAAATTGCCGCCGACTTCGCTGGCGAGGGCGATGAGGCCTTGTTCGGCGATGGGGATTTGCAGCCCAGCCTGGGCCGCGATGTCACCGACGGTGACACGGTAGTTGAGGGCCTCAACGGCTTTCATGACTTTGGGTTCGAGGGCCATAGTGCGCCTGATTGCTGGCTAGTTGAGGAAAGCGAACCTGGGGGAGCTTCCTCATTTTCTAGGGTAACGAGGGTTTCTATGGGGTGGGGCTGATGCATGGCAACCTTACTCATACAGGGCTTAACCTGAATGGCACTGACGTAAGCAGAGTTCGGCAGCTAGAACCCTTGAAAACTCGTGCACTGTCATGCCACTTTCGAGATCATGCTCAATGCCATTTGGCTTAACATGCTATTAGCCAGTCTATTCAGAGCATCCCAGTGTGAGAGTATGTGCCGCTATCATGACAGATTTGGTATCAGAATCTTGATTTTTGGGTTGAGATGGGTGAAAGAGCCCAGGCTCACTGCTCTTATAACCTTTCACCCATCAGGGCACGTCACTCCTTTGAATGCATTAGCGTCAAGTCCCGACTAAAGCAGCAGACCTTCATTATCTCCTCAGAACGTGACATATCCCTCCCAGTTACCATTCTAATTTTTAGTTGTGATACCGCACGAATTTTAGATCGGATGCATAGGTTTTTAGTCGGCCTAAAGTAACGATTTGGGAAGATAGCAAGACGGAGTTTGGTATAGCAATCTATATTTAGACTGTTGTACGAAATGGCACCAGTCAGCTTCTAGATACGGGTGAATAGAGCGAGATCGGGCCTCCTATCCATACCTTTTGGGCCGGATAGACTGACGCGATCTAGCCTAATCAGTAGTCAGATTCCTATCATCAGAAGATCACTGGACTACTGTTAGTCCAGTCTAAGAAAATGGAGGCTTATTGCTTCTTAAAAAATCTTCAAAGACTAAAAGCTCGCAAGAATCTAGGACAACAGAATCAGTGCTCTAGAGAGTGACAACTTATCTTTACAGAGTAGTAATGAGCTCTCAGGGTTTCAAGTAGATCGATCTAATTGGAGATTGGCGTGAATTTTCCACAGAGAATCAAATCTATCCTAAAAGGTATTGTCTGTATTGCTCTCTCGCTATTGTTAAGCTTGGGTAATGCTGCGCCCTCCCAAGCTCTGTCAAGTGTTAGCGGTAATGAGTTCTCTTACACTCCCGATCAAGCTGCCCCCCTAACTCAATCATCTTTAGCAACATGTATGGCCAGCTCTGACTGGGTGACTCAGCCCAACCCACCCAATGAAATCCCTGGTGATGGAGAGAACTTTTGCCAGTTCTATCAGTTTTCCTGGCAGTGGTTTCTATATTTGATGTCGCCTTCTGCCAGCGATGCTAGTTTGCGTAATTTTCAAAACACGCAAGATTATCCCATTTTGCAAGTTGAGGGAGAAGACTCTTGCAGTAGCAAGGCAACTGAGCCAGTCTTCTTCCTCAGAATGGTTAAAGATCCGAAGGATGAATCTGAATTTGTTCTGCCTGAGCGTATAAGTCAAGCAGGAGGAGGAGCAACAATATATTCCCAAAATAAAGATGTTGTGTTCTATAGTATTTCCTTCGGGCGAGATTTGTGTACTGCACCGAAAGAAGGCAATTTGCCTGTCGACACCACCGAGATTAAGACAGCTTGGAAGACAATCAGAGAGGATGAGAAGGCCAATTATATTTGGATTAATGCAGATGTTATTCCTGAGTCAGGTGCTCCCGTTAAAGAGACATTAGGGTTGGTTGGGTATCATTTGGCTCGCGGTACGTCAAAGCATCCTGAACTAATTTGGACTAGCTATGAACATAAAAGTAACGCTCCCAATTGCCTAAATCCTTCTGCATCTGTAGAACCTGAGGATAGTTGGTCGTTTCTATCAGAACCTTGCAGCCAATGTCTAGCTAGCCCTAGTGCTGATTGTTTTAAGTCCTGTAAATACAATAAGGCGCAGAAGGCAAAAAAACTAACGGCTGAAACTCCCAGTGAGATTTGCCGTGTCTTCCCCCAAGGGACAGCCCCAGGCGATAGCAAAGGAGAGGAAAATATCTCTGATGTTAATGCATTGAACGATCAAATAGTGGGTGATAATGGAATTTTGACCCAGCTTCCGGCCAGCGACCCAATGGCTGTAATGGCAAACTATTTCAATATTGGTGGGCTTTGGCTTAACGAAAACTCTGAAGATGCTAGTATGGCCAGCCAACGCGGTTCATTGCAACTAGAAAATGCAACGATGGAAACAACATATCAAGGTGATTTAACTCTTAAAAAGTCCAAAATTAAATCTAGTAAAAACAATGCACTAAACTGTTTTACTTGTCACAAGTACACTCGAAACCATACTGCAACTAGCCAGTTGAGCCACATTTTTGACGATATTCTCAAAGCCAAAAAATAGTATTGCATAAGCCTTTCAATACTGAGTTGAGTTAGTGCTCACTAACTCAACTCTTTAGGCAATTTCTACGAAAGAGAATACTAATGAGGGTGTTGACTAATGCTTACTCAGAATCAAAATATACCCCATTCCAATCTCCTCTTGAAAAAGAGGAGGAGCCATTGGCCTGTCTGAATCAAAGAGACTTGGCATAGCCCTCTAATCTGTTCCTCCCCTGTTTTGAGGAGAGGCTAGATGGGGTGGGCTTACTGCTTGATGAGATGGGGATTCTTTTCTGGAGCTCGCCTTAGGCTTTGATTTGATCGCTGTAGGTCAGTATTATCATTTCATACGCAAATTGTTATACGCATCGAGGTTTTTTGTTTCTATGGCCTCATTTAATTGAGCCGCTGCAGTATTTTAAAATCCAATTATTGAGTAATCTCGGCAAACACAGATACCTAACAAATTCAATCACTTTATTAGGGAAATCAAACCATGGCTAACGATAAGAATTTTTCGATGTCAGACAAGCATTATAAGACTGCAAATAATGCCTCTTGTTGGGATTGCACAGAAAATGCAACTGAGCGACTGGAGGAAATGTTTGTTGATCTTATCCAGCGACAGCGGATCGAGCGCGGCCAACGCCCAGCTCGCCGAACCGTCTTTCTGAAGCAGCATGGTGTGGTCTATGGTGTCTTGAAACCATTAGAAAATCTGCCAGAAGATATGAAAATTGGGACATTCTCCCATGGCACTTTACCTTTATGGGCCAGATTTTCTAGCGATACTCAACCAACATCTCCGGATCTACAATCCACACTGGGTATTAGTTTTAAGTTGTTTGATATTCCAGGCCCTAAGCTTATTGACGAGAGCAATACAGCCGATTTTATTTTTCAGAATCATGATGTTTTCTTCGTTGACAATGCAACAGAATTTTGTGAATTCACCACTGCTGGTGTCGTGGATGGGAATTATCCAGCTTATCTAAAATGCCATCCCAAAACGGCTCAGATTTTAAATGAGATGATGAAACCGGAGGCAAGCTGTTTGACCGCAGACTATTGGGCACTTTTGCCCTTCGCTTTTGGTCAAGATAGTGAGGGTAATGATCGCTACGTTAAATATAAGTTGGAGCCTGTAGACCAACAGGTGGGTGAGCCATTTGATGACAACAATTATTTGGCCTTAGATCTTGCGAACCGATTACGACAGGGAGAAGCGATATTTCAGTTTAAGGTGCAATTTCGCACCGATCCTGAAACCATGTCGTTGGATCAAGCAACTGAACGTTGGGATAGTGAATGGGTACATATTGCAGATCTAATCTTGCCCCAACAAGACATTGAGCAACTAGGCCGAGCTGAGTATGGAGAGAATTTGGCTTTTAACATCTGGAGAACCCCACCCGAGCAGGAACCCCAGGGAAGTATTGCCGCTGCCCGTAAGCGGGTTTATCAAGGGAGCGCTGACCAACGGCGTTTGGCAAATGGTATTCCCCTAAATGAACCCCAAGCCCCAATGTGCAGCACAGATGGGATATCAGCTCAGTCGAATGACTGCATTGTGAAGGCTGCGATTTACCCTCCCATTGGTGTTTGTCGAGTGGGCAATAGCCCAGATGAGTTTTATATCGGTCCCGAAGTACCGGATCCGCAACCTCTTGCTCCTGGCTCATACCGAGACTCTCAGGGTCGGCTGAAACGAGAAGCCGCGCGCTTTCGAATCTATGGTTTAAATGGGTTAGGCCAACCGGTTAAAGAGCTGACTGCTGATGATGCAGAGATTACTTGGAAAATTACGCTGGCTAATCAAAAAGCATCTTGGTATCAGTTTCAGCTTGCCCTTGATGTTCCAGAAGCAGCTGATGCTCCACCTTCATTATTACGAAACTCGACAGTCTCAGAACGTTCGGATTTAACCATTGAACCAAATCCTCGGCATATCTCAGGTAAGCATAAATCTGGAAAACAATATGCTTTTGACGATGGCGAGTTCATGGGGAAAAAAGTGTATTTAGGGGAGTTACAAACCGATGAAGCAGGTCGCCTGATTGTACTTGGAGGTCATGGCCATGCAGCTTCTGCTCATGGCGGTAAAGCAGTAACCTTCGCAAATAATACGGGTTGGCATGATGATGTCTCTGATGGGCCAGTTATCGCCAAAGTAGTCTATGAGGGAGTTGAACTTAAAGTTTCCCCTGCATGGGTTGTATGTGCCCCTCCCAACTATGGGCCACAACAGAAGTCAGTGCGAACCATGTGGGATTTGATGTATGACGTGGCTGTGCAGGATGGCAAGCTCGAACAACCGAAACGTCCTTCATTTCAGAAGACTATCCGTCCCATTTTTGAGCGAATGACTCAATTACAGTGGGTGAATCAAGGCTTCTATGGCGGACATGGTTTTAATAGCCCCTTCGACTTCTCAACGCAGGAATGGTTAGAGCGATTAAATGATCCGTCACCCGCCAATTTGGAACTGCGTCGTGTCTTGAACAATCATTTTCGACATTTTACAGTGGATGCCTGGTCACCCGCTCCATGGCCCTGGGTTTATGGCGATGCTATGAGTATTCCAGCGGCTAAAACCCCTCGTCAGCATGCTGAACTTTCACAGATGCAACTTTGGGCACTGGAGCAATGGGTTATTGGTAATTTTGATGCTGATTATGATCCGGATTATGAGCCTGAGAGAAAAATCGAGGATTTCCCGATCGCTCAACAGCCTGATATGTTGACGAAAGCAGCCATGGACTTCTGTTTAGCGGATGCCTTTCATCCAGGATGCGAAATGACTTGGCCCATGCGGCAGGCAGGTCTGTATATGAGTGCTTTTCGCCTCAAGCATCGCAAGCATAACAATCCAGAAGTGGCCTATGGTGCTCAACTCACGAGTGATGTCTGGACATTACCAGATGGGCCGATTAATGGTGGGCAAAGCCCCGGTTCAATCACACGTTGGATGGCAGTGCCTTGGCAGACTGATACTGCATCTTGTCGCTCAGGTTATGATAAAGCCTATGATCCGTATCTCCCTACATTCTGGCCTGCACGAGTACCAAACCAAGTGATGAGTCAGAAAGCGTATGAGATTGTGATGAACCAGGAGTTGCCGTTGAGTGAGCGGCTTCAAGCTTTCTCAAACCGAGCCAACTGGCTAGAGCCATTGGGCCTTGATAAAAGCTATACCCATCAAATAAATCACATGATTCATCACTTTGATCAGCTAGGAGTCGTTGAAGTGAAGCCTGGTTTGCCGGACGATCCAAGCTTTCCGAATGTAATGCAAGTGTCTGATCAAGTGGAGCTAAAATCTTGGAAAGCGGTCAATATTGAAGCGATGGAAGAATCGGATCAAGATCTAAATATTAGTCAAGTGGTACAGCGCCTGACTGTGAAAGCTGTAGATCTCTCCGATGAGGAGCTAATAGATCAAGAGCCAAGTGATTTGACCCGGATCGAGAAGGTGAATCGATTCCCTCATGGATTGGCTCCTAATCGTGGGAGCTGAGCTGTTTTTTAAGTTGAGAAGCTTAGGCAAATGCTGATATGACCTGGGATGTGGTTGTGGCGGGGGCGGGGCCTGCTGGTTCTGTGGCAGCGCTCGTCCTCGCCCATGCTGGTCGTCGGGTAATGCTGGTGGACGATGTTTTGTCTACTAAGCCAAAGATTGGTGAATCTTTACCTGGTGCTGCGCGTCCATTATTGCAAGATCTCGGGTTGTTGTCCCTTGTGGAGAAGGAACCGCATTTGCCTAGTTATGGCAATGTGTCTGCTTGGGGGACTGAGCAACTCATCGCGACGGACTTTATTCGTGATCCCCATGGTATAGGCTGGCATCTAGATCGCGCTAAGTTTGACTTAGATCTACGGCAGAATGCTCAAAAAGCAGGGGCTGTCATGCAGGCTGCACAGGTGCGATCGCTAACCAGGCAACACAAGAGTTGGTATGTCAAACTAAGCAATGGTAAAACCCATTCCACCCATTGGCTTGTGGATGCCACAGGTCGTCGTTCTGCTCTGGCGCATAATTTAGGGATTAATCGACAGCGTGATGATTCTCTGGTGGCTTTATGTGGATGGGCTATACCAGCAGACAACGACCTAGACAGCCGAGCTTTAGTCGAATCGACTCCTGAAGGTTGGTGGTACACTGCTCGGCTCCCGAACAATCTCCGTGTTGTTGTACTCCATGTTGATAGAAAACATGCTATTTCAATTCTGAATCAGCCAGAGACTTGGTTGATGATGCTCTCTCGTACCGTGCATGTAAGTCATGTGCTATCTGGGGCAGTTTTTAAGGATAAACCCTATGGCACAGAAGCCTGTGGAGGACGTTTAGATTGTTTTTCAGGACAAAATTGGCTAGCAGTGGGTGATGCAGCGCTGTCTTTTGATCCATTATCTTCGCAAGGCATGCTAAATGCTTTATATACAGGAATGAGAGCAGGCCAAACTGTGCATGCTGCTCTGAGTGGAAATGATGAGCTGGTTAGCACTTATGAAGCCCAGTTAGAAAATATTAGACAAGCTTACCTTCAGCATCATCGTATTTTTTATCAGATGGAGCAGCGTTGGCTTCACAACTCTTTCTGGACTAATCGGCAGATGTAGATCCAGGGCTGATTCAAAGCGTTATTCCAAAGGTGTATAAATGTTCAAGCACTCTAGACGACTATTAATTTATTACCTCAAAGTCAAAGATGGCGAATAAAAGCCTACTCGGTGGATTTAGGCGGTTGCTGTGAAAGAGAATCCCAATGATGGTTGGAGCTTTCCTTAGCCCGGAATCGAAATTCACCTCTCCCAACCTCCCCTTGGAAAAGGGGAGGAGCCATTGGCCTGTTTGATGCAGAGGGACTTGGCGCACCTCTCAAATCTGTTCTTCCCCTGTTTTGAGGGGAGGCTAGGTGGGGTGGGTTTGCCTCTTGATGAGCTGGGAGATTCTTCTCTAGCAATAGCCTCAGCCCTAGTATGGTTCACCGTTTGCTCAAACGGTACCGGGAATCGGGTCGCTGTGAGCTTAAAGCTGATGGAGGAGGAAGAGGAGCGAGCGCTAATCTCAACGCAGTTCGATTATTCCAACTTGATAACCGAGACTTTCGCTGCTGCTGCATTCGCCTTTTGCCGAGCTGTGGCTTCGCTGGTGCTTCGCGCCAAGGCCACCCCCATACGACGGTAGGGACGAGCATCGGGCTTACCAAAGAGGCGCAAGTCTACGCCCGGCTCTGCTAATGCGTCAGCAACTCCTTCAAAGCCCACAACCTCCATCTGCTCTGGTGAGAGAATCACGCTACTGGCAGAGGGACCAAGCTGATCAATCGTGGGAATGGGCAATCCTAAGATGGCCCGCAAGTGCAATTCAAATTCGCTCAGATTCTGGGAAATCATCGTCACCATGCCGGTGTCATGGGGGCGAGGGGAGAGTTCGGAGAAAATGACCTCGTCCTGGGTAATGAAAAACTCCACCCCAAAGATGCCCGCTCCCCCCAAAGCATCGGTCACAGTACGGGCGATGTCCTGGGCCTGTTTTTCCTGCTCGGTGCTTAGGTCACAGGGTTGCCAGGATTCCTGGTAGTCGCCCCGTTCCTGACGATGACCGATCGCCGGACAAAACAGCGTTGGCCCCTCCCACTGGCGAATCGTCATTAGCGTAATCTCCAGCTCAAAGTCGATGAATTCCTCCACAATCACCCGCTGGGTGTCGCCACGGGAACCTGCGATCGCATATTCCCAGGCTGCTGCCACGTTGTCTGCACTTTTAACAATCGACTGGCCCTTGCCTGAAGAAGACATCACCGGCTTAACCACATTAGGGAAGCCAATCTCGTCACTGGCCGCTTTGTATTCCTCCAGGGTGGAAGCGTAGGCATATTTGGCCGTGCGCAGGCCCAGCTCGTTCGCGGCGAGGTCACGGATGCGATCGCGGTTCATCGTGAAGTCCGTCGCCTTAGCCGTGGGAATCACCGTGATCCCCTGGTTTTCAAATTCTTGGAGCTTCTCCGTGCGAATGGCTTCCACCTCCGGCACGATGAAATCCGGCTGGTGCTTGGCGACGATGCGCTCCAGGGCCTCCCCATCCAACATGGAAACGACTTCCCAGGCATCGGCGACCTGCATGGCTGGGGCATTGGCATAGCGATCCACCGCAATCACTGTCTGCCCCAGACGCTGGGCGGCAATGACCACTTCTTTGCCCAGCTCTCCAGAGCCGAGCAGCATCAGTTTTTTAGGGAAAGAGGCGGTGGTCATGGCGTTACAGAAATGGTCAGTAGACTTAGACCCAGGTCAAGGGCCTGGCTTAAGGCTACCAAACTGCTTTCATACAGTGATCCAGCTTGGCGTAGTTCGTAATCTCTAAGGTGCGATTCCTGCGGAAGCCTGCGGAGCGATCGCTCCTTGCAAGAACTGAAGGATCTCCCGTTGTAGTGTCTCCCCACCAGTGGAAATCATATCGGCATGGTCAGCATCAAGGATGGAGTAAAGCCACTTGGGCTCTTTGGCCACAGCGTAGAGCTGCTCGGCATTGGTGAAGGGGATATAGCCATCAATTTCACCATGGGCAATCAAGACTGGAACTTGGACTTGGGCCATGCTGTGGGTTGGCGCAGCCTTGGCGATGTCAAATTGAGCGATCGCCTCTGCTCGTCGCAGGACGCGATCGCGCCAAAAGTCAGGCAATAGCTCCGTCTGGGTCTCGGCAGTGGCAGCGAGGTCTGCAAAGGTACCAATCGTGATGAGAGCCGCAATGCGATCGTCCTGGGCAGTCGCTATTGTAGCCACCGCCCCTCCAACGGAAATTCCCAAGATGGCGTATTGGGAAGGCATTCCTACCGGAAGGGAACGCCTATGTTGCACCTCCAACTCGTCAATCAGGGCAGTTATGTCCTGAGCTTCGTGATAACCGTAGGTGAAATAAGTCCCCTGGCTTTCACCATGGCCACGAAGATCCATTGCCGCAATGCTCAGGGGAATGCCCTGGGCGACAGCCCCCTCCTGGAGCGCTAGGGCAAAGTCCAGATAGTCCTGACGATTAGCGCCCAGGCCATGGAGCAGGATCAGGGTTGTGGGAGGCGGGGCCGTGGCGAGGGCTGCCTTAATTGCAGCTTGGGTTACATCATCACCTTCGCGGGCATTGCCTCGGGGCAGCACCTCCAAAGGGGTCGTAGGGGCAGGGAGCAGCCAGCCTTGGGTTACCGTGCCATCAGCTGCCGTAATCTTAATTTGCTCGCCCCTGGGGCGAAGCTGTAGGTCAACACTGCGGTTGTGATGACTAAGGAGTGCGTAGGGCAACCAGTGATCGAGCAATGCCAAGATCCCGAAGAAACAGACCAACAAAATTCCCCCACGGCGGAGAACTTTCCAACGTCGGGGAATTTTGATTGAATTTGACTTCACAGGAAGAGAAAGTAAGGAGCAAAAGTAGTCGAGCTTTGTACAGCGACCTCAGTGATATTCATTACTGGGGTCGCTGGGGGGAGAATGCTCTCTACTATTCAGGCTCACCCACCACTTTTGTAACCGCAGTGAAGAGATTCTTCATATTGCGCTTGCCGAGGGCTTCCTCAACTTGCTCTTGGGCACTTGCCCAGCCCACAGAGGCTTTTTTCAGCAACTTTTCGCCAGACTTAGAGATCTTGACTGATTGCAGACGTCCCCCCTCACTGTAAGAACCGTCCAGCCAACTGTTGCGAACCATACGGTCCAGACCTCGGCTAAGGGTTGACTTCTCAATGCGAAGTTCGACCCCAATGGTTTGGGGCGTAATAATCTCGTACTGCGCCACCAGAGCCAAGATATTGAGCTGGGCAATGGTGAGGCTATGGGTACGAAGTTCTTCCTCGTAAATGCTGGTTATGACTCGGTTGAGTTGTCGAACTCGTAGAGCAATGCAGCTATCGGTAATGTCCTGGGCGAGCTCATCAATGTCAGCCATG
>CALIGI010000102.1 GCA_938021205.1 uncultured Pseudanabaenaceae cyanobacterium
GAACCAGCAGATGAAGCGCTACAGCAAGTCTGTTTTTATCATCACGTCCCGACCCAAGGCATATAAGAATCAGCCCTTGGCGTCACAGTTGGATGTGACGATGCCGATTTGGGTGCGCAAGTTCAGTACGGACAAGCAGCAAATTTTTGTCGAGCAATGGTATCGCTGTCAAGAAAGGCTGGCGGCTGGCGAACGGCGGGAGACAGAGGCAACCAAGCGGGAGGCAGGACGAGAGTCGGGCAAGCTGATGGATCAAATCCGTGAGCGTCCGGAGTTGCAAGCGCTGGCCACCAATCCGCTGTTGCTAAATATGATTGTGACGTTCCATCGGCGGCGGCCCTGGGGCAAGCTACCGGCCATGCGGGCGGATCTATATCAGGAGATTTTTCAGCTCCAGGTGGTGGATCGACCCGAAGCACGGGATGTGGAAACGGTATTGCCGGGGCTGGATACGCTGGGTATTTTGCAAAAGCTGGCGCTGGAGATGATGCAGCGGGGGATTGAGCGCATCAGTCAAGAAGATTTGGTGTCGTTGGTGGATGGATATCTGAAGGCAGAGGGAGAAACGGAGATCGCAGCGATTCGGTTTGTGGATGATGTGGTGAATATCTGTGAGACGTTGGTGGATCAGAATGAGGAGTATGACTTCGCCCATTTAAGTTTTCAGGAGTATTTGGCCGCAGCGGAGATTGTGCGGTTAAAGCAGGAATCTTTGCTCTACGACAAGCTGAGTGAGGACCGTTGGAAGGCAGTGATTCTTTACTATGCGGGGTTGGTCAGAAATCCAAGCAGTTTAATCAAGCGGATTCTGGAACAGAAGAATACGGCCCTGGCTTCGGAATGCTTGAAGGAAGCGAAGCGGATTGAGCCGGGTGTCAGCCAAGAGCTGGCGGCTTTGAATCAGGCGGTTGACACTAATCGTTATGCGACGCTGACCCAATTGCTGAAAGACAGGAAATGGGAAGAAGCTGATCAGGAAACCTGGAAGGTAATGCTGGAAGTTACGGAGCAGACAGAGCGGGGATATTTAACGCAGGATGACCTGGAAAATTTTCCCTGTGAAGATTTACGCAAGCTGGATCAGCTCTGGGTTGAGGCCAGTGAGGGTCACTTTGGGTTTTCTGTCCAAAAAAAGATTTGGCAAGACTGTGGGAGTCCAAAATCTTCAGGCAAAGACTGGGATCGTTTTTGCGTTAAAGTAGGGTGGCAAGATCAGAAGGCAGAGAGATACTTGGACTACTCCGACCTCCAAAAGAACCCTTCTCTTTCTCCGTTTGGAGAATTACCTTACCTATTAAGGGTTAGGAATTATGAAGTTGTGTTGGAGGGGGAAGTGGTTCCTCGATGTAGAAGTCTGGTTCTCTTTTCTCGCGCAGCGACTTGTGAACTGTAGCACGGCTCAGTCCTAGCGATTTTTTAAGCTTTTATAAAGCGCAAATTCCTACGGCATAATCAGTCTTCTAGCATTTCCTTACCTGGCACCAATCGTCTTTTTTATCTCCTTCAAATAATAGAAATTAGGTCGATTTCTTATTTCGGACAGGGAGGAAATTGATTCGCTGCCTTAAATTTCTCAGCAACAATCTTTATTTCTTCAAACGGCTCATCCCAGTCTTCCCAGAGTGATTTTTGCCCAGGGCTAATTTTGTACTTTCGTCGCCTCGCCCGTCTTGCTGCCACGATCTTCGCCAGCAATTGACTCCCCCACTGACTCTTCCGTTCCGGCTTGGCCCTGGGCTTATAACGCTCACAAAATCTTCGATAGGCCGCTGCACAGAATTCTAACGTTGACCCCAATGCCAAAAATGCCGGATGCCACTCCGTCAAGCCATCCTGGGTCAACCGCTCATAGCTGCCATAATTGCTGAAATCATAGAAAAAGCCCCGCTGCATTCCCGCCGCCTTGGGGTTGGCATGGATATAGCGCAACGTATTCAGCGCCCGCCGATGGTCATCCTCCGGGAATCCCGCCGCATGGTAACGCTTCTCCCAGAAGTGTCCCGTCCGGTTCAACATCCGGTTAAGAGGTTGTTTGAAAATTCGGCCAAGCATCAGATTTGAGACTCGAATTCAGCAAATTTTGCTGAGATTCTGTTATTTGTTAGGCACCATAACGTCATTGGTTACTGCCCAGTGCTTTTTTCAAACAACCTCTCAGACACATCGCACTATACCAATTGAGAAAATGCATAATCTTCGGCATCTCCTTCGGCACCTCTGGTTTGAGTAGATAATGCACATGATTGCTCATAATGCAGATGCCATAGAGCTTGAAATCATACTTTGCCTTGCATTGTTCAATCCCAAATAGCAACACCTCCCGGCAATGGTAACGGGTCAATAAAAAATCTCGATTGTTACACCGAACGGTCGCGTGATAACAATACCCAGAAAGAAAAGAACGAATTTTGCGCATGGTCCCTACTTCGGATGCGTACCCCCATAACCCAGAACTGAAGTAAGCCAATCCCCTCTCGCGACCGAGATACCTTTCTGTTGTTTTTCACTAGCCTCCTCGCCGCCCTACTCTGGCTCAATCAAGACCGCAACACTCAGTCCTAGCCATAGCCCTTGCAAAGAAACCGGGTGTTTCATTTCCACCCTTGAGCAGGCGATCCTCCCCAATGCAAAACACCCGGTTTCTAACCAGCACCATCTGCTATATAGCCTGAACCGGAT
>CALIGI010000103.1 GCA_938021205.1 uncultured Pseudanabaenaceae cyanobacterium
TCTTCGAGGGAGCGATTAAGCTCATCCACCGAATCGAGCAGGGTGGTTTCGTCGTCCACGGCTGTTAATCCCAGAGGGCTTGACTGGTTGGAGTAGCTTGACTTTATCTCACCACGGCAACCCAGGGAATGGCTATGGAACGGAAAGCCCAGGCCAAAGCCAAAGGCATCAACGCTCTGCAAGAAGGCTAATCTGCTCGTGGACCCAGGGGCTTGACTAAGGCAATGGATTGGGGATGGTAGCCAAGCTCTTGGTAAAGACTAAGGGCAGCGGCATTATGTTCAAACACTTGGAGGCTAATTTGGCGATCGCCCCGCTCTTCCGCCCAAGCCTCAGCCTGGTGCATCAGAGAACGCCCCAAGCCTTTTCGGCGATGCTCTGGCTGGACATACAACAAAAAAATATGGGCATGGCGCAATCCTGATACTTGATCCGTCGCCGTACCCATCCAGAGACAGCCTACATAGGCTGGACGGGAACGACCCACAAGTCCCTGACGAGTCGTCCCGCAGAGAACAGCTTCAGCCTCTAAACCAGTCACCCCCAAGCTAGGCTCATTAGAGGGTAAAGCTTCCAGCCACCAAAGCGGCGTTTGCCTCGAAAAATAGGCATCGATGGTTTGGGCCAAATGGTCAAAACTCTGCTGGGGATAAAGCTCCTGGTAAGTGCGGCGCATGGTCTTAAGCAACAGCGCCCGGTCCAGCATGGAGCCCTCACGCAGGCAATATCCAGGCGGTGCCTGCAATAGATTTTGGGGACAATCCTCAACCATGGCCTCGTTTTACTCCGGTCAGATCCCCAATCTAAGGCAACGTTATCCCACAACCTCCCAAGACAGCGTCATCTATTATTTCAACCCAGACCAGAGCGCTTGGGGCAGTAAACCGGGCGTTGTCGTGGACACCGCAGCAGGCAAGGGCTCATCCATCACAGCAGGTCCAGCCATATCAGAAGGCAAGAAAATGCGAGCACTCACTGCTGCCAGCGCCACAAAAAAGAGCGCAAAGATGAACAGGGGAGCGATGTATTGACGAAGAAAATCCATGGAATTTGAGAAAACGGTGTCCCTATCCTAGGGCGGATTTTGCACCGTAGGCATCGGTGACAAAATTACATACTCCCGCCAAGGGAGCGGATCGCAGCCCATCATAGAAGCTACGGCGATGGACTGCTCTGTTGGGGATGACTTGGCAACAGTCCCATCGCAATTGATTCAGCCCGCCCCTGGTCGCCCAGCTTGACTTAAAGCTGGGCCAGAGTTCGACGGGGGAAGGCAATGCCTTGTATTTAGGCTTCTGCACTTAGATTAGGTTTGACAGCGCTATGGCTTCCCCGCGATCGCTCAATGGATCTGGCTCTGAACCAGACTCCAAGGCTCCAGCATCCGCGACGGCGCAAGCCCTAGCCACTGGAGACAGCAGCCAGCCTCGAAACCTCACCGCCTGGCATAGCTTGTCCCAGAGGCAAGCCTTAGAGCAATTACAAAGCAACAGCGACAGCGGCCTTACCCAGAGCGAAGTTCAAGCCGCCCAGCGTCGCTACGGTCCCAACGCCCTAGAAGAACAGGCAGGACGCCACAAGCTACAAATCTGGATCGACCAGTTCACCAATATCATGTTGCTGATGCTGATGGCGGTGGCAGTCGTTTCCGCCCTGATGGACCTGCGAGGGGGGCATTTCCCTAAGGACGCAGTAGCCATCAGCGTCATCGTTTTGCTCAACGGCATCCTGGGCTATCTGCAAGAGAGCCAGGCTGAGGAAGCCTTGGCAGCCCTAAAACAGCTTTCCTCCCCCACGGTGAGAGTCCTGCGCGATGGACAAAACCAAGAAGTGGAAGCCCAGGCTCTAGTGCCCGGCGACATTATGTTGCTGGAGGCTGGGGTCCAAGTCGCTGCCGATGGTCGATTGCTGGAAGCTGCAAATCTCCAGGTGCGTGAGTCCACGCTGACTGGCGAGGCTGAGGCTGTCATCAAGAAGGCAGATCTACGGCTGTCAGAAGATGCAGCTTTGGGCGATCGCCTCAACGTGGTCTACCAAGGCACAGAAGTCGTCCAGGGCCGAGGCAAAGTCCTAATCACCAGCACCGGCATGGGAACCGAGCTGGGGCACATCGCCCGCATGTTACAAAACGTGGAAGACGAGGCCACGCCTCTGCAACAGCGCATGGACTACCTAGCAAAGGTTTTGGTCTATGGCTCCCTGGCGATCGTTGGAGTCGTCGTCGTACTTGGCATCCTCTTCTATGGCATAGACAAGTTCGAAGAGCTGCTGGAGGTCTCCCTCAGCATGGCCGTGGCTGTGGTGCCCGAAGGCTTACCTGCGGTGATTACCGTAACCCTGGCGATCGGCACCCAGCGCATGGTCAAGCGCAATGCCCTGATCCGCAAGCTGCCCGCCGTGGAGACCCTGGGCTCCGTCACCACCATTTGCTCCGATAAAACCGGCACCCTGACCCAAAACAAAATGGTGGCCCAGGTGATCCGCACCCTCCACCACGACCTCAAGATTTCCGGCGAAGGCTACCAGCCCCAGGGGGAATACCAACTCACCTCCCCTTCAGCAGATCTGACTGGCGGTGCCACCGAAGCCATCAACAGCCCTGAAGTCCAAACCCTGCTGCTCAACGGCTTGTTGTGCAACGATGCTGGACTGCGACAAAACGATGCGAAGGAATGGGAGATCTGGGGCGACCCCACCGAGGCCGCACTGCTGCCCCTCGCAGCCAAGGCAGGCTACTGGCGAGACAAATGGGCTCCTCGGCTCCAGCGCATTGATGAAATCCCCTTCTCCTCCGAGCGCAAACGCATGAGCGCAATATGCAGCCTCAAGGACTGTGAGCGGGAGGCACTACCCTTGGCGGCACCGAAGGAAGCTCCAAACCAATGCTCGTTGATGTTTACAAAGGGATCACCAGAACTCGTCCTAGCTCGCTGTCAAAGCGTCCAAGCAGGTTCTGAGAAGCTAGCCCTGGGGTCTGAACAGCGCCAAGCGATCCAGAGCCAGAGCGAACAGTTGGCCAGTCAAGGCTTAAGAGTCCTAGGCTTTGCCTATCGCCCCCTCAGACAAATTCCACAGCAGGGGATTGATGAGAGCTGGGAGGAAAACCTAACCTGGCTGGGCATGGTAGGCCTGATGGATGCCGCGAGACCAGAAGTTACTGAGGCCGTAGCGCGCTGTCAGCGAGCCGGGATTCGTCCGGTGATGATTACCGGGGATCACCAGTTAACCGCCCAGGCGATCGCCCAAACCCTAGGCATTGCCAAGCCCGGCGACCCAGTGCTCGAAGGCAAAGACATCGCCACCATGGACGAGGCCACCCTGCTGCAAAAGGTCCAGGACGTCAGCATCTACGCCCGTGTCGCCCCGGAGCACAAGCTGCGCATCGTCAAAGCCCTGCAAAAAGACGGCAAAACTGTGGCCATGACCGGCGATGGCGTTAACGATGCCCCCGCCCTCAAGCAAGCCGACATCGGCATTGCCATGGGGATCACCGGCACCGACGTTAGCAAAGAAGCCAGTGACATGGTTCTCCTGGACGACAACTTC
>CALIGI010000104.1 GCA_938021205.1 uncultured Pseudanabaenaceae cyanobacterium
GGATTAATCAACCAGCCCAGCTTCACGCCATTACCGAGATACTCCTGCATCTTGGCTTGCAGCGTCTTCAAATCATCCGTTCGAGACCGCAGCTCAATCACAAAATCTGGTGCAATGGGCGGAAATCGCTCCTGCTCCTCGGGAGTCAACGCATCCCACCGGCTTTGCTCAACCCAGGCAACATCGGGAGAACGCTTCGCCCCACTGGGCAACCGAAAAATCGTCGAGGAACTAAACACCTGCCCTAGCTGAGTCGCCTCATTCCAATTCCAAACCCGCGCCCCAATCGACATCTCATAGCGACCGCTATCGCCGCCCACTGGTGACATCACAATCAAATCCCCCTGGGCTGTCATCTCAAATCGCAGCGACTCATTCTGACGACACAAGTAATAAAACTGTTGGTCCGTCAGAATCGCTTTAGAAAAATCAATCGTCAGCGTTTCCATAGCTTTTGGAATGTTGGAGCGATCGCATCTCCAGTATAACGAGCCCCCACCTCAGCTCCATCCATCCTGAGCCCACAGCCCTAAGCGCTTCACCCCCCGCGAAACATCTGCTGCAAACCACGCGGCACCAAATCAAAACTCGTTTATACAGTCTGATTAAATTTCCAGATCTAAGGCCTGTTAAAGCCACCGAGGTATCAGTAGATTAACTTCGTCGCACTCAGATTCAGTAAAACGACAAGCTCAATGCATATCTGCAACTTGGCATAAGCGATCGCCCAACACAAAAAGCCCCCAACTCCCGAAGGAACCAGAGGCTTCAAATCTATTCACGCTCACCTAATCTCTAATAAGCATCTTGTAGCTCATAGAAGTCCGGCGAAACATAATCCTTCCGCAAGGGCCAGCCCACCCAATCCTCAGGCATCAAAATGCGCTTCAGGTTGGGATGACCTTCATAGACAATACCGAACATGTCATAACATTCTCGCTCCTGCCAGTCAGCGCCCTTCCAGATCCAATAGACCGAAGGAATCTTAGGCTCAGTGCGATCCAGACGCACGCGCAAACGAACCTCGTCGGGCTTATCAGCATTGCTCTTCACCTTAGTCAGGTGATAGAAGCTCACCAGCTTCTTACCGGGACCTTCGTCATAGGCACCCTGGCATTGCAGATAGTTAAAGCCATTGGCATAGAGCGCTGTGCAAAGGGGCAACAGAAATTCTGGTGCTACCTCAATGATTTCCACCCCCAGATGGTCTGGGGGAATAATCTCATGGTCAAAGCCATTGCTCGACAGCCATTTGGATGTCTTACCGGCTTCAATAATAGGAGCTGCCTCAGCAGCTTCAGCGCCTTTTTTAGGGTCTTCAGCCACGATCTGCCATCTCCTTCATAGACTCGGATGCCTTCAGCGCCGGGGGCACTTTCATACCAATCGCTTCGGTCAGCTCCTTGGGAGGAACTTCGCGGGTGCCAGTGCTGAGGTACTTGCCGTCGAGTATCTCGGGCACAGGCTTCATCTGGTGGGCGGTGCTGTAGTAGCGGTTGGTCTGCTTCAGCGTATCCCGCTCCTGAATAGACTCATTGGCCACCTTCTTACGCAGCTTCACCACCGCATCAATGATGGCTTCGGGGCGAGGGGGGCAACCGGGGATATAGAGATCTACGGGAATCAACTTGTCCACACCACGAACCGTCGTGGGGGAATCAGCGCTGAACATGCCACCCGTGATGGTGCAGGCACCCATGGCGATGACGTACTTAGGCTCAGGCATCTGCTCATAGAGGCGAACCAGAGCGGGAGCCATTTTCATGGTCACCGTACCGGCCACAATCAGCAGGTCAGCCTGGCGCGGGCTGGAGCGAGGCACGAGGCCAAAGCGGTCAAAGTCAAAGCGGGAGCCCAAAAGCGCTGCAAATTCAATGAAGCAGCAGGCCGTGCCGTAGAGCAGGGGCCAAAGGCTGGAAAGACGGGCCCAGTTATAGAGGTCATCCAATGAGGTGAGGATGATGTTCTCAGACAGTTCCTGAGTGACATTGCCCTGGGCCACAGGGTTGATTAAGCGATCGCTCTGCCACTCGTCATAGTTGGCTGCACTTGCATCGACAATCTGCTTCATGACCACTCCAAAGCTCCTTTTCTCCAGGCGTAGGCCAGACCCACCACCAAAATTCCAATAAAGATAAGCGCTTCCACAAAGGCCAATAGACCCAAGCGGTTGAAAGCGACAGCCCAGGGATAGAGAAACACCGTCTCCACGTCAAAGATGACGAAGACCAGGGCAAACATGTAATAGCGAATGTTGAACTGAATCCAAGCACCGCCAATGGGTTCCATGCCAGACTCATAGGTCGTGCGCCGTTCCGGACCACTGGGGGCCGGACGTAAGAGCCAAGAGGCCGTGAGCGCCAGGACCGGCACCAGGCTGGCAACAAAAATGAAGCCGAGTAAGTATTCGTATCCGCTTAGGACAAACACAGGTGGTTTCTAGTTCCTTGGGTGGTGTCTGCGCTGGGCTGGGGAATTTAACTTCAAATCTTGAGGTCACCCTGGGGCTCTCCCAATGAAGTCATTCGCAACAAGCCTTGCCAAGTAGAGAGGCAATCTCCTCAAAATTGGCCACGCCAGCCTTTATTGTGCCACTAAGCTTCACGAAGCAGGAACGCCAACCCAAGAAAAATCCTTAGAAAGATCTCGGGGCCTGAGATAGAGCAACTCCAGAAATATCGAGAAAAGCCCTCCGAAGCCAAAGCGAATCACCTCATAAACGGGGCATTCCTGTTACAGTTTGTTAAGATTAAAGCTGTTTTGGATTGGCGCGATCGCAATGGCAACCCTACCCTCCGAGTCGACTCCCGAGTCCTCTGCACCAGCAGAAGCTTCCAGCGAGTCAAATAACACGGCCCCCGCTGCCGCGACCTCTGCGGGGCAATCTAGCCAAACCGCTGGTGACGAAGACATAGATGGCATCTTTGTCCCACCCGGGATTGGTGCCACTCGGGTCGAAAAGACCATGATTGAGTCGGCCCAGGACCGGGACACCAGTGAAACAGACTGCTACGAATGTCGGTCCTGTAGCTATGTCTATGAGCCGCTCAAGGGCGATAGCCGCAAGGCCAATCCTGAGACCTCCTTCGAGAGCCTACCGGTGAACTGGCGTTGCCCCGTTTGTAGCGCTCCAAAGCCTCAGTTTTTCAACGTAGGTCCCAAGGGAACGCCCTCTGGCTTTAAGGAAAACCTCAACTATGGTTTTGGGGTCAATGCCTTAACGCCTAGCCAGAAGAGTATTCTCATCTTTGGTAGCCTCTTAGCCTTCTTCTTTATCTTCCTG
This sequence comes from uncultured Pseudanabaenaceae cyanobacterium, assembly GCA_938021205.1. Lineage (GTDB taxonomy): Bacteria > Cyanobacteriota > Cyanobacteriia > PCC-9006 > JAAUQQ01 > JAAUQQ01. Next base: position 3,284 of record CALIGI010000104.1, read on the forward strand.
AGCCTCTACGGCATGGGATAGTCTCTGACTTCGCTGACAAGAAGCTAGGCAAACAACAAAGCTTCCTCAGCTTATTTTTGCCAGCTTAACGTTCTCAGAAATGCTCTTTACTTAACGGTCTATGGTGAGCTTCAACTCCAATCCAATGCGCTTCGCAGCCAAAGCACTGCGTCGCTTACTGCCCCTGGCAGCCGTGGCAATCTTCTGCACCAGCTGCTCCAATGCTTTCCTAGCGACCCTGCCTTACAACCCTTGGGCACAAATCGACTTGCCCACGGATGAAGAAGTCCTCGACTTGGCATTTACCGGCAGCGACCCTAACCACGGCTGGCTGATCGGCACCCGAGCAACATTGCTTGAGACCGTTGATGGCGGCAATAACTGGGAACAGCGCGAACTCGCTCTGGACAGCGAGAATTACCGCTTCTCTTCGATTGACTTTGAAGGTGACGAAGGTTGGGTCGTGGGTGAGCCTCCTATCATGCTCAACACCAAAGATGGCGGCCAATCCTGGAATCGCATCCCCCTGAGCGAGAAGCTGCCCGGTGCTCCCATGCTCGTCACCGCCCTAGGCGCTGACACCGCAGAGATGGTGACCGACGTGGCAGCGATCTACCGCACCGAAGACGGTGGCCGCAACTGGAAAGCCCTCGTTCAAGACGCCGCTGGTGTAGTGCGCAACATTGCTCGCTCCCCTGACGGTAGCTACGTTTCCGTTTCCGCGAAAGGTAACTTCTACTCCACCTGGGAGCCCGGCGAGATGGATTGGGAGCCCCACCAGCGCACCTCTTCTCGTCGCGTCCAGAATATGGGCTATCAACCCGACGGTAGCCTCTGGCTGCTGGCCAAGGGCGGCAGCGTCCAGTTTGGCGAAGATCCCTTTGATGTAGAAGCTTGGGGCGAGATGACAACTCCAGAATTCGCGGCAAGCTGGGGTCTCTTGGACCTCGCCTACCGCACTCCCGATGAAGTTTGGGTTTCTGGCGGCGGCGGTAACTTGCTCGTGAGCGAAGACGCTGGGGCGACTTGGATGAAGGATGTAGACGTTGAAGACCTACCTACTAACCTTTATCGCGTCGTCTTTTCCGATGAAACCCACGGTTTTGTTATGGGTGGCTCTGGTGTCCTGCTGAAGTACGACACAATGTCTGCTCCGGCTGCTTAGGCTATTGTTCGAACTAGGTTCAGCTTGGCTTGGGCAAAGCCTAGTTCACAAAATTGACCGTTGAGAGCGCGCTCCCAAATCCATGGAAGCGCGTTTTTTTTCTATGAAAGCCAAGCTTTAATCCGGAGAGATAGCCTCTCAGCTCCGACAGAGGCGAGGTTTCTCAGAAATGCACAGCAGCGATCGCAGCAGGATGAACAAATCAGCGAAATCCAGCCCCCGCCTAGCCTATGAAAGGCTGATGATCATTGAATTTCGGGACATGTTAAATGAAATGAATAGGGGTTAAGAATCGTGGGCAAAAGCACGCTAGGATAGAAAGGCTCTATTGGTTTACATGGGAGACGCGGATATGTCTGGTGGCTCTACAGGTGAGCGCCCTTTCGGCGACATTATTACTAGTATTCGGTATTGGGTGATCCACAGCATCACCATTCCGGCGCTGTTCATTGCAGGTTGGTTGTTTGTATCAACGGGCCTCTGCTACGACGCCTTCGGAACCCCTCGTCCGGACGACTATTACACCCAAAATCGCGTTGAAGCTCCGATTTTGTCTGAGCGTCAAGGTGCGAAGACTCAGATCGAAGACTTTATTGGTGGTCGATAGCTAGGATTGCCTCCTAGGCTCGGGGGTCCAGTTTCGTTCCCCCGCAAGACCCAAGTGAATCTAGGGCTACTGCCCTGTCTTGAAAGAGGAATTTGACAATGACCGCTAACAATCCGAACGAACCGATTTCTTATCCCATTTTCACCGTGCGTTGGCTTGCCATCCACACCCTGGGCGTACCCTCCGTTTTCTTCGTGGGCGCCATTACCGCTATGCAATTTATCCAGCGCTAAGGCATCCAAGAGACTATGGCACCCAAGACTAACAACAATCCCAACAAGCAGCCAGTAGAGCTAAACCGTACTTCGCTCTACCTCGGTTTGTTGCTGATCTTCGTTCTCGGCATTCTCTTTTCCAGCTACTTCTTTAACTAGTTGGCAGTTGTGGCCTGGATCGATATAAAAGTGCGATGCATGACAATTTAAGAAATTAGGAGCATATATTATGTCTGATGGAAGAATCCCCATTTGGTTGGTTGGTCTAGTGGCTGGCATGGGTGCCCTGACTGTTTTGGGTATCTTTTTCTACGGCGCTTATGTTGGTGTTGGTTCCGCGACCTAAGGCTTACAAAGCATAAAGGGCGATACCTAGATAGCTAGGTTTGCAAAAGAAGGGGGAGTGCAATGTTGCACTCCCCCTTCTTTATTAGAGATACGATGGCAGTCAGCAATCAGAAGACCGACTAAAGCGTGGCATGATAAGCCGCTAGCCGCTCACTATCCAACACCCAAGGTGGACGTTCCTGGCCCATTTGTCGCTCCAGATTCCAATTTGCGCCCAGAGTAGGATGGCCCACTGGGGAAAAAGAAGCGGCAATACTTGCGCCTGTCAACTCATGGAGCTGACGTATGAAGCCGCTGCCCACTTCGCCAGCGGCAACGTCACAACCATAAATGGCCAAGCTAGGGGAGCGATCGCACAATTGCGTCAGCGCAAACCAGGACTCCAAATCCTCTCGGTAGCGTTCTAGCGTTTTCATGCTGAGGAAGGTATTCCCCAATTTAAGGCCACCAGGAGCTCCCGGTGCAAAGATATGAACGCTGTCGATGTAGGAATTGGGCAGCAGCAGCGAGGTAATCTGCTCAACACCATCCTGATGGGCATGGAGAATGACGGTCTCGGTCGTGGGAATTAGACTATCGCTGAGCTTCCAATAGTCCTGAAGACCCGTATCAATGAACGCAATGGTTTGGGGAGTGGCATCACCCAAATTACGCCAAACTGGTAGACCGCTAGAGGATTCAAATTGCTGTTCGCGAGGCTGCGAATAGCGGGGCAAATTAGACATGGGAATGATGCGTCCTTGCAGGGCAGACCTGAGTGACCGCAACAAAGGTTAGGCTTGACAAAATTCAGCCAGAATGGACCTTCGCGGTTAGTATGCTCCACTCTCCTTAGCTAGGCCGGAGATTCCTTGGGACCTTTGCGTTTCTTTGAAAAAGTTTTCCTTCGGGAACCTAAACTTCAGCCCTCAGTCGGTCGCAAAATTTACCAGTTCTCCAGATCTTTGCTGTCGCTCCCGAGGCTGACTTTACGACGGGCGGATACTTTGCGGCTTTCTCGCTGGGTAATGGGCTCTACGGCGATCGCCTCTACCTGCAATTCAATCGACCCCTCAGGAACGACCAAATCCACATTGGCTTCCATCAAGTCCTCTCCTAGGGGCAGGAAAGCTGTAACCCACTGGGGTTCGCCCAGCAGGGTTCGGGACTGACAATCCAGTAACCACACCCGCGCACAAAACCGGGCAGGCTCTTGGGCAACTCGCACCTGAATACGCACAGTCTCACCCTTCACCAGCTCAATATCCGGCACCGTTAGCTCCGGCACAGGTACAGAAATATCCTCATCAATGCCCCCTTCGCTGGGATTAGGCTGCATCCAAGCCAACTTGACCGGGGCAATGGTTTCTTCGTCATCCACTACCACTTCATGAGCTAACCCTGGCTGACTCACCAGCGGCGCTCCCCCATCGGCTAGCTCCATCGCTGGCTCACTGGCCAGGGCTAAACCAGCGGAGTCATTTAAATCTCCAGTTGTTGGCAAACTGGTTGGCTCCCACGGCATATCAGTTGGCTCTGTTCCATCCGCGAGCCCAGACTCCAAGGCCGAGGTCTGACCCAGTTCCTCCGCCAGGAAGCCGAGACCGCTTGCTTCATCCTGGTTAGGACCCGAGAGGGGAGCAAGATCGCCCAAACTGCCATCCTGAGGTAAAACAAACGGATTATCCTCCCCCAAATCAGCAGGGGACGAGATATCCCAAACTTCTGCTGAATTCACGACCTCAGCATCTAGGGTTTCACCCAAGAAGACGGCTGGATCTAACGCCAATTCATCCCCAGAATTTGCATCTAGATCCTGGGCCAAATCATCCGCAAGGCTATCCGCCAAAGGGATTGCCACTGACCTGGCATTACCAAACCTAGGTAGCTCTAGACGGGAGTTGCTGACTGGCCGGGCCGTGATTGACGGATTCTCCGCTGGGCTAGAACTGTCATTCACCGGGTCTCCCGCTGTGAGGGGCTTGGGCTTGAGTAGATTGAGTAGCTCGGTATTAATCTGAATGTTGCCTTTGGAGATATTGGGCTTTGCACCAAACTTCTTCACCAGGAAGTTACTCGCGGCCTGCTGCTGTAAGTTGCTGACGGCCCCCTCCTGGAAGCTGCTATTCGCAGTGACGGGATCGGACTGGCGGGCATGGTCGAGCAGCGCATCCACCGCTGCCATGGCATTAAAATCCTGGGAGATCAAATGCTCTAAATGACCATTCTCGTTCACCTGCCAAAGGGTGACATTACCCAAGAACAGCTGGGTGCGGCAGGCCGTGGGAAGCTGAAGCTCGCAGGAAAAGGAAACGGGAGCCATGGCCTGACGGAAGCTCTCACGATGGCTTGCCCAGATCTCTGTAGTGCTGGGATCTCGTAGTTCAAGGGTCAGCAGTAGGTCCGAGGGCAGTAGGGCATCAGTAGGGCTAGCTGATGGGGAAGCAGGGCGTACAATTTGACCGTTCACCGCGACGCGGCGATCGCCATCCATCATCACCACCTCTTTTTCTAAGGCGATCGCGATGCCAGGCCCCTCTACGTTTAATTCACGGCCAGGCTCCCTCGCCAAACCTGGCTCTGGCGTCATCTCCACCGCCCCAGTAAAGCCTGCACTGGGCTGATGGGATATCTCGGTCTCCGCTGCCACCGCGCCCCCCTCAGCCCCAAGGGCAGCAGTGGAAGTTACCGGAGCAGTATCAGTTGACTCCACCATCATTTGGGACATCTCAGCCGCCAAGCGCTGGATGTCTTCATCGGAGGCCGTGGCAGGGTCCAGCTCAGCGGCGGAGCGCGCATCAAACTCAACCGCAACAGGCTCATCCATGGGGGAGGTCTCAGCCGACAAAGGCTGGGCAATGGGCATCGCTGGCTCGTTGGCGTTGGCCAGGGGCTCATCATCCAGTGCTGGCTCGTTTGGGGCGACAGCATCGATCGCCGTCACCTGGGAGTCCGGCGCATTATCATCGGGTCGATCCCAGCCAAACAGATCATCATCGTCGACCTGATTGTCTTGGGGCAGGACCTGAAGCTCAATCTGGCTTTGCCAATGCTGGGGCACATCTCCAGGTGAACCATGGGGACGGCAGCGCAATTCCCAACGACCAGGACGAAACGGGGTAAAGGGCAAAATGGCTAGGAGACCATCGTCATTGGCAGCATGGGAGCGCTGTTGAATCCGGCGCTTCGGCGGATCGTCTTCGCTGGACACAAAGCTGACGTAAATGTCCACTTCTTCGTTGGCGCAAGGGGTCCGGGCCACCACACGATAGCGCCCCTCCAAAATTTCCACCGTGAGGTTTTCTAGGGGAAGCCAGGTGCGATCGCCTTCCTTTTGCAACAAGAATTCCCAGGACTTCATGTCTCCCTTATCCGCCATATGCGGAGCCTGAACGGTATAGCAAACGCCTAAGGCATTAAGACTCTGACACGTCCCACTGGCGTTATAACGTCACAGTTTTCAATCAAAGCTGTGAGCATCTCCAACAATGGCACGAGAGCGATAGGCCAACGCTGTATCACAAAAACTCGGTGATCAGTCTATCTTACGGAACCCTGAATGCAAACCAGCAGCGGCCCAAACCTCTTAAGGCTTAAGCCGCTGCTGGAGCGTGAAGAATTTTTCAAGACCTCTCATTGCGGATTAAGCCATGTCCACATAGCAAGCACCTGCAATGACATCGGAGAGTTTCTAAGAGGCAAAAGCAGCCACAGCAATCACTGCGGCGACGAGCACAGCCCCCAGAGAACCGATGATCGCAAAGTTACGCTTTTCATCACCAGTGGGGGGCTCAGCCTTGTACATCTTAGGCTCGCGAGCAAAATTATTGAGGATACCGCCCTCTTCTTTGGTGTAAGGCATATTTTTATTTACGTTTTGTTTTATTAGTTAAGTCTATTAAACGCAATTTTGTTTCAAAAATGCAACATTCTTAGGAAAAATTCACAATTGACGAGCATCAGTGCGCCTTAGACACCAGAGCCAGCCTGGATTAGCCCGAATATTAAAAGATCTGGGCCAAGACTGATGCCGCGATAGGTTTGACGTATTTGGTTGCAGCCATAGCGAAGCCGCCCACTAGGCTTTATCGCTGTCCGGATTGATTCGTGAGGGCCAATAATAGCGTCCGCAGCTTCAGCTCCACCTCGGCCCGTTCCTGGGCGGGCTCGGAGCCGCTGACAATACCTGCTCCGGCAAAGAGCTGAGCTTGATTGCCCTGGAGCAGAGCTGAGCGAATCCCCACGCAAAATTCACAGTTGCCCTGGCCATCGATCCAACCCAGGGGGGAGGCATAGAGCGATCGCTCAAACCCTTCCAATTGCTCAATTTGTTCACAGGCCGCTTGCTGGGGCACCCCGCCCACAGCGGGCGTAGGATGGAGCTGAGCCAAAACCTCGAAGGGATGAAGGCCCTGGGGTAAGGCGCAATGAATCGGGGTTTGCAGATGCTGAATGCCCGTGAGCTGGAATACCTGGGGCTCGGTGGCACGCTGGGGCTTCAAGCCTAAGTCTTCGAGCTGTCGCTCAATGAAATCCGCCACCAAACGATGCTCATGGAGTTCCTTGGGGCTGGTGCGCAGGCTCTGGGCCAGTTGGATATCCGTGGCAGGGGTTACACCTCGGGGGGCAGAGCCTGCTAAGGCTTCAGTGTAGAGATGACGCTGCTGAACCTGGATGAGCCGTTCAGGGCTTGCACCCAAAAACACCCCCCCGGCACCGTTGCCCACGGAAAAGCTGTAGCAATCGGGATGGCGCGATCGCAAGGCATCCAGTGCCGCTGCTGGGTCTATCAAAAACTCAGATTCCACCTTAAGCACCTGAGCCATCACTGCTTTATGGAGCGCCTTGGGACCTGTGCCCTTGCCAATTGCCTCTAACACCGATGCCACAGAGGATTCAAAGGCATCTCCATCAAATTCATACTGCAATCGGAACGAGCCCTCAGTCGTCGGAGCTTGAGTGCGAGATCGTCTCACAGCCCGCCAGCTATCCCCAGTGGACAAGGCTTGCAGCTGGCAATAGGTCTCCCAAGTCTTACGGGCCTCCTGGCGATCTATTCGCCCCCGATGCAGCCGGAAATTGGCAACGAAGCTGCTCTCTGCTTCGTCCTTAGGCAAATGATGGTGCAAGTGACGATTGGCCTGCCCCTGACGGACAACCTGCCAGCGAGGCAGGAGCAACGTCGCGGGAGGGAAGGGACTGGCCGCTTCGACTTGATCAAAGAAGGTAAAGCTACAAAAAAAGCGCGGCTGGGCACCGGGCAGAGTGGGATCTCCCAACCGCACCATGCGCCGCTGCTGCTGATTGACAAAGGCCTGGGCTTGGGAAAACCGCTGGGGGCCTTGAAAGGTAGCTTGGAGAGCGGAGTGAGCCGCCGCGATCGCCAATCCCTGGCTAGGCTGTTCCCAATAGAAATGAGGCCCCTGAAAGCCCCCCAACTGCTCTAGGGCCTGGAGCGGATCTAAATCCGGTAAAGGCAGGGCCACGCTGAGACAGCTCGGGGGAACAGCAGACTGCCCCTTGAAGCGTCCCTGCTGTTTGGCCTTCAGAGCATCCTGCAACTGGCTCAAAAAACGACCGAACGGTTGGGGCGATCGCGATCGGATTTCCTTTTGGGGAGTGAAGACCATAAAAAACGTTTTGATTAAAAGGCGGACGCTTTAAAGAGCAGCCAAACAGAAAAACGGAATAGTTAAAAAATGTAACAACAAAAACCGCTACAGCCTAGATTCTATAAGGATTCTAGGCCTTGGTTGGGGTGATCATGACAAAGCTGTGATTAACGCTGACGAAATTGACGATGAAGCTTGCTCCTTAACTGGGTAGCTAGCAAGATTAAGCCAGACAGGCCTAGGCCTAGTCGTCACCATCGCCTAACAAACCTCGGCCAAACAGGATGCCCTGATCAGGGCTAGAACCCCGGAAGTCAAAGGAATTTGATAACAAAGGTGTCAAATCGTGACTCCATCCTGAAGAAATTGGTATTGATCAAAAGGACAGCGTAGGTTTGTCAGCTCAACAATCCTGACCAAAGGATTGGACTATGGCAGCGGTTAATCCTGCGATCGCTTAACGTCTCTTCACCTTCAATGACTTCACCGGTCCTGGCCCCCACTATTAATAAAAAGTTGTGGATGGCAGCGCTCAAGCCTCCGATGTACAGCGTGGCGGTAATGCCCATCTGGTGGGGAACTGCGATCGCTGATTACGAGACGGGCAGCATCAACAGTCTGATTTTTAGCCTGTTCCTGGGGTCGGCGGTGCTGCTGCTGGGCTGGGAAAACCTAGCCAATGATGTCTTCGATGCGGATACAGGCATCGACGTGAATAAGCACCATTCCTTGGTCAACATCACGCGCAATCGAGGGCTGATTTTTGCCCTGGCCAATACATTCCTGGCCCTGGGCATTGGCGGAATTTTAGCGATCGCCTGGCTCCAGCAGGACCCCATGGTGCTGGTGATGGTGCTGGGCTGCTGTGTATTGGGCTATGTCTACCAAGGTCCGCCCTTTCGTTTAGGCTATCGGGGCTTGGGGGAAATCCTGTGCTTTTTTGCCTTTGGTCCCCTGGCGGTGGGTGCAGCCTATTACAGTCAAGTTCAAGGCTTTTCTTGGAATAGTTTGGTAGCCTCGGCGGTGCTGGGACTCACCACCAGCTTGATTTTGCTCTGCTCTCATTTCCATCAAGTGGAGGATGATTTGGCAGCGGGGAAGCGATCGCCCATTGTGCGCCTGGGCACCCAGCGGGGATCTCAGCTCTTGCCCGTGATTTGCGCGGTGAGCTTCGGGCTCATGGTGTTGCTAGTGGCCCTGGGAGTTGCTCCCGCAACGGCGCTGCTGGGGCTGGGTGGACTGCCCTGGGCAATTAAGCTCTGTCGTCATGTGGGCCTATATCATGACCAGCCGGAGCGGGTCATGAACTGCAAGTTCATTGCGGTGGCGCTGCATTTTTGGAGTGGATTGCTGTTTGGGCTGGGCTATTGGGTGGGGTAGAAAATCCATTGGTCGCGATTGCGTTTCGCCCATACCGACGACAATTTGTTCAACCGCTGAAAACAGCCCATGGCCTCTGGCACGATCGCCGGGGCCTCATTCTGCAATTGCAAGCCCCAACAAAGGGCGGTTCGTCAGGTGACAATGTGAGCTATGGCGAAATCGCTCCCATTCCTTGGTTTGGCACGGAAACCCTAGAGGATGCGATCGCTTTCCTCACTCAGCTCCAAGCTGACCAGGAGACTCTGAGCCTGGCCGATCTTTCCGCAATAGTGGAAAGATCTCCTTCCCACTATTGCGCCACTCGCTTTGGCCTGGGAATGGCAATTGCCCAGCTTCAGGGAGGCTTTCCACCGGGGCCGACGGCACCCAAGCCTCAGCAGATTTGTGCACTACTGCCCAGCGGGCGAGCCGCATTGGATGCCTGGCCTAAACTTTGGCAACAGGGCTATCACACCTTCAAGTGGAAGATCTCCATTGCGGATCGTCTTGACGAACTCGACGCTGTGGCGGAACTGCGGCGATCGCTGCCCTCCCAGGCCAAACTCCGCCTCGATGCCAATGGTGGCCTGGAGCTCAAAGCGGCCCAGCAATTCCTCAGCCGCTGCGATGACCTAGCTCGCCAAAATCTCCCGATCGAATTCTTGGAGCAGCCCTTGTCCCCCAAGCAGTTTGAACACCTGCTGGACCTCAGCCGGACCTACCGGACTCCCATCGCCTTAGATGAATCTGTCACAGGGCTGACTCAGCTCAAGGACTGCCATCAGCGGGGCTGGGAGGGGATTTTTGTGGTGAAAGGAGCGATCGCGGGAGACCCTTTGGCCGTCATCAACTATTGCTGTCAACAGCAACTCAAGGTCGTCTTTTCCTCGGTCTTTGAAACGGGTCTAGCTCGCCAAGCTGTCTTTGCCATGGCCCAGGCAATTCAGCCTCAAACAGCTCCACAGCCCCCCATTCTCAAGGTGGGCGAGGGGAAAAACACCCAAGACAAAAGTTGGGTGTTGAATTCCCCCTGCCCCAGCCTGGGACGCAAAGGGACAGGGGATGGGAGCCAGCCAGGTTGGCACTCAGGTGAAACCAAAATCGTCAGAGAAATCAGCAGCGACTATGCCCTGGGCTTTGGGGTGAGCCAATGGCTCAGGCTAGACGGCCTGGATGAGCAAGGGCAACCCACTGACCTAAAACTTAGGGGAGAACAGTTATGGCAACGACTACTGGGGTAACGGCGCTAGCAGAAACGGCGCTCTCACGGCTCCTCCAACGACAACATGAGGACTGGATTCGCGCCTGGGACGACCAGGGCAACCTGCGAACGGAGCTGACTGCTCAATCCCTCGCCAACGCAGCCCTGCGCCTGCGGGACTGGCTGGAGCAGCAAGACTGGAGCGGATGCGAGCCCCATGCAAGTCTGGGGGGCGATCGCGTTCAAGCGGGCTCCAAGGGACAATCAAAAAGAGAATCATCTCCCCAGAAACAATCAATACAAGTCCCAGCCGCCCCTCACCCAGAACGCTCAGATCATGGAATCGCTAAGCCTGTAGTTTTGTTAGCGATTGATGACCCAGCTCAATTCTTACTTTGGCTCAGTGTCACTAGTAGCCTCGGTTACCCACTCTTCCTCGGCAATCCGAATTGGAGTCTTAACCATTGGCAGCAGGTGCAAGAGGGTCTCACCCCTCACCTCGTTATTACAAGTCAAAATTGGCAAATCCCCCCCCATTTTCCCTGGACTTCCCACCCTGTGGATAACTTACCTAATCTGTGGGAAAAGCAGGATTTTCCACAGATTCTCACAGGCTGTGGAAAATGGATCGATCCCAACAAGCACAAGAGTTTGAGCCATTTGAATCTCACCACAGGCTTTCCACAAGCTATGGAAAGCCTGTGGATCGGTGTCCCAACTGGGGGATCAAGCGGACAATTGCGTTTCGCTCTTCATCGCTGGGATACTCTCACAGCATCAGTTATAGGACTTCAACAATCAGATCTTACGAATGAAACCGGTGTGATTAATTCATGCTGTACGCTGCCTCTCCATCACGTCAGTGGCCTCATGCAATTTTTGCGATCGCTACTCAGTGGAGGCAAATTCTGGCTGATGCCCTGGTCTCTAGTCAAAACGCAATTTCAATCTCCAGGTTCGAGTAGAATAAGCAACCCAGTAAATTCAGCCTCTTCGGATTCCCCCTTCTCTAGGGATTTCGGGCAGTTCTTCCTATCCCTTGTTCCTACACAGCTTCAGCGCTTGATGGAGACACCTAACGGGAAGCAATGGCTTGTTCGATTTTATACAGTATTCTTGGGAGGTGCACCCACTTGGCCGGCTCTGTTAGAGCAAGCAAAAAGTGCTTCCATACGACTAGCCCCCACCTATGGCATGACCGAAACGGCCTCCCAGGTAATCACGCTCCATCCAGACGATTTCCTCAGGGGACAGTTAGGCTGTGGAAAACTCTTGCCCCATGCTCGAATTGAGTGGCTGCGAGACCTAGATGCGGACAATGATAATTTATGTTCAGCGGCTCCTTCTAAGGCCTTAGCGTCTAGGGGTATTTTGAAGATCCGAGCCCATTCTCTCGCCTTGGGATACTACACAATCAAGCCGCTGGCGAATCAAGCCTCTCACTATGGCGGGAGCATTGAATGCTGGCCAGGGCATGACGGAGTCGAGGCTTCAGCTCGCAGCCTTGTGACTGATGATTTGGGCCATCGTGACCTGGATGAATATTGTTACATTATTGGGCGTGCCAGTGACAAAATTATTTCGGGAGGGGAGAATATTTTCCCAGCAGCAGTGGAGGCCGCGCTCCGGGCCACGGGTCTAGTCAAAGACGCGGTGGTCATGGGTTTAGCAGACCCCCGATGGGGGGAGCGTGTGGTGGCAGTGGTGGTCTGGCACGACGCCATAGCCGATGGAACCCAGGAACAATCAGAGCCACTACCACGGCGATGGAGCGAACGGCTCGCTGAGGCGATCGCTTCAACCCTCACTCCAGCCCAACGCCCGAAGCAATGGCTGTTAACTGATGCGATTCCCCGCAATGCCCAGGGCAAGATTCAGCGGCGGCAGCTACGGGATTGGGCGATGGCGCAGGGGCAGGGGAATTAACGGCTCCGGGACTGCTTCGGGACTAGACCAGCTCGAAGGTGAGGTTGTGGCGCGATCGCAAATCACAGGTCTCGTGATCCGTAATATTGGTATCGCTCAGCTCCAGGTTGTAGAAGCTCACTGCTGGGGCATCGAAGTAGGGGCCAGCATGCCAGGTCCCCACATGGAGCTTGATGAAGCAGTCGCCGGGAATAGCAAAGGCCAGGATCTCATCGGGATTGGGAGCATCGGCATCACTGGGGGGAGCCACAGCCATGAGCCAGGGCTGGTTAGCAATGGCACCCAGGCATTGGGTGCATTGTTGGTGGCGGGTGATGGTGTGGAACTGTCGCCCCCGATGTTCCAGGGCCATGATGTAGAAGCGGGGGGTGCCTGCACTGAGTTGGAGCTGGGCATCGTTGGGGCCGAAGCGAGCCCCATCCGCACTGGCAAAGATGACTTGACCGAAGGGTGCAAAGGCTTCGGGTGTAATGGCTTGGGCCGTGAGGGGGTGCTGAGCAGGAGGCGTTGGCATGGGACTTTGGGAGGCGATCGGTCTTTCAATCTTAAATTTTGCAGCTACCCAGTGTCTTTAAAGGCTGAGGTTTGCAGCCATAAGCGAGGTGAGCTTCCGCACTTTGGCCGAAGCATCTTTGTAGAAGGTCTCTCAAGCGCTGAGCCACGCCACGCTATTCGCATTCCGCCGAATAGCCGATGGGACAAATATTCAGCCTGGGTAAGTTCCTCTTACAAGAGCGGCATCTAGCAATCCTCTCTTACGATTCGAACCCTGGCCTACCCGCTGGGGTTTTTATTTTTTGGGCTACTGGCAGATGGTTTAGGGCAAATGCTGGTTGTGCTGTGCGTCGTACTGGAGATTCATAGCAAAAAACAGGTGACCATTAGGCCACCTGCTCAGGGAAAAGATTCATTTGTGTCTCTGTGTCTCAAGAAAGGGAATGGTTTATCAGGCCACTCCCCGAACGGAGTCAAACTTGGGAAAGCAAAGGCTCTAGTTGCTGCGATCGCGCAACACAGACTCAACGAAGTTGGCATCGTAGGCATTCACCTCCAATCCAGCCGCTTCGAGGATATCCTCGCCGGTAACATTGCCAGACCTTAGCTGCCCTTCCAACGTGCCATATCCAGCAATGCCATCAAGCTGGCCTCGGTAAGCCTGGCTAGCCGCTTGGAAGGGGGTGAGAGCAAAAGCGCTTGAAGTTGCGAGCAGAGTCGCAGTGAAAGCAAGAGCGGAAACAGTGCGGGTAATAACGGTCATGATTCAGACTCCAGAAATTAGGGGCGGTTGTTGGGACAACCTGTGTTCTTCGATGTCTATAGAATGCACCGCTTCCCTGAGCCCCCTCTGAACGCTCTCTGAGCCTTGGATAGTCATTGGCTGAGATTTCGCTGTGAAACCTGAATTCGACAAGAGGCAATACATCCTCTCCCCTAACCCCTCTCCTAAAGGAGCGGGGAAAAGCAAAGCCTGAAAGCCTAACTTTTGCGTTCGGTTCCCTTGCTCCTTTAGGAGTAAGGGCTAGGGAAAGAGGTGGG
>CALIGI010000105.1 GCA_938021205.1 uncultured Pseudanabaenaceae cyanobacterium
TTGGGGTGATGGCTTCGATTTCGCCATCGGCCTCGCGGTAGGTGACTTCGTAGAGGCTGGGGACGTAGATGCCGGAGACCTGGGCGAGGCGTTTTAGTTTGGTCTCGCGATCGCCATGGCGGACTTCCTGGTAGGCGTCGATGAAGGGATGGAGGACGACTTCGCCGTCGCCTGCTAGGACCACGTCGAAGAATTCGGCGAAGGGTTCGGGATTGCCGGTAAGGACGGGGCCACCGCCGAAGATCAGAGGGTGGGATGGGAGGCGATCGCGACTCCTCAAGGGAATCCCCAGCTGATCCAGCAGCTTAAAAATATTGACGTAGTCCAATTCCCAAGAGACCGAAAAGCCCAGCAACTCCGGCTCACGGGGCAAAGGATCGCTGATATCCGTGAACAGGCGACTAATCTCCAGGTCCGTGCGACTGCTCAGGGTTGCCCAAACCACCTGATAGCCCAGGCTGGTGATGCCGATGGTGTAATCGTTGGGGAAGGCAAAGATCAGCGGGACAGCATTGGCCGATGGCTGAGCTGGCGTAAACAGCAGCTTTTCGTCGTCAAAGGAAGGCTTAGAGAGGCGGAAATCGACGAGGGCATCGGCCATGGAAAACGGTCAGGGGCTGAGGAGCCCCCTTATTCTGACAGCTTTGGTCATAACGGTTGACTCCCTGCAATATGGATTCAATCTTGGCTGGGGACATGGCATCACCTAATCCGTAGCCAAGGTCCGCTCCCTGACAGTTCAATTCAACCTGTCTGTCTTAGCGTTGGGGGCAAAGGCCATTGGGATTTTCGCTCTGCTTTAGCTCCAGACAATCAACGTAGGTTCCAGCAGTTTTGGGTCCAGCTTTGAACAGCAGCACAGCAGCGTTATCCGCCACGGTGTTCTCGCCCACGAGTAGGTGACCATCCATGTAGCTCAAGCCGCTGAGGCTAAATAGCGGATAGCTGGACGAACCGTTTGGCAAGGTTTTAGGCCCCGGCACCATCAATCGATAGACAGACCAGTCGCCACTCTCTGAAGGCTCCACAACAAAGACAGCGCTCTGGTGGGTTTCAACGCATTCGCTGAGCAAGGCTCCCACTGCTACCTGGCCAGTGAACTCATTTACAGCAACGTAGTCCGTCAGGCGCAGGACATTGAGGCGTTTGCTAGGGACTTGGTCCAGCTGATCGCAGTCTAGGGCATCAATGATGGTGATGTCCCAGTTGCGGGTATCGATGGTGCGGGTTGTGCCGTTGTGGGTGACTTGGATGGCTTGGCGGTTATTGACAACCTGGGCGCTGGTGCCTCGCTGAGCTTCGGGCGGCTGTTCTGCGGTGGGTGTCTCGGTGTCGTTGTCTGTGGTGATAACTTCGCAGGCAAAGCCTTTGGATTCGTTGTACTCGGCGTTGAAGGGGCCTAGGGCGACCAGCGGCTCGTTTTTGTTATAGCTGCGCAGGGGCCAGCGGGGCTTGGTGTTGCAAATGTCTTCGGTGCAGGTGCAGGCGTAGATCGGGATATCTGGCATACGGCTTTGCCATTCATCCACGATTAAGGATAGGTCCACGTCTTCGCCTCTGGCGTATCGAGCGGTGGGTGGGAGTTCTTGGGCAGCAGCAGGCATTGAAATTAGCAGGCTGAATCCTAGGCCTAAAACAGAGGTATGGCGAATCCGATTCAAAAGCTGGCTCATTGTCTTAGCCCCTACGAGTTGATATAGGTTGTTGCATCTTCCAGTAATAAAAGCGATCGCCTCGATTTATTCCAGTTCTTCACAGATTGCAAGGCAGCAGTCTGGCTTGGACGGGAACGATGGAAGTTCAGCTAATTCTCAGGTTGTTCTTCAGAAAGCTTTAGATCCTGCCCGCTGGGTTCTCAGGAAGGGAGGTCATATTCAATTTGTAGTCGTCACTCAGAGATTCTTCTTCCCATGGCTAACGCTTCCACCGCCCTCGCCAACGTTCCACCCAATACACCCATCAAAATCACGCTGTATCGTTGGGCCGGTGCCTGGGGTCCCTTCAAGGTCAAGATTCCCTGTGGCGAATGTGCCCTGACCAAGGATGTCATCCAGGACACGATGGAAAATGAGCTGGCGGGGATTCCGGTTGAGCTAGATATCCGAGAGTGGCTGAGCGAATGGTGGAAGCCTTTGATGAAAGGCGGCTGGCATGCCCCTATCGTCATGGTCGAAGGCAAGGTGATTAGCCAAGGCCATGCGCTAAACCGAGGCTTGCTCACCCAGGCGGTGATTGAGCATTACACCCAGCGCTCCGAGATTAAGGGGACTCAGATTTTTGGCAAGGTGAGCTGCCCCCATTGCACCCGAGCCAAGGCCGCCATGGATGCAGCGGGTATTCAGTACAACTATCGTGACGTGGTCAAGAACCCTAAGGATATGTACGAAATGATTGGCCGCGTGCTGCCCATCATTGGCCCCAAGACCCCCATCACCGTGCCCCAGATTTGGGTGGGTGGACGTTATATTGGCGGTGCGGATCAGCTGGAGCAGTTCATGGGCAAAAACGGCATGAACCAGCCACAGCCGGAATTAGCCCCAATGCGTTAATGTTCGGTGCCATACAAACGAGACCGTAGGGTGTGTTGCTCCGAAGGACAACGCACCGATGCCAACGCGATCGCCCTCATCTAGGCCGAACGATCGCCTCCATTTGCCTGATTTGGTGCGTTTTGCTGCGCAGAAACTGCACCCTACGCTATGTGCCAATGTTTGCGATCGCTTCATTCATACATGTGTCTGACTCGGTGCGTTTTGCTTCGCAGAAACGGCACCCTACGCCATCCCCTATCGCGGAATCCTTGTAAACTGTAAGGCCCAAACCTTGCATTCGAGAGGCCTGACCGTTGCTTACCCTTGGCGTCAATATTGACCACGTAGCCACCATCCGCCAGGCCCGTCGCACCGTCGAGCCCGACCCCGTTGCCGCTGCTGCCCTCGCTGAACTGGCTGGAGCCGACGGCATCACCGTGCACCTGCGCGAAGACCGCCGCCACATGCAGGACCGCGACGTGCGCATCCTCCGCGAAACCGTGCGCACCCACTTGAACTTAGAGATGGCGGCCACCGACGAAATGGTCGGTATTGCCCTGGAGATCAAGCCCGACTACGTCACCCTCGTCCCCGAGCGCCGTGAAGAAGTCACTACCGAAGGGGGCCTTAATATTGCCGGGCAGCAGGCTCGCATGGACGAAGTCGTAGACAAACTCCAAAGCGCTGGCATTCCCGTCAGCCTCTTCATCGACCCCGACGAAACCCAAATCAAAGCCTCTGCGGCGACTGGGGCCAAGTTTGTGGAGCTGCACACGGGCAAATACGTGGAAGTCAAAGGCGAAGCTCAAGCTCAAGAATTGGAGTTACTGCGTCTGGGCTGTGAGCAATCTCTCGCCTTGGGGATGCGCGTCAATGCGGGCCATGGCCTGACCTATTGGAATACCTATCCTGTGGCCCAGCTTCCTGGTATGGAAGAGCTCAACATTGGCCACAGCATCATCAGCCGTGCCGTGCTTGTGGGCTTGGAGCGAGCCGTGCGGGAAATGAAGCAGGTAATTATGGGCGTTCCGCTAAGCTAGAAAAGACAAGTAATGGGTTCTGGAGGCAGTGAATCAGTCGTTGCCCCCAGAACCCAATGCTGTTGATCGATGATTCCGCCTCATTGAGCGTTCCGTCGCCCGCTATTTAACAAATTGCTTTGACCATGCAGACCTATTATTTCGTTCTGGCTAGCCAAAAATTTCTCTGCGAAGATGAGCCCCTCGATGAGGTCTTTGTGGAGCGCCATCGCTATTACAATGAGCAGGAGAAGGTTGTGGATTTTTGGCTCGTGAAGGAGCCTGCTTTCCTCGATGCACCTGAGCTGGCTGAGTTCAAGGCGCAATGCCCCCAGCCTGCGGCAGCCGTTGTTTCCACGAATAAGCAGTTCATTACCTGGCTGAAGCTGCGCTTGGAATATGTCTTGGTGGGTGAGTTTCAGGCTCCCTCGAATGCTATTGCAGATCCCACTGCGTCTTTGGCGGCGGCGGCTTAATGCGGTTGGGATGATTTGAAGGAGAGCTGGCGGAGGGCGATGTTTACGGAAGCTTGTGAAGCGATCGCTTCTGTTTGCAATTCAAACTTCCTAAATAACCGTTCCTCAGTATAAAAAGCCATCATTCAGTTGAGTGGCGGCTTTTCTGCTGGGTAACTTCGCTATATAGTGCAGGCGGAGCCGGGGTAACAAATCACTCGGCACAGGCTTCTAAGCTTTCCTTCAACTCTTTCTAGCTGCGCCACATTGCGGTGTTTTTGGGCAAACCCATGGTCTTCTCTCCTTTCTTTGTTGGGCATCGTGTGAAACGAGGCGATCGCCTGTCTTTAGCCGCTGCTCTAGTGATGAGTGCTGCTGGCTTAGTCGCTCTAGACCTGGGGATGGCACTTACCCCAGTGATGGCGCAGCCTGTTGCCGCCTTGCCAGGCTGTGAGGCTCCAGGCACCAGTGAATATTTGCTGCTGGTTGTACTGCAAACCGAAGAAGCCCAAGGCAAGTTGGCAGAGACCTTGCCGCCTAGCGTTAAAGCGCCAACCTGTAATTACTTGGGTAGCCGTGTGGCTCGCATGGGGGGCTTCCAGAGCCCTGAGGATGCGGATGCCTGGGCGAGTTACTTGAGAGATGTTGCTTCGTTGCCTGCATTTGTTGCTAAACCAACCCGGGATGGGGCAACGAATGCAACAACCCCGATTGCGACGGCTGCTCCGGCCATTCAAGACCCGGCTAGCTTAAGTGTGGGAGTGCAGGCCCAACCGCAAATAACGCCTGTAGCTCCAATTGAACCTAAGGTGCCAGGGGTTCCGCCTCTAGATGTGCTGCCCCCCCCGGTGATTCCGTCTCAGCCTCGAGTGGGAGCCAAAATTGATGTGCCCCAGGTGGGGAAAGCCCCAGCTAGTCAGGTTGTGAGTCAGGTTCCTGCCCAGCCTGCTTTGCCCCGGTCGATTGCTCCTACGCCTGCTCCACCGCGGGGGGGATCTGTCGTACCAGCGACTCCGGTGGCCCAACTTCCGACGCCTACAGCATCGAAAACGCCGCCAGCAGGAACCTTCGCGATCACCGCTTTTGAACCGACGCTGCTGGCCGAGGGCTATGCCGTGCTCGTAGACTATGGTAATCAAACTTCATTAGTCTCCCTGCTACGGCAGTTGACGAAAAAGCCAGTGGGCTTGGCGTCCTATGGGCAACGGCCTTTTCTTATGGTCGATTACACTCCCGATAGTAAAGCTGCTCTGGAGACGCTCAAGACGTTGGATAAAAGCGGATTTCGCACCATGCTGGTGGATGGTCGCCGCGTCACTTTACTCACGCCTGATGTGCAGGTGAAGTAGCCGTTCGATTGGGCTCGTTTGCCATTGTTGTAATGATTGAGCAAAAAAAGGGGGGGAGGCAAGCAGACTCTCACCCCTTTGAGGTTTTGAAGGTTCTAAATCCAGGTTGCAATTAGGGCGACAGCGATACCCAGGGCACAACCTGCTACGACCTGAACTGGCGTGTGACCCAGCAACTCCTTGAGTCGTTCTTCGTTGAGGTGGTGTTCATCATGAAACAGCTCCTCAATAATTTGATTGAGCAGCTTGGCTTGTTTGCCTGCTGCTTGGCGAACCCCCGTGGCGTCATACATGACGATGATGGCGAAAACCGTTGCCATCGCAAATGCTGTGCTGTCCCAGCCTTCTCTTAAGCCCACCCCCGTTGCCAATGCTGTGACGAGGGCTGAGTGGGAGCTGGGCATCCCGCCAGAACCCAACACCGAGCGTAGGTTTAATTTGCCATGTTGAATGACATCCACAACACCTTTAATACCCTGGGCTAAAAAGCAGGCTAGGAAAGAATTTACTAGGATGGGGTTCCGAAAAATCTCTCCGAGGGTCTGCATGGTGGTGTTGAGCTTGGCGTTCTGAGGTTGTGCAAGAGCGTATCACCGTCCTGCCCCTCGGTTGAGTGTCAGGGAAAACGAACGTTGTGGTCTGTTTGTGAGGGCTAGCTAGTGGGTTCGGGCTGTGATGTAATCGGCGATCGCCATCAGGGGCAATGCCTTTTCTCCCCAGCCACTGACCTCTGCTTTGGCTTGTTCTACGAGGCTTTGAGCCTCTCTTTGGGATTTCTCTATGCCCCAAAGACTGGGATAAGTCAGCTTTTGGGCCTTGAGATCCTTTCCGGCACTTTTGCCCAACTCTTCGGAAGTTGCTGTGATATCAAGAACATCATCAACAATTTGGAAGGCGAGGCCAATTTTTTGAGCGTAGCTGAGCAGACGCTGTTGATCTGCCTCGCTTGCACCCGCCAAAATTGCCCCAGAGACAACAGAGACCTCTAGTAAAGCTGAGGTCTTGTGGGTGTGGATGAAGTGGAGGGTTTCCAACGTCATATCTGTCTTGCCTTCGCATTCTAGATCCACAACTTGGCCGCCAACGAGACCTGATGCGCCGACGGCGCGCCCCAGTTGAGCAACTACCTTAAGGATGCGGGGAGCGGGGACATCTTCCGTGTTCTCGGCCACGTATTCAAAGGCATAGGCTAGCAAACCATCCCCAGCCAGAATGGCAATGTCATCGCCATAGACTTTGTGATTCGTGAGCTTACCTCGGCGGTAGTCGTCGTTATCCATGGCGGGTAGGTCGTCATGGATAAGAGACATGGTATGAACCATTTCCAAGGCGCAGGCTGTAGGCATGGACTGGGCTTCGTGGCCCCCCATGAGTTCACAGGTCGCTAGGCAAAGGATGGGACGCAAGCGTTTCCCACCGGCTAGCAAGGAATAGCGCATAGAGTCGTAGATCGTCTCTGGTTGCGCCATGGGGAGGGATTGGTCCAGCGCGACTTCTACCCGCTTTTGTTGCTGGGCCAAGTAACAAGCGAGGTCAAAGCCGGAGGTATCAATGGAGGAATCACTGGTGGAACCATTGCTCTGCGCTGGTTCGTCCAGAGACTGGGGGCTAGGGGAAACCCGTTTGTCTTGGAGGGGACTCATCATGGTCTGGAACCGCTTATGAACAACAACGCTGGATATAGCTCAACACCGTATTATGCAACAGCATGGCAACGGTCATGGGCCCAACTCCGCCAGGCACTGGAGCGAGGTAGCTGGCGACTTCTGAAACAGAATCGGTGTCAATATCCCCTACGAGTTTTGACCCCCCGTCGGGTTTGGTGACGCGGTTAATGCCCACATCTACAACCACTGCACCAGGTTTAACCATGTCGCCTGTGATCAGGCCAGGTCGACCCACCGCAGGCACTAGAATATCAGCGGTGCGAGTAACGGCGGCGAGGTCTGGGGTGCGGGAATGGGCGATGGTCACGGTGGCATTGGCATCGAGCAGCATCAGGGCGACTGGTTTGCCGACGAGAATGCTGCGGCCAATCACGACTGCGGTTTTACCCGCTGGGTCAATGTTGTACTCCTCTAGCAAACGCATTACCCCAGCGGGAGTGCAGCTACGCAGGCCTTCTTCCTTGCGGACTAAGTGGCCGAGGTTGACGGGGTGAAGGCCGTCGGCATCTTTGACGGGGTCAATGAGGTGGAGCAGGGCGACGGAGTCGAGGTGGTCCGGGAGGGGGAGCTGAACCAAAATGCCATCGACACGATCGTCGGCATTGAGCTCATGAATTAAGTTTTCGACCTGTTCAAAGGTGGCATCGCTAGGCAAATGTTTACCGAAAGAGGCGATACCAACCCGTTCGCAGGCTCGCTCTTTGTTGCGCACGTAGGCTGCGCTAGCGGGGTTGTCACCCACCATGATGACGGCTAAGCCAGGGGGACGGCCTGCTTTCTCGATTAGAGGAGCAATGCGATCGCTTAGCTCCTGCTGAATTTTCCCAGCAAGGGCTTTCCCATCTAGTCTTTGACCCAGTCTTTGTGGTGCTTCGTCAGCCATCCTAGCTCTCCCAAATTCGCAAGGGTCCAAGTTGGGAACCCCCTAATTTCTCAGTCTCTCATAAAGGATCTGATTCCTATGGCAAATGCGAACAAGATGTTAACGGCTCTCATTCTGAGCATGACTGTGCATCGTCCTCTGAGGCTGTCATATTTAATCAATTCTCAGCCTGTTTGAAGCGGTCGCTCTAGAATTGAGGCACCTTTTCTTTCAGTCAGTGAGAGTCTTGAGGTCGCTCTCTTCTGGGATTGTGCGTTTACCTATGTTCACCTCTTTTATGAAACCCGTTGTAGTGCGTTCCTGGGCTTTGCTGTTGTGCTGTCTCTGTTTGGGCGCTATATCTAGCTGTACTCCGCTAGATGAAAATTCCTCGGGATTGCGCCTCTGGCTAGCTGACTTGCCAAATCCCTTGGACCGCGATCGCCCCCGACCTTTGGCTCGGGTGATGGAGTATGCCAAAGCAGGCCAGGCCAAAACAGTTTATGTGGAAGGGGAGGTTTTGCAGTTGTCTCCTTTGCTTAACGGTATGGCCTATGAGATTCAAGACCCCACTGGGCGAATTTGGATTCAAACCCACCGACAGGATGTCAGTCTTGGGGAAACGGTCCATGTGCAGGGCCTACTGCATCGTCAAGATGTCTCTGTGGGAGGACAGGACTTTGGGGAAGCTTATCTAGAAGAGCTACGCCAGGTGGAAACGGATTGAGCTTGAAGATACGCTTGTAATTTGACTGGCTACATCTGTCGGTCGAGGGTTCGGTACTGAATGGCCTCAGCCACATGGGCCGTGGTTAGGGCATCGTCATTGGCAAGATCGGCGATGGTGCGAGCGACTTTGAGAATGCGGTCTGTACCTCGGGCGGAAAGGCCGAGTTTGCGGATCGCCCCTTCTAAGAGTTGCCGGGTGCTGTCGGTGAGCTGGCACCAGCGACGTAGATGGTCCGGTTGCATTTGAGCGTTGCAGGCGAGACCCGGAATCTCAGCGAAGCGCTGCTGGGCAATTTGGCGAGCGGCTTCGACCCTGTCTTTAACCAAAGCGGAGGATTCTCCCATCAGCTTTTGCTCTGTCATTTCCTGGGGCTGGAGGCGGTTGACGGCGACTTGGAGGTCGATGCGGTCCATGAGGGGACCTGAGAGCTTGGCCCAGTAAAGGTCGCGCTGGCGTGGTGTGCAGCTACAGGCTTGGACGCGATCGCCGTAATACCCACAAGGACAAGGATTGGTACTAGCAATGAGCGTAAACTGGGCTGGATAGGAAACGGATTGCCGAGTGCGAGAAATGGTCACTGCTCCGTCTTCCAGGGGCTGTCGCAAAAATTCCAGAACATTGCGCTTAAATTCTGTGAGCTCATCCAAAAACAAAACCCCTCGGTGGGCCAGGGAGACTTCGCCGGGGCGAGGGTAGCTGCCACCGCCCACGAGGGAAGGGCCAGAGGCGGAGTGGTGGGGACTGCGGAAAGGGCGATCGCTGACTAAACTTCCCCGTTCTTTCAGCAAGCCACTGACAGAATGCACCTGAGTCACTTCCAGGGCCTCATCGAAACTGAGAGCGGGCAAAATGCTGGGCAAGCGCTTGGCCAACATCGTTTTGCCGCTCCCAGGAGGGCCAGATAGTACAAGGTTGTGACCACCTGCTGCGGCAATTTCTAGGGCACGTCGAGCATGGGCCTGTCCCTTTACGTCCTGTAAATCGGGCAACAGAGAAGTGGATTGTTCTAAGAGCTTTGCTGGTTGACCAATAAGGGGTTTGAATCTGTCTGGATGCTCCAAGAAACGCCCGACCTCAGTCAGTTGCTCAAAGCTGTAGACCTCCAGATCGTTGACTAGAGCGGCCTCCGCGCCATTGGCTTGAGGAACCACGATACCCCGAAAGCCTAGAGACTTTGCCTTGACGGCGATGGGTAAGACGCCTGCCACTGGGCGCAGGCTACCATCGAGGGAGACTTCGCCGAGGAAGAGAAACTCTTTCAACAGCGAGCTTTCAATTTGATCGGCAGCGGCTAGGATGCCGATAGCAATAGGTAGGTCGAAGCTAGGACCTTCCTTGCGTAGGTCGGCAGGAGCCAGGTTAATAACTACGCGACGCATGGGAAAGGCGAAGCCTGCGTTCTTAATCGCGGCCTTGACCCGCTCCTTCGACTCTTGAACAGCGGTGTCAGGCAAACCGACGACCGTAATGCCGGGTAGCCCTCCGGCGAGGTCAACTTCTACGGTGACTTTGACCGCTTCGAGCCCCACAAGGGCTGCACTCCAAATTTTTGCCAGCATAGACCGCAGAAATAGGACAGTAACGGTGACGCAGTGACAAGTCTGTTTGTACTATTTACTTATAGCAAGGCTTCTAAAGCCTTGGGGAAAGAGAAATATATTTGCGTTGTAACTTGCCCCCGTAGCGCTTTTTGAAGTTGGGGATGATCGCGAGCTCCCAAAATTTGCCGGGTCATTTCCCGTTAAAACGGATATTGCTATCTGACACTTCTGTTACAGTCTCCCCAGAGGTTCCCCTGGATTGGCAGGATGCTCTAGGACCGACTTCGTGGAGCTTTATCCGTGGCTGAGAGCAACGACACCATTTTTGGCAAGATCATCCGGCGAGAAATCCCTGCTGACATCGTTTATGAGGATGATCTCTGCTTGGCATTTCGAGACGTGCAGCCCCAGGCCCCAGTCCATGTATTGATGATTCCGAAGCAGCACATTCCCAAGCTGGCGGATGCCACGTCTGAGGACCATGCAGTGTTGGGCCATCTCCTCCTGAAGATCAAGCAGGTGGCGGAAGATATGGGCTTGGAAAAGGGCTATCGCGTTGTGATTAATACTGGCGAAGATGGTGGCCAGACTGTCTTTCACCTTCATCTTCACTTGCTGGGAGGTCGTGCCTTGGCTTGGCCTCCTGGCTAGAACGCTGATTCTGAGAGGTTAGGGATTTGGGGTGGTATACACCAACTCCCAATACGGTGCCTCGTTACATTCCTTGATGTTCTCCTAGCCTTAAGGAGCCTGAAAGCCAAAAGCCTTTGTGATACAGAGGCTTTTGGCTTTCGGCTTCGCTGCTTTCTCGCTGTGTTTTTGGAGCGAGTGAGCTGTTGCTCTCATGGGCGATCGCTCCTCTGTAACGATCCTGAGAGGCAGAGGTAATCTAACTCAGAAAGTTGTGAATCCCTTTGCTGAAAGGATCGTCGGGAATTTTACGGCTTTCCTCACCTTGATTCTGAAGAAGTTTCGTTTGGACTTGTTTACAAAACTACAAAAAGCCGCCATACTTATACCTGTGAGCAGACACTCACATTATTCTTCGAAATCATTCAGAAATATGACTACCACTCTTCAGAACCGCGAAAGCGCTTCTCTGTGGTCTCAGTTTTGCGAGTGGGTCACCTCCACCGACAACCGCCTCTATGTAGGTTGGTTCGGCGTGTTGATGATTCCTACCTTGCTAGCTGCTACCGCTTGC
>CALIGI010000106.1 GCA_938021205.1 uncultured Pseudanabaenaceae cyanobacterium
AAACAGCAACACCGAGCCCCCCGCCTCCGCCGCATCAAAAATCCGCCGCAAATTCTTCTCCGTCTCCCCAATGTACTTACTCACCACCGTACTCAAATCAATCCGATACAAGTCCAAATTCAACGCATGGGCCAACACCTCAGCCGCCAGCGTCTTACCCGTGCCACTCGGCCCCGCAAATAAAGCACTAATCCCCAGCCCTCGCCCACTCTTATCCCCAAACCCCCACTGCTCATACACCTTCGCCCGCTGACTCACATGGGCCGCCAGCGTCTTAAGAACCTGCATCTCCGCCTCCGGCAACACAAGATCCTCCCACTCCGACCGCGCCTTAATCTGGTGAGCCAACTCATCCAACCGAGGCCGCGCCTGGGACAAACAGGCATCCCACAATCGCCCCGGCAGTGCAGGGGCATCCGGCAAAGCAGCCCCCTGGTTCACCTTCGTACAGGCCGCCTGAATCTCCAACGGACTCAAGTTGAAATTTGATACCAACCGATCCACATGGCCATTCAACTCAACCATGGCCTCCTCCCCCAAATGCGCCTGCCACAAATGGCGCTGCTCCGCCAGGGTCGGCAGCGGCGTGTCAAAGGTCAGCAACGCCCGATCGCGTTGCCGCCGCCGCCCCTGACTCATCACCATCAGCGGCACCGGACAATCATCAATAAACCGCGCCACCAAACTATTCAACTGGGCCACGCCTCCCTCACCGCTACCTCCCTCTCTACCCTCCGGAATCGCATCGCAATTCAACAAAAAGCCACTGCCATGGAGCAACGCCTCCCGCTCACAGAGACTCCGCACCAAATTAAACTGGCTCAGTTCCGTCGGAAAAGACTCCGCCGTCAGCTCAATCAAATTCAGCTCAGCAAACTCACAGGCCGCTTGGGCGATCGCCCGCTTCGTCGCACTATCCCCCCCGCACAACTGAATCACCGGCTGCAAGCCTTCACCCCCCTCCAATGCCGAAGGCACCAATCCCAACAGCGCAATCTGCTCCGCCAACCGCTGATAACTCGGCGGCAAACTTACCACCTGACCCGCCATCCCCCCAGCCAGCCCCTCCAACCGCTCATCCAGCAGCTCAATCCCCAGCAAAAAATGCAAAATCCGCTCATCAATCCGCAGCGGCATCGCCGACAGCGCAGGCCCCGGCCCCAACTCCAGCAACTTCCAGCGACGCAACGGCCCATCCGGCGTCAGCGCCGTCCAATGGGGATGCTCAAACAACGCCATCGCCAAGCCAAAACTGGGATAGCTTTGCTGGGGATTGCCCATCACCTCACCACAGGCCGCCGCCAGCCCAGGATTGATCTCCACCGCCGCCACCAACAGCAAAATCTGCCGCTCAAACGACGACAACTGCAACAGCTCGCACAGCATCTCGATTGCAGGTAAAGACTCCCCATCCTCCCAAACCGGCTCTGGACCAGCCCCATCAGCCCAAGGCTCATCCACCACAGTGGCAGATTGAGAATCTCCCTGTTGCAACCGCATCACTAAAGCCGATTGCACCTGCGCGATCGCCATCATCAAATAGCGATGATTATCCGCAAACCACTCTTCAGAGCCACGTCCAGAGCTGAGTCTCATAGGCTTGACCAATACTGAATCACCACTTGATTTAAAAATTGGACCCAACTTTCGACAAGAAGCCCAGCCACCTCTCCCCGCTCGGTCCCCTTGCTCCTTCAGGGAAGCCCAGCCGCCTCTCCCCGCTCGGTCCCCTTGCTCCTTTAGGAGTAAGGGTTAGGGAAAGAGGTCGGCTGTTTGGCTGTCGAACTCAGACGAATTGAATCACCGCATCGGTCATCAGCCATTGGCAACGCTGACTGACAACTATTGCGACGCCCCAAAGCTAGAAACTCTAATCCCCACCCACCTCACGCTCCTCACCCATCAGCTCCTGCAAATAGGTCACCGCTTCATCCGCCGACATCACCAACGACTGCCCCTCCCGCAAAACCTCATACTGCCCCTGATGATGACCATGGCCCGCAATCAATCCCATCGAAATCGCTTGATTACCCAATTCATTTAATTGATTCAGGCCAACACTTTCCAGTTCTAAATTCAGTTTCATCGTTAATTCTTCCTTATCCACAACAACCAGCCTCCTGGATCCAATCCAATGGGTGAGAAAGCTGAATCAATCGGTCTCGAACCAACGGTCAGATCGCGATCGGGCGATTAAGATTCAACCTCTTTAATAGAGATTTTAGGCCCGATATAGCGATCTTGGGTCGGGCTTCCCGGCTGGTTATCAATCTCCAGCTGACTCTCCGCCCCATCAATCAACAGTCGAACTAAATAGTCACCCGGCTTCACATCCTCCAAGGTAATTTTCAAAGTCGAGGCATCCTTGCGAGTCTTCGGTGCAGCAAATAAATAAGCCGACACCTCCTGAGTGGCATCCTCATTCAGTGCCAAAACAACCCGCTGGGTTTTGCCCACGGTCAAGTTCACCTTCACCGTCACAATCACCCGCAGCAAGTCATCATCCGTCTCCTCAATCCCAGCCACCGTCACCGACAGCAACCGGGGCCGAATCACCAGAGGCACCGCATTAGACTCCGCCCCGCGCCGTCCCTGGGGATAATCTCCCCCAGCCAAAGCAATGGGATGAATCACCTGTAAACTCTGCACCCCAGCCCGGAGCTCAGCCTGAAGTTGGGAGAGAGAAAGCTTAATTTGATTGGCCGTCACCTCCTCAGGCGTCACCTCTACGCCACAGACGCGAACCTGGGTGTGCTTCGCCTGCCCCCCTTTTCCATCGGGCACCTCGCCTTGGAGCTGCTGACCCTTAATCAAGATCGTGCTATCCGCCAAAATCGGAGAATAAACCCCCGCCTCAGCCTGAACCATTTCAATCTTGGGCTGATTAAGGAATGGCTCAAACCCACCGGAGCGGCGATCGCGTACCGGCAGCGATCGCATCGCAGGCTCCTGCCCCTCTACTAACACCACCAAAACCTTGTAGGCGATCGACAAAATATAGGGCGTTTGAAAGAAGACAGACCAGGTTTTTGACAGATCCTCCAAGTTCAAATCCAAAGGCAAAATATTGATTTGCTGGATCTGTTCCGCCAGGGTTGAACTATTCAAAAACGACAGCGTCGGATCCGCGCAGGTATCGCGAATCATATCTGCTGAAATCACCCGCTGATCATTCAGCGTTCGCACAATACTCCCCAACATGCGCTGGGGAATTAGCTCATTGTCATTGCCATAAAAGCTAAACATGTAATAGAGATCCAGCGCTGCCTGCCGCTTCACGGGATTGCCCCGCGATCGTAATGGCGTGGCATCAATATTGTGCAAAGCAGGATTGGTGATCGCCTGATACATGAACACATTCACCCCCATATCGGGGGTGCCATTGCCCACATCGCTAGGCCGTACCGTGGTGACCCGTGACCCCTCCACATCCGTCTGCACTGATGCCTGGAGCATGCGGCGTAGGGTTGCAGTAATGGTCGCGATCGCAAGATGGCTACTCATGCATACACCAGCCCAAGCTTCAGCGCCTTCAAGGCCGCCTGGGTACGGCTCTTAACTTCCAGCTTTTCAAAAATCGTCGTTAAATAAGCCTTAACGGTCCCCACCGTAATGCAGAGTTCTTGGGAAATTTGAATATTGGAAGAGCCTTGAACCACCCAGTGCAAGACTTCCTGCTCCCGCTCAGTCAAATGAACGCAAGGCTTTGACTGGAGCGATCGCCCCGAATAAAAGTGAAATCCCCGAAAGAAAGCTGTGGCCAACTTGGGGGACAGATAAATTTCATCGCGCAGGATGGTGGCGATCGCCTCAAATAAATGAGTCGGCACCTGATGCTTCAGCAAATAGCCCCGAGCGCCAGCCTGCATCGCCCGAAACACCTGCTCATCATCTTGATTCTCAGACACAACCAAAACGCGACTACGGTTTGCCCCCTGTCGTTGCCGCTGCCGCTGTAAAAACTGAAGGCCACAGTCCTGACCCAGCTCCAAATCCAGCAAGACCACGCCAGGGGACTGTTCTTGAGCCAAGCCCAAAGCTTGCTCCACCGAGGCAGCCTGCCCCACCACTAAAAATTGGGGCGTTGCGCTGGAATTACAAAATTCGAATAGTGATTCCACACCCAGACGAAACCTAGAGTCATCATCAGCAATCAAGACTGATGTAGGACAACTTTTGCGATTACTCCGGAGAGCAGCGCGAGAGAGCGTTGATGTAGAAGTATCGGATGATATAGACATGATTTTCGACGCGATCGCCTATCAAGAAGTTGAACCGTAACCGGACTGGTAAAACAGGAATCAAACAATCAAATAGGGGAAATCCTAGGACAATTCACCACTCAAATTGAATGGTTACTCAGCAAAGATGGAGCGATGCTCCAGAAATAAATAATCTCTGCCGTGAACTGAGCGTCTAGGTAGATAACCCAAAGTGCCTTTACTCAAGTTCTTCAAGCGACCTACGTATAATCCAGGAGGTTTTGAATTCAAATACGATATTTTTTTGTGAAACGTACAAAAACACACAAAGATCCGAAAATAGTTCCCCAGCTCAAAGCCTTGTATAGGCGTTGCTCTACGTTATTTCTCGGATAGCCTAAGCCAAATTACTAAGCTTTATTACTTTTGGCGCAGCCTCACCCTCTCTGTTTCAACCGCTACATAATCGATGGAGCTTGCAAGGCAAGTAACAATAATCGCCAAAACCTGAGCAACAAGACCTTTGAGCAACGTCGTACTCAAATTCCTAACTAAAGTCCAATAACGAGATCATGGATAGCTTCCCTAGGATGAATGGCGTACTTAGGAATCACCTAAATCACACGATCTCAAGAAATTTCTAAATCCTTAGGGGAAACAGAATTCTTCTTTTGTATCCCAGCTCACGTTTTCTCCATGCTCTAGGAATGAACCCAGGAGTCAGTTCCAAGGATTAGGGCATAACATCTTGCGAAAAATTGTGAGTGAGTGATGATTTTTTCTCAGCATCTACGTTGAACCATTAACTCCCAGATAACGGAGGACTATCATCCATGGCCTTGGACTACTTTGCTCCCGGCGTATACGTTGAAGAGGTTGACCGTGGTAGTCGCCCCATTGATGGGGTGAGTATGAGCGTCGCTGGATTTGTCGGCTTCACGGAAGACGTCCGTGGCGATGCCGAACTATTTGAGCCCGTGCTAGTGACAAACTGGGCTCAATACTTGGAATGCTTTGCCAAGCCCGGCTCCAGCCACCCTGGCTTTACAGACTTTGATGCCTATCTGCCATTCGCTGTGAAGGGCTGGTTCGACAACGGCGGTGGACGTTGCTGGGTTGTCAGCATCGGGACTAAGCTGCCCGGCTCAACGCCACCTCCCGCCGAGGAAACTGCAACTCGCTTTATGACAGCGGGGGGTAAGCCCTCTTTGAGCTTCAATCTCAAGCTGCCTCCAGCTTCTGAAAATGCAACCCCAGCTTTGCCCTCCAGCGAGGGACGCATCAAGGTTGTAGTCGCTGAGAGTACGCCGAAGCCGCTGCCTGAAGATGCCCCCGCAGACACCGAAGCTCCTTTCAACACCGGAGAGTTCTTTGACCTCAAAATTGTCAGTGGTGACGACAACGTCCTAGAAAGCTACGAACACCTCACCATGAACTCTGAGGTGGAAACCGAAACGGGTAGCTATGTACTCACTGCTGTTCAAGAGTCTGAGTTCGTCAATGTTGTGGATATTGCCCAAGCGGGTCAGCCTCTATCCCGTCGGCCTGCTAACGGCCTATATGAAGTTGCTCCACCTCCCTATATTGGTACTCCAGAACGACTAAGCCAAGATGTCCAAGGGGTTCGGGACGATCGCCAAGGTATTCAAGGCTTATTCGAAATTGATGAAGTCGCCATGGTGTCTTGCCCAGACCTCATGCGGGCCTATCAAAGCGGACTCATGGACCTCGACCAGGTTCACGGCATCATGGAAGCGATGCTGAGTCTGTGCGAAAACTCCTTCCCTGGCCCGGCCTATCGCATGGCCGTGCTCGATGCTCCCCCCGTGAAGCCACGCCGAGGTAATGAACCTGTCTTACCCGAACAACAAAAGCCCCAGGATGTTGCTCAATGGCTGAAGGACTTCAACCGCCGCTCCATGTTCGGTGCCCTCTATTATCCCTGGATTAAAGTTCCCAACCCCAGCAATGGCGGTCGTCCCATCATGATTCCGCCCAGTGGTCATATGATGGGCATTTGGTGCCGCACGGATGAATCCCGTGGGGTCTTCAAGGCTCCTGCCAACGACACCCCTCGGGGCGTGATGGGCTTAGCCTATGAGACCAACATGCGTGAGCAAGAGATGCTCAACCCAGTCGGCATTAATTGTATCCGCAACTTCTCCAACTACAATCGTGGTCTCAAAGTCTGGGGTGCTCGTACCCTCGTCGAGCCGGACAATGTCCAGTGGCGCTATATCAGCGTCCGTCGCTTGATCAGCTACATCGAGAAGTCCATTGAAATTGGCACCCAGTGGGTTGTTTTTGAACCCAATGATGCTGACCTTTGGGCCAGAGTCACTCGTACGGTTGCAGGTTTCTTGAGCCGTTTATGGCGAGATGGAGCCCTACAGGGAGCCTCTCCCAACGATGCCTTCTACGTGAAATGCGACGGCGAGCTCAACACAGCCGACACGATGATGCTGGGTCGGTTGTATGTCGAAATTGGCGTTTGCCCCGTCCGTCCTGCAGAATTTGTGATTTTCCGCATTAGTCAGTGGGCTCCTAACCAGTAGTAGTTTTCCAACCTGGAGCAATGGATCAACGTCATTGCTCCTCCGATTCTTGGTTCAGATATGGAGATTTAAGGAGGCAAAATGGCTGATTCGCCTGAAATGAGAGCGATTACAACCAGTCGGTTTTATGTCGAATTTGACGGCATGACCGATAAGTTACTCAAGAGCGTTCAAGAGATTGCATTCCAAGGACAAGTCAAGGGCAATGAAAAGGCCCTAATGTCCGGCAAGGGTGGCATGACAGTGCGGCAAAGTACCTCCGCAGGCTTTGAAGAAAAGCCGAACTTTACGATTGAAGTTTATCTAGCTGAAGGCGATAAGCAGTTCTACGACTGGATGGAAGGCACCATGCCCACCAGCTATAGCGGAGCCAGCGGTGCAGGCCAAGGTAAATATCAAGACAATCGCAAGGATGGAGCCATTGTGGCCTACGACCCCAGTGATGAAGAAATCATGCGCTGGACAATTCGACAGGCCTGGGTTAAGAGCTATAAACTTTCTGATTTCTCAGCAGATGGAGCAGATTTAGCCTTTGAAACCTTTGAGCTTGTTTGTGAGGATATTGAGCGCATTAAGTAAACGAGCTCAATTGAGCTCAGTTGTTCGATTTCAGCCCAATCAAAAATTCAATTGAAGGTAAAGAAAATGGCCAAGGGAGAAATTCTAACAAACTCTAGATTCTACCTAAATATTGAAGGATTTCCAGAGCTTTATGTTAAAAAAGTCAGCGGTATTCAAATTACCTTAGAAGCCGCTGGTGACAAAAAAGCTTTTGGAGTAACCAAAGGTTCTAAAACGAAGATGCAGGCTGTAGTCAGTGGTGTTACGACAGGAACCATTACGGTTCAATTTGTGGCTATGGTTGATAGCCTTGAAATGCAGAAATGGTTTCGTGCATCCCATCCGGTCGGTGGAACTATGCTAGGGGGAGTCTCCGAGTCTGGTGGTCTTCGAAAAGCAGCAACATTATTTGCCTACAACCAGGGGAATGGTGATGCAGGAGCTGCAGAATGGGAGTTTACAGGCGTTTTCCCCAAGAGCTATAAAACATCAAAGATGGAACCTGGTAGCACGGAAATCTTTACTGAAACAGTTGAATTTGTCTACGAGACCTGCCATCGAATTAAGTAAAGGAGCAAGCATAAAATTCAATAGTTTCTGAACTCCAGACAATGGAAAACAAGAAAAAAAATTCCTATGAGCTGCTGACAACTTCAAGATTTTATGTGGAGCTCAAACTTCGAGACTCTAATGAATTGGTTGATGGCTACTTCATGGAATGTCAAGGACTCAAGAGAAACATCGAGGTGATTGAGCACTGCGAAGTCTTTTCTGAGCCCTGGGGCAGCAAGCCTGCTAAGACAGGTCGCATGGTCAGGAGCAAAATTCCTGGCAATAGCACCAGTGAAAACATTGTTCTGAAGCAAGGCCTCTGCATATCTTCTACGGTTTGGAAGTGGTTTCGTAGTATTGAGCAGGGACAATGGGCAAAGCAAATCTGTGACGGTGACATTAGTATTTATAACCAAGCACAGAGTGCTGGGGAAGCACCATCAGTACGGCTGCGTTTTTTTGGAGCTTGGCCCATCAGTTATAAGCTATCTGACTTTAAGGCAGATGGAAATGACTTCCAAGTCGAGGAGATGGTTCTGGCCGTCAATGATTTGATTCGGGTTACACCGGAGGGGAATGAGTACTAGCCTCGCAATACCAATCTCTGAGAATGGAGTCTAAAGATGCAAACGGAGTTTCAGTTCACACTGCCAAAAGGATACTTAGATCAGGAGGGGAAGATTTCTCAGCAGGGGACTATGCGATTAGCCACTGCCATGGATGAGATTGCGCCTTTACGAGACCCTAGAGTTCAATCTAATCCAGCCTATGCGACGGTAATCATCCTCTCACGAGTTATTACTCAATTAGGAAGCGTAGAAGAGGTTTCTCCTCGAATCATTGAGGATTTATTTGCTTGTGATCTGAATTATTTACAGAATTTTTATCGATCTGTCAATGAATTAGATCCTGAGCGAGAAGTTTCCAGGCCGAATAGTATTCCAGAACAGATTCAAGAGATGGCTTAAGTATCAGACTGCTGGTTAAAAAATCTGATATTTGCAAGCCATTATCATTTATGACTAATTTCAGGGAACTCACAACTCAATTTGACTTTGTTTTGCCGCGAGGACTCATTGATGCATCAGGTTCATTGCAGCGTCAGGGCACCATGCGTTTAGCTACGGCAAGAGATGAATTACTCGTTCAGCGCGATCGCCGCGTCCAGGCCAACGACTCCTACACCACCCTGATGATGCTTTCCCAAGTCATCACCCAGCTAGGCAGTCTAGACCAGATCTCTCCCGAAGACTTAGAAAATCTCTTTACCCAAGACCTCGCCTACCTACGCGAGTTCTTCAACCGCATCAACAAGCAGGGCAATGCCCAAATTTCCACCGCTTGCCCCCATTGTGAAACTGAATTCTCCGTCGAGCTAGTTCTCGCGGGGGAGCCATAGGCTACCCCTCCCAGCAACTCCACGAGGAGGTAGCCTTTATTGCTCTATATTTTCACTGGCCACTGGAGCAAATTCTAGACCTGGAACATCGAGATCGCCGCCGCTGGGTCCAAGAAATCCAAAAGGCCCTCCAACCCACGACTCAAGCTTAAGCATCAACTCGGAGCGATCGCCCCATGGCTCAGCCCAAACGTCCATCCCATTTCAAACGCTTTGCCAGTACGGTCTTGCTGGGCAGTTTGGTGATGACCGGAATTTTGGTTTCTGTGCGCCAGTTACGAGGCTTTGAAAATGCTGAGCTTCAAGCCTACGATCGCTTCATTCAGTTGCGCCCCCAACCCGAACCTGATACCCGTATCCTGATTGTCGGCATTGATGAAGATGATATCCAAGGGCGTCAAGAATATCCGATTGAAGACGGTACCATTGCAGAACTGCTCAGCAAGCTGGAGTCCTACCAGCCCAGAGCTATCGGATTAGATGTTGCCCGAGACATTCCCCAGGGGCCGGAAGCGGGGCGTAAGCAACTGACGAATGTATTGCAGCAAAGCGATCGCATCGTTTCAGCCTGTCTTCTGAGCTCAGTTAACCAACCCGGTGTTTCCCCAGCCCCAGGTGCAGCACCAGCCATGACAGGCTTTGCAGGCTTCCCTCAAGACTCGAGTGGGATTGTGCGCCGCACCAGTCTCGTGTCGGTTCCAGAGCAATATGCTCGTGATTTTGGCGAACCCCACATTTGTAAGGCTGCCAGCAGCGAAATAGAACTGCCTTCCTTAGGCTTTCTGCTGTCCCTCATCTATTTAGAAGCAGAAGGCATTCAACCTGAACCCAATGACCTCGGAGAAATTCAGCTGAATCTCACGAGTTTGACTCCCCTCCAGCCGAATGCTGGCAGCTACATCAGAGGAGACATCTTGGACTACCAGCTAATGCTGAACTATCGAGCTCCTCGGAATGCATTCCAGCAGGTGTCGCTCTCCGATGTTCTCAATGGCAAAGTCAATCAGCGCCAAGTACGAGACAAAGTTGTTTTGATTGGGTATACCTCTCAGGTCGAAAAAGATGTTTTACTCACGCCCTATACCGAAATTGAGTCAGGCGCTCGGGAAATGCCAGGAGTTGTGGTTCATGGCCAGGTTGTCAGCCAGTTGCTCAGTGCCGTTCTAGATGGGCGACCTCTCCTGGAAAGCTGGAGTGATCCTGGTGAAATCCTGTGGATTTGGCTTTGGGCTTTAACCGGTGGAAGCTTGGCTTTCTATTGCCAACGTCCACTGCTGCTGGCACTACTGAGTGGTGGGACAATCGCCAGTTGTTGGGGGCTGAGCTGGTTCCTGTTTCAACGGGGATTATGGGTTCCTTTAGTCCCCACAGCTTGGGGAATTCTAATAACTGCCCTGGGTATTTTACTGCTCCAGCAGGCACGCCAGGGCGGCTACACCCAGGCTATATACGAGCAGTTGCAAGACCAACTTCGAGGGCAGCGACGAAGCAGTCGCTTTGCCCAAGAGAACTCCTTTGGTTATTTAGAAGATCTCGTCAGACGGGCTCAGCAAGTCCGCCAAGGAGAAAGCACTCTAGTGGATAAAACCACCCATGCTGCTCAGCACAGCGCAGCTCATCCTGAACTTGATCTAGCGTTTGAAGACACTGAACAGCAAGACCTCTATGAGCAAATTCGAGCCCAGGTGGAAGCCGAACTCCAAGTTGAACAAGCCAGCCAAACCTTCGCTCGAAATCAACAACAACAAGCTGAGCAAGAGGAGCGTATTCAGGCTCTGCTTAACCGCGCTCAAGCGCTCCGATCACCTCCCTCTTCCAATCCTGAATCCTCTATTCAGCCAACTGCTCCTGTTTATCCTGACTCCCCGATCCAGTCGACCTCTCCTATCAATCCTCCTCCCCTTTCCAATCCCCCACCTTCATCCACAGAAACCTCGTTTCCAGCCCTCGTTTATCCCTCCAGTCCGTTAAAACTGCCCCAAGCTTCAGAATAGTCAACTTTTACAATCCCGAAGCTTCACAACACCATGCCTGACTCATCGCAACAATCCGAGCCATCCCTAATTCCCAGTACCGCCAAACTGCCATCTGTGTCTCCTGCAGGTTATGCAGCCCCTGTCCATATTGCGATGGAGTCTGAGTCAAATGCTCTAGCGGAGACTGCTCTAGCCGTTTTGGCGGACCCAGTGGCACAGCTCAAATTATGCGATCGCATCGCCGAACTCATGGCCCAAGATTTGCGACTTAGGGGCGATCGCAGTAGTGACTACAGTAATTACCAAACTCGGAGGGGATAATGGCAGACCAGAAAAAAGCACCACCAACCCCGATCCAGGGCAACTACGTCACCACCAACCGCTTCTATGTGGAAATGGGGGGTGAAATTAAGGCCTCCTTTAGTGAATGCTCTGGCCTTAGTGTCACCGTAGACAAAGATGTTTACATGGAAGGTGGCGTCAACGACCAACAGCGCATCTTCCTGAAGCAAACCAAGTTTGGCGACATCACCCTTAAACGAGGGATGTCTGACGATATTGTCTTCTGGGAATGGATGGACATGATTTTTCAGCGTAGTCAGGGAAAAGCCCCCAGTAATGAGACTAGCCCCCAAGCTGCGCCTGCCCTACGCCGCAACTTGGCAATCCTCGTCTTTAACCAAGCCGGAGAAACCATGCAGTCCTGGATTTTGATGGGGGCTGTGCCCGTTGCCTGGAAAACGCCGTCGCTTCAGGCCAGCGGCAAAAATGTTGCCATTGAAGAACTGACCCTAGCCTATGAAGGACTGAAGGTCGAAAAACGTCCATCTGGCAATCCCAAAGGCATTAACAGCGGCACTCGCCATCAACAGTCCGGCTATTTTGACTAAGGTCACCCCAAGTTAAACCATGTCTTCGTCCCCCGAGCCCCAACCTGATGTCGAAATGCCGCTGGGAAACCAACGGCCATTGGGCTCTGCTGCTCCTCTGGGGCAGGCGATGCCCAGGCTCCAGTTCATGCGTCCCCTGGGGGCTAAGCCCTTGGGCTGTCTCAACCCAGATATCTTTAATAGCGGTCTCAATGGACTTCAGGGCCAATGGCCCAATCCACTGGCCAATGCCCAATCCTTTTCGGATTCTCCTTTCTTTCCAGAAGCCCAAGCTGCCCCAGCATCATCTAACAATCCCCAGCCCAATCTGCAAACGGCACCCTCCAATCAGCCCTCCACTCCTCCCAGCCAGTTTGTGCCCGCCAGCTTGGGTGAATCTTCAAGCATCAATGTTCAAAAAGCGGAGCAAGCCTCTCCTCTGAATGCGAAAAGAGATTCCTCCTTCGAAAGTGAGGAGCCTGGCATTCCCGTAGCTCGCTCCAATTCGCCAACTCCCCTTTCAAACCTATCTACAACGGAAAGCTGGGAAAACAATCAAGACATTAGTTCGGGAAAAGTTGCACCCACACCTCAGTCAGGTGTAATAGATTCGCAAATGACCGAAACAGATGGAGCTGTATTACAACGATCTCCCGAAGCCGCCGCCCCCATTACTTCCCCCAGCAAACCTGCGCAACCCAGCTTTGCAGGAGCTGCAGGCGTCGAACTTCCCCCAGCAGCTCCTGAGCTCCAACCTTCATTCGATTACAACAATGCAACCACGGTGGACTGGCCGGGCGGCTTAGAGACTACGGCCCAAACTTCTACTGATCAGGTCATGGCATCTGTGGAGCCTGGGCGATCGCAACCCGCTCCCTCATCCGAGCCATCCCCTATCGCCTCACCCTCTCCAGTGCAACCCCCTAGTGAAGCGATCGCCCCTAGTGAGCCTGAGCCCTCCCTCAAAACCTTTGACTCCTCCCAGCCCTCCCAGCCCTCCCAGCCCTCCCAGCCCTCCCAGCCCTCTGTTATCCAGGCCAAAGCTGACACTGCCCCCGTTGCCAATACGCCTCCTCCCCATAGCGAACCAGAGCCAGCAGTTGCGTCAACAATTGAATCAACTCCTACTGATATAGCCCAATCACAACTAACCGAGCCCTCACCCGGTCAAACTCAAGCTGAGACAGCATTTCAAGCGGAGACTGACAAGATTGAGAGTCATCCATCTGAATTGTCTCCCAAGCTTCAGTCGACCAGTTCCTCTCCCTTAGATGCCTTGGCAACCCATGATATAGCGCCATCCCTCCAAACCCAATCAGAATCATCTCTAGACAGCAAGTCTCTAGATAGTCAGGCTGACTCAACCTATCGAACAACCATTGACTGGCCTGGAGACATCGGGCAGCCCCTCGATTCTGCTCCCCAATCAACCTCCCGCCCAGCTGCTCTCTCTCCATTTTCAGCCGCTGATAGCTCCCAGTCCCCAGCGATCCAAGCCAAATCATCACCCCCAACCCCAACCGAAAGCCCCATCCAAGATACTGGGATCATCAGTCCTTCATCAACAGGGCTGCTCGCTTCACCATCCCTCCCCCATGCCACAGCGACTGCCCCAAACCAAACGATAGAAACAGCAGATCAGCCCCCCAGTAAGAATAGCCAGACCCTCGCGATCAATCCAGTCTCAACTCCCCCAGGCCATAACCCCATCTTGCAAGCCCGGTCTGATCATGCAGTGCCTGAGACAGGCTCCATTCTT
Organism: uncultured Pseudanabaenaceae cyanobacterium; assembly: GCA_938021205.1. GTDB lineage: Bacteria > Cyanobacteriota > Cyanobacteriia > PCC-9006 > JAAUQQ01 > JAAUQQ01. The sequence goes on from CALIGI010000106.1 coordinate 13,874, forward strand.
GAAATGGAGCCCGAAACATCAGCCATTTCTCAGTCGCCGCAAGCCGCCGAGCCGAGCATTCAGAAAGCTGAAGTAGCACTACCTGGAACAGCACTGCCCAGCAATGCGAGCTCTTCAGCCCAAAATTCTTTCGCCCAAAGTTCCCCAGCCGAATTAACTGTTCCTGAATCAATAAGCCCTAAAGGTATTGAGCCTCAATCAACGGGTCCTGAACCAACCCAACCCAAAGTAAACCATGTGACAACAGCGGCCCCTCCATCTGTGGACTCTAGTCAGTCAATAGATGATGTTGTGATGGCGAAGCCAGCTACCAAAGCAATATCTGATGCTTCAACAACTGATGCTGCCAATGTTGAAACCGATCTGGCCCAGCCTAATCTAGAACAGCCAAACATAACTCAAGCAGAAACCTCCTCTAGCACTGGCCCCGAGATATCGCGATCGCCCTTGAGCCCTCAAGCGATCGATGAGACACCAGCAGCTCCAGCAAGTCCAAACAGCTCAGAATCACCAGAACAGAGCAGTCATTCAATAGATAATGATACAAGGAATCCTTTAGCAGCTCCCATCAATCCTCCCAATAGCCCAGCATTGAAAGATGCTTCCACAACTATAAGTCGATCTGTCGATCTCTCCCCAGCCGCTCCATCCTCATCCCCAATCACAGAATCGCCCAGCGAGCTGGAGCGGCAGCTTCCAGCCCAACAAACTCTAAGCCCTAGCGCAGAATCAGACAGCAGCAACGCAATTCAGCACAGTCTTGCTCCCCAAACCATAACGACCAAACAGCCTCAGAGTTCTCCACCTCAGGACAGGCAAAGTCTCCCTGCAATTACTCAAACTCAAAGTGATGCAGCTCAGAATCAACTATCCCTAGCTGAAAATCTAACACCTGAACACAATCAGCCTTCTCCTAATGTTCAGTTGCAAGAACAACGCGACGATTCCGATGAGAGAATAGAATCCCCGATCTCCTCCGAAAACTTCAGCACCGCTCCCAATTCAAACCAGCCCAATTCAAACAGTTCGGCCACACCGCCAGTTGATTTCATCACTAGCGGCACGGCAGAATCAACATCCCCACAGGCTCCTAAGATTCAACGGTTATCTGCTATCAACCAGGCTTTAGAGCAGCCAGCCAGCGGCAATCTTGATTCACCCTCATTGCAGGCAAACTTCTCAGACGAGATGGATACCTCGCCCAGGGAAGCCATTCCAGAACGGTCTAATGCGAATGATGCAGCAAGCGCTGAAGTTGGAGACAATGCCTTCTTCCCCAATCAAAATGCTGCACCTATCAACCCACAAGCTCCAGCCGGTGCTAACCCAGCCAGTTCAGCCAGTGAGTTGACCAACTTCGTTCAAACCAGGGCAGAGCAGGCCCAATCAGGAGCTGGGCAACAGGCGATCGCACCCCCGGTTAACCCAGCAACACCAGCCCCCCCCAACAAAGACAGACTGCAATCTGCATCATCATCTCTCCAAGCCCCCTCCCCCCAAGCATCAGCCCATGGGGAATCTCCCACAAGTCCTCTCCCCCCAACAGCCCATCTTCAATCTGCTGATGCCGCTCAACCCTCGAGTCGCATCACCAACTTGCCCATCAGTCCAGCGCCAACCGAGCAACTCAACCGCACTGCCTCTGCTCCCACAGGGGACCTGCCCCCTATCTCCTCTCCAGCAACAACAACCTCTCTGGATGAGTCCAACCCAGATATTCAAGCGAGTCGTATTGAGCAGCAATCTGCCCCCACAGAATTAAGATTGACTGACCCGCCTGTGCCCCTTGCAGAAAATTCAAGCAGTGCTGCTGCACCCAGCGAAGCGCTACCCGCCCAATCCGATACAATTCCCAATCAGTCGCTCCCTGGCGACCCAGCCATTGTCCAAGCCAAATCCGATCCCCCACAACTCTCACTGAGTAAATCGTCTAATCAGTCTTCTTTGACCAGCCCCTCTAGCCCTCTCCCCGGTAGCGAGGACAATGGCGACGATCGCCCTGACCCGATGCCCCAACCAGCCGCTACCGCTGAAACACCTCAAATACAGGCATCGACTGCCCCGCCCCTGCCCAGCAATTGGGACAGCATTGCCGATCTCCTCGCTCAATCAGGCGGTATGTCCTCCCAGACTGCCCCAGCCCCAAGCCCAGGCACAAGTTCCACCACAACCACTGCCCCAAGTAGTTCTACTCCCCCACCGAACTTACAAGCCGCTCCAGCCCAGCCCATTGCACCAGATGCCTATGCTGATTTACAGCCCTATTCTTCGCCTAGCCCTGTTATTCAACGCTCACCTGCTATCCAAACTGAACCTGACCTGGAGAGTTCTGAGTCAGAAGCGATCGCTGAAATATCAGCCCCTGACTCTGAAAGTGAAACGGATACCGACTCTGAAGCTGCCAAAGCCACATCAGGTGCAAAGCTGGAGGAACTTGCTCAAGTCATCTACCGCATGATGCAGCAACGCATGGCGATCGACCGAGAGCGAAGCGGTAGCAACTATGCCAGCCGCTTCTATCAATAAGTCTTGTTTGACCTCTCTCCTGCCAATCCATTCTCTATTCTAATCATCATGGTTCTCGAAAAAGCAAAGCTAATTGAGGTCAATCGCAAAGGACAAGAGCAAAAGTCCAATCAGATTGAGTTCATGTTCAATCCCAGCGAGATCAGCTTTTCTCGCAGCATGACGATTGAGCAATCTAAGGGTTCACAGAACAAAGATAGCCAAACTAAAACTAGTTTTAAGCATCCCAATCCTTATTCGCTTAAGATCAGCAATATTATGCTAGATACCTACGAAACCGGTGAGGATGTATTGAAGTATATTAGTCACTTTCAGCGAGGCGTTGAATTTAGTAGCCTAGCGGAAGACAAAGCCCAGCGGCCTCCCGTTTACGTCTTCACTTGGGGTAAGCGTAAATATATGCACTGTTTTATCAAAAGCCTAGACTTCAAACTCTCCCTATTCTTACCCGATGGCACCCCGGTACGGGCCACGGTCAATCTTTCATTGGAGCAGATTAGCGTACCAGACAAGCCCCAAAGTCCAGGCTTAACCCTGATGGGACCCCAGGCGAGGCAAAGCCAAGGTCGAGGTGATCTGAATACTTAATCAGTGGATATATTGAATTGCTATGGCAAACTCAGAATCAACCTATGCCAGCGGCTTACTCCTTCAAATTGAGGGTAAGGCTGCCAGCGATGACTTAATAGAAGATATATTGCATGTCTCAGTTGACGAAAGTCTCAGCCGAGCTGGAGCTTTCATATTGGTCATCAAGAACTCTAAGTATTCGGGGACTGATAATGACGCAATGTGGAAACATGAGGATGTTTTCAAAATTGGCTATTCAATCAAAATTGGCTTCCAACCCAATGCAACAGACTCGGACGATAGCCTCAGTGTCGATGATGCCAATTATTTGATTTCTGGCGAGATTACGGGAATGGAAACCCACTTTACGGAAGGATCCCAGGCCCCAATTATCATTCGGGGCTATGACACCTCCCATCGCCTTCATCGAGGTCGTCATAATCGCTCATTTCAGAATATGACAGATAGTGATATCGTCAAAAAAATTGCGAATGAAGTTGGAATTTCCATAGGTGTAATTGACAACAGTGGTGCTCCCCACGACTATGTCTTTCAGGAAAATCAAACGAATATGTCATTTCTGCGAGATCGTGCCTTTCGCAATGGTTTTGAACTCTTTATTCAAGATAATAAGCTATTTTTTCGTCGCCCTAAGAAAGATGAAGTCCTTGATCTAGCCTGGCTCAAAACCTTAAGTAGTTTTCAAGTACGCGTCACCAGTGCAGAACAGGTCGAACAAGTCGAAGTTAGAGGCTGGGACTATAAGACCAAGCAGGCCATCATTGCAACCAAATCCAAGAGTCGCTTATTGACGAAGAATGAATATGGAGAAGGTCGTAAGCAAAGTAAGGTTTTTGATGAAAAACCAGGTGAAGCTAAGCTAATTGTGGTTGATCAACCTGTCTTTACGCCGAAAGAAGCAGAGGCGATCGCCCAGGGACTCTTCGATGAATTTAGTGGTGAGTTTGTGCAAGCAGATGCTAAAGCCGAAGGCAATCCCAAAATTCGTCCCGGAATCGTCGTCAAGCTCAAAGAAATGGGCAAATACAGCGGCGAATATTATGTGACAGAGACCCGCCAGGTGATTAGCGAACGCTATTACCAGACCGAGTTTGCCGTGAGGGGGCTGCGCGGCGGCGATCTGCTCTCCACGCTCAGGCCCAAACCCAGCTTGCAGCCAGGTCAAACGCTGTTGGTAGGCAAGGTGACCAACAACAATGATCCAGATGGCTTAGGACGGGTCCGCGTTAAATTTCCCACCTTAACCGAGGACCATGAAAGCAACTGGGCCAGGGTTGTCACCCTAGGAGCAGGAGCCGATCGCGGCTTCGACTGTCTTCCAGAAATTGATGATGAGGTGCTCGTTGGATTTGAGCATGGCAATATTCACCGTCCCTACATCATGGGAAATGTTTGGAATGGCAAAGATACTCCCCCTGCACCAGTGAGTGATTCTGTGGCGGATAATAAGGTACGTCTTAGAACTTTAACAACCAGAACCGGACATCAGTTACAGTTTGTAGAAGAAGATAAAGGAAGCAGCAAAAAAGGAATTTACCTAGATTCTGTTTATGGTCATCATATTTATCTGAATGACTCTGAGAAACTAATTGAAGTCAAGACAAAAGGAGGACAAACGATCCGGATGGAGGATCAAGGGAGCAAAATTGAGATTAAATCCACAGGCTCAATTTCTATGGAAGCCCCTCAGAAAATCACATTAAAAGTGGGAGGCTCAACCCTGGAAATGAGTCCCACAGCCATTGATGCAAGCAGCACGAAAGTTGCAGTTAAAGGCAATGCAGCAGTCGATATTAATGGCGGAGCCACCGTCAAGATTCAAGGTGGCATCGTCAAAATTAATTAGCATTTTGAATGGCGACTATAGACCGCTCAACTTATTTGGAATCTTAAGAAATGGCTCTACAGGTTTGCATGGGAGCAACAATACAATGCTCCTTCGGGACGCTTCCCAGTGTTTTGTCTGTGATCCCAAAAGGTCCCCCAGTGAACACCTCTGGTCCGCTTGCTGCAACGATCATGGACCATGCCCCCCTAGTTAATATTCCGACCTTTGGACTCTGCAATACCATTACGAACCCGGTCGTTGCTACAGCCACAACTGCGGCTTTAGGTGTGCTCACTCCCATGCCCTGTATTCCTGCCACCGTGGCACCCTGGGTGCCAGGCTCACCCACTGTTTTAATCAACAATTCTCCGGCCTTGAATAACAGCTCGAAATGTATGTGTACCTGGGGCGGCGTGATCTCCATCGTCAATCCTGGCCAGGTCTCGGTACAAATTCCTTAATCATTTTCCCCAGTAGCAAGCGATCGCCCAGGCCATAAGGCCTTCGCGATTCCTAGCTATCGGCTAGGCCACCAAGTCTTGGTAATTCCTAACTTTTGTCAAATGGTCTAGGACTAGTGCTAGACAGTAAATTGAGCGAAACCAGTGAAGCCCCCAGCCTGATCTCTCGATCGCTTTGGGGGTCTCAAAGTCTGGTGGATCAAGCATCAAGGAGACCTGATGGCGATCGCTCAATCGACCCTAGGCCAAGGCTGGGAGTTTCCCCTAGGCACCAATGTCCAAGGAAACTTGCGGCTCAGTATGGCCGAGCAAAACATTGAAGATTGCATTCACGTCATCCTGCGTACCCGACTGGGAGAGCGGGTCTATCGGCCTAACTTTGGCTCGCGTCTATCGGAGCTGGTCTTTGCCCCGCTCAACTCCGAAACCCTGTTGAGGATTCAGCTCTATGTAGAAGAGGCCTTGATTCAATGGGAACCTCGCATTGTCCTCGAAGCGGTTCACACAGAACCGGACTCCGAGGGACGAGGACAGGTGACCATCACGATTCAATATCGACTGAACGACAGTCCAGACTCCCGTAATCTTATCTATCCCTTTTATCTGGTTCCCCCAGAGGAATCGACCTAATCATCATTTCTGGTCCAATTCTGCTGTTTTAATCTTGCTTTTTCCTCGTTCAACTGTCCCGTCATTGCCGCCTTAGCATCCGATAGGAGCCACCTGAGAACCAGTATGGAATTCGACTTTTTACCGAATTTGCCGAAGTCGGATTTGGACGATCGTACGTTCAAAGATCTGGTTGAGGAATGCATGCTCCGCATCCCTCGCTACTGCCCGGAGTGGACCAATCACAACCCTTCGGATCCGGGCATTACTTTGGTTGAGCTATTTGCCTGGCTAACAGACCAGATGCTGCTGCGGTTCAATCAGGTGCCTCGCCGCCAATATGTTGCTTATCTGGAGCTACTGGGGATTCGTCTCCAACCTCCCGCTCCTGCCCACACCGAAGTCACTTTTTATTTAACGCGGCCCCAAAGCGAGCAAAATCGCTTTCCCCCCATTCCTGTCGGTACAGAAGTGGCCACAGAGCGCACTGAAACCCAAGTCGCTATTGTCTTCAGCACCAACCATCCCCTAACCGTGGGGGTCCCTCAAATTCGCCATTTCCTCACTGGCACTGCCTGGGAGTCAGAACCGAGGACCCTGCGCGATCGCTTCTCTAATCTATGGCGACAGGAGTCAGATGGTAGCTGGTCCGGACGACAACAGCCTGTCTTCCAACTTCTCCCCGAAGTGGGCGATTGTTTCTATCTCGTCTTTGAGCCCCAGGAAGCCCTAGATGGCAACGTCATTCGCCTGACGATTACAGGAGAACCGGCTGGCTCCACCGGTATTGATCCCGAGTCCCCCCCCCGCTGCTGGGAAGCCTGGGATGGCCAGACCTGGCAGTCAGTCTTGCTTAGCGAGAGTGATGATGGCACCCAGGGCTTTAGCTTTGATGAAGCTGGCCAACCCACAGCTAATACCCTGCGTGAAGGGGATGTGACTCTACATTTGCCTCTGCATTGGCCCGATACAACCTTTGCCAACTATCGAGGACGCTGGGTTCGCTGTATTTACGAGCAAACCCAGGATAACCAGGCAGCCTATAGTCGTTCACCCCAATTTACAGCCCTGTCTGCCTGCGCCATGGGTGGCACAGCCCAGGTGAGCCAATGCAGCATCATCACAGATGAACTCCTGGGTGAAAGCAACGGTAACCCTGGCCAAATTTTTGCCCTCCAGTCCGACTCCATTCTCTCCCGTAACCTAAAGGACTATCCTCTAGAACGGGTCATGGTCACTCCTCCTGGAGGTGGACTCCCCCAAGCTTGGACTGAGGTGGCTAACTTTGCTGAATCAGGTCCTGAGGATCATCACTATGTTCTAGATTCTACGACAGGCAGACTTCAGTTTGGCCCTCTGATTCGAGAATCGAGTCAATTGCGAGAAGGCACAGCTTTTCGGCAAAGTATTCAGCGCCAGACGCTTCAGACTCAAATGCAGACTGGCCCGATGATGCAGACTGGCAATAGAGCGGTCACTCACTCACTGGATGGGGAGCGGCTTCAGTCCCTAGAGCGCCAATATGGTGCTGTGCCCTCCAGGGGCTCCACCATTCGCATGGCGAGCTACCGCACTGGCGGCGGCACCCAAGGTAATGTCCAAGCAGGGACCATCCGCATTCTCAAGTCTGCTGTGCCCTATGTCTCCCAGGTCACAAACTATCATCGCGCAGTGGATGGCGCTGATGCTGAGTCCTTAGAAAATGCTGTGCTCCGAGTCCCGAGTTTTTTGCGCACTCGCGAACGGGCCGTCACCCCAGAAGACTTTGAAACCCTAACGCTGCAATCCAGTCGTGCAGTTGCCCGCGCCCACTGCCCTCGGCAAAGTAGTCAACCTGGAGTGGTGCAACTCTTAGTCGTTCCTCGGGTCGAGCCCTCTCTTCAAACCGGGCTGGCCCCAGAACAACTCGAACTATCTGCGGGGCTCAGTCAAGAGATTCAAAGCTTCTTAGATGAACGGCGACTACTGGGCATTGATGTCCAACTCCAAACGCCTCGCTACGTTGGAGTTTCCGTCCAAGCCGAAGTCATCATTAGCCCAGAATATCGCCACAGTCAAGCACAACAGTTGATTCAACAACAAATTAAAGCTCAGCTCTATCGCTTCCTCAATCCCATCACGGGAGGCGATCGCGGTCAAGGCTGGGCCTTCGGCACACCAGTACGCCTGGCTGATGTGGCCCCAGTGTTCCAGCAAGTCATGGGGATTAACTATGTTCGAACCCTCCAACTATTTAGCCTTGTCTTGACCCAGTCCCCCCATCAGGAGTCAGGCCCGACGCCAGGCCCAATTACAGACCAAAACTCAGGTCAATGGGAACGCAACTTGGCCCCCGATGGTGTCATTGATCCAGGACCTCTGGGACTCATTTGCTCTTGGAATGCCCCCCAGCTCCGCTCGGGTCATGCCATTAGCCTGACGGTTTAGGAGGTAAAAATGACCCAAGCCACATCCCGTGCCACCCGTCGGCAGAACCCCATTCACCTCCAGCTCACCCCCATGCAGCTACCCGCTGGGCAGCCCCAGGGTGATGCTGCTGCAACGCCTTGGCAACTGGAAGGAGGAGAGGCAGCCTCCCAAATTAACCTGTGTCTTTCTCCAGAAGCACCGAGTGAGTTGCTGGTGCAAATCTATAACCAGAGCGATCGCAATCTTCGTCTGGCCATGCGAGTCACAGGGGATTTTCCGCCTCAATGGTGCGATGTACATACAGAAGGTGAATGGTTGCCCGCCCAGCAGGGCATGGATGGGCTTCTCTATTTCCGCCTTCCCACAGACTTCTTCGAATCTCACCAGGCGCTGCGGCCCCGCCAGGCCCTCAAGCTCAATTATCGAGGTCGTATTCAGATCTATCGCTTGTTCGAAGAGACCACGCTCAACGAGAGCAGCCGAACCAGTCAAAGCCTAGGTGAACCTGATCATTTAGAACGTCAAAATGGCCCTCAAAATAATCAGGGTAGCTTGATTAGCTGTGCTGATTTTTATCTCAGCGTCCGTCCTCATAGCCTCTATCCCAGCTTTCTGCCAGAAATCTATCAAGAAGTTGACTTCATCGGACGCTTCTTAGCCATTTTTGAGCAGGCTTTTGAACCCGCTGTTAATCAGTTGCAATCCCTCTGGGCCTATCTAGATCCCCTGACGGCTCCCGAAGGGATGCTGCCCTTTCTCGCGCACTGGGTCGGTTGGCCTGATGACATCCATTGGGGAGTGGATCGTCAGCGTCGCCTCATTAGCCAGGCCATGGAGATTTACCAATGGCGCGGCACTCAAAAAGGATTAAGGCTGTATCTACAACTCTATACAGGCTTGCCCGACGAGCAAATTCAGATCATCGAAAGCTTCACCCAAGGCTTTGTGCTTGGCGGGGAGATCAGTCTTGGAGAAACAACTTTAATTGGTGGCGGACAACCCTTCCACTTCGTGGTGCGGTTGCAATCCCACGAGCCACTCGAAGAAGGGCTGATTCGCAACATTATCGATCAAGAAAAACCCGCCTTCTGTACCTACGATTTAGACTTACTCCTCCTCAATTCCCATCCGCCACCACCCACTGAATAACGTCCCATCCCAACGCTCTACCTCCCATGGCTGAGTGAGCTGTGAGCCCAACCTCCTCCAAGATCTATCCTTCATCCCATGCCGCTCTCCCCACCACCCAACCAGCCCTTCCAACGCACCCAAATCCGAGATGGCTTGCTGATCAACGCCTCTGTTTGGCAAGACAGCCATCGTTACCACCGTCAACGGCACAGCTTTCAGCATCAGGCACTATTCGAGCCCGGCATCATCGCAGGTCTAGGAGTTGCCCCCGTACCTGCCCCGGCTGAAATGCCCTCGGACTATCGCGATGGCCGCTGGCTACAAATCAAACCCGGCATTGCTATTGATGCCCAGGGCAATCCCATCATCATTCCAGAGGCCCAAGTCTTCCATATCCAATCGGCCCCAACCCCGGCCCAGGGGCAGCAGGTCGTTTATCTGGTTGCAAACTACGTTGATCCCGATGACTTGGAAACCAATCCTGCTCACCTGTATGCCACCGAGACCTTTCGCTTAGTTGAAAAAACAACCCTAGCAGCTCACGATGTCGAACTCTGCCGCATTACCCTCAGCCTGGGCAGCTCGCCCCTGAGTTGCCCCACCAACGTCTATGCCCCTGGGATCGATCAACTCGACCTGCGACATCGCCCCACTGCCCACCCTAAAGCCCAAGGTGAAGTCCAACTGACCCAAGTTGTTGCTAACAACATTTACCAAGCCAATGCTGTCAAAGAGGGCCTGACTCAGCTTCTGCGAGCCCTAACCCTGCTCTCTCCCAGCCTCCAAGGCTCACCCATAGTCCAGCAAGCTCCCCTGACTCACCTGCATGACATCCCTTCAGATCCTTCTACAGGCTCCGAGACCCAGCCTGTACCAGACTTGATCTATCTCCATCGTCCGACCCTCAGCCAACTGGATAGTCTCGGCATTCAGCGCTTGAGAAGCCATCTGGGCCAAGGAGGACTACTGGTCGTCGCCGTGGATTTTACAGAAGAGCCCCAGCTCATTAACCTGTGCAACATTCGCCAAGAGCTTCAGCAGGCTGTCACAAACACAATGGGAAGCAGCGCTGGATCGGGCGATCGCAGTGAGACCCAGCAAAAACTA
>CALIGI010000107.1 GCA_938021205.1 uncultured Pseudanabaenaceae cyanobacterium
CATCGTTGCGGCCCACGGCTACTTCGGTCGTTTGATCTTCCAATATGCTTCCTTCAACAACTCCCGTTCCTTGCACTTCTTCTTGGGTGCCTGGCCTGTGGTGGGTATCTGGATGACTGCTCTGGGCGTAAGCACCATGGCCTTCAACCTGAACGGTTTCAACTTCAACCAGTCTGTCCTCGACTCTCAGGGTCGTGTGGTCAGCACCTGGGCTGATGTACTGAACCGCGCCAACTTGGGTATGGAAGTCATGCATGAGCGTAACGCTCACAACTTCCCCCTCGACCTGGCTGCGGGTGAGTCTGCCCCTGTTGCACTGACTGCTCCTGCAATCAACGGCTAAATCTCCTCTGTGAGATTCAGTCCTTGAAAAAGGTTTGAGAAGCGGCGGCTCCTGCGAAAGTGGGGGCCGCTGCTTTTTGTTATGTGAACCTGAGTTCGACAAATTTAAGCCTGGCTTGGCTCTGCTGCCGTGAGCTAAAGTTCACGGCTAAAAGCTCAAGTCCGTTAAAACGGACTGCACAGCCCACCAGCTAGGCTTGCAGCCCACTTTAGTGGGCTTTCGCTCTTAGGATGGGAATTTATTCCCAGACTGCTTCGCAAGTGCTTTTTCGAGCTGTCGAACTCAGGTTATGTGAGCTTTGACTGAGCTGAGTCGAATTTAGCAAGTGCTGAGGCTATTTGCTCGTTTCGGTTCCGCTTCACGAGCGGCTTTGGTTAAGCTGGGCCAGATCTTATGAATTGCATCGATAGATCTGGTGCTTTCGAGGATGTGCTTCAATAAATGAAGCAAGGTAAAACATTTTTAAGGAAAGCTGTTATGGGCGTTGTTGGATTCTTCTTGTTCTTAGGTGGTGGTCTTGCCGTTGCTGCTGGCCTGATGTTTGGTCTGCGTGCTGTCAAGCTCCTCTAGCTTATGGTTGCTTGCTATCCATTAAAAAAGTGCTTGGGAGATTCAGTTCGCTCAAGCACTTTTTTTGCCACATTTTGTCTTTAAGATTGAAGGCCCTCTATAAAATCTAAGTGAAATAAAGCGTTGGCCATCAGCCGGGTGGATTGGTGAAGTTGTATTTTTTACTTAGAGTCAAGTCCAAAAAGTCTGAAGACCTGGGATTGCTCCTGGTTAGGTCTTTATCCGCATCTGCTGCAATCGCGATAAATCTTAAACAATCTTGGATGGGCAGATGAAAATACAGTTTTTGAGCTTGTTAACAGTGACGGCTACTTTGTCTGTTTCTATTCTTGCTACTTCTGCATCCGCTGCTGTTGTGCAATGGAATAGCGGCCCTGGGCATAACAATCACTATTACGAGTATGTCCCCGGTAACTTCTTGTTTGACGAGGCTGAAAGTGCTGCTAATAGTTCCGCACTCTCGAATGTTACTGACTCTGTCGGTTCTTTGGCTACAATTACGAGCTCTGAGGAACAGGCTTTTCTCAACACTCTGTTCACATCAGCCCAGCAATATTGGATCGGTGCGAGCGATGCTGCTGTAGAGGGTTCCTGGCAATGGGTGAGTAGCACTTCGCCTGAATCAGGAGAGCCTTTAAGCTATTTCAACTGGTTCCGAGATGAACCTAATAATCAAGGAAATGAAGATTATATTGTGGCTAATTGGGCAGAGATTGGCCGTTGGAACGATGTTGGATTAGGGCGACGGGCAGGCTATGTTGTCGAGTATAGTTCGTCGGTCCAGGCTGTTCCTACGCCTGCGTTGCTACCTGGCTTAATGGGCTTCGGGGTGAGTATTTTGCGTAAGAAGAAGATCGAAGCTGAAGCTGCTTAAATTTTGGGTCTGACGCTTCTTAGTCGATAATGACTGAATCCCGGAGGTGGGTTGTATGATCCCCTTCGGGATATTTTTTTGCGATGTGCTGCCACTGTCCTCGACGTTGCAGCCTTGACCGCTTCTGTCCAAATTGCTCTCAATACAGACCTTAACCATGTCTCAGACCTACCGCATTACTTTGCTTCCCGGCGACGGCATTGGCCCTGAAATTATGGCCGTGACCGTGGACATTCTTAAGCTGGTAGGTGAGCAGCAGGGGATTCAGTTTGAATTCACTGAAGCACTGCTCGGTGGAGCAGCAATCGATGCTACTGGGGAGCCATTGCCCCAGGCGACGCTGAGTCAGTGCCAGGCGAGCGATGCGGTGATGTTGGCGGCGATCGGTGGCTATAAGTGGGATAATTTGCCCCGGAGTCAGCGCCCAGAGACGGGGCTGTTGGGCTTGCGGGCTGGGCTGAAGCTGTTTGCGAATTTGCGTCCTGCGACGATTCTGCCCCAGTTGATTGATGCTTCTAGCCTCAAGCGTGAGGTGGTTGAAGGCGTAGATCTAATGGTGGTGCGGGAGCTGACCGGTGGTATTTACTTCGGTGAGCCCAAGGGAGTCTTTGAAACGGAGTCCGGTGAGCAGCGCGGGGTCAATACCATGGCCTATAACCTCAGCGAGATTGATCGTATTGGCCGTGTGGCCTTTGAGACGGCTCGCAAGCGGGGCAAGAAGCTTTGTTCTGTGGATAAGGCGAATGTGCTGGAGGTGTCCCAGCTTTGGCGCGATCGCATGAACGAGCTGGCTAAGGAATACAGCGACGTTGAACTCAGCCACCTCTACGTTGATAACGCGGCCATGCAACTCGTCCGTGACCCCAAACAATTTGATACCATCGTCACTGGTAACCTCTTTGGTGATATCCTCTCCGACATCGCTGCTATGCTCACTGGCAGCATTGGCATGTTGCCCTCCGCCAGCCTGGGGTCCGATGGCCCTGGCCTATTTGAGCCGGTCCATGGCTCCGCGCCAGATATTGCTGGGCAAGACAAGGCAAACCCCATGGCCCAGGTGCTCAGCGCGGCCATGATGCTGCGCTATGGATTGGACCAGCCAGAAGCCGCTAGTAAGTTGGAAAAGGCGGTAGGCCAAGTGCTGGATCAGGGCTATCGTACGGGGGATACTATGTCCGAGGGAATGAAGCCGTTGGGCTGTAAGGCCATGGGGGCTGCCTTGATGGATGCCATTAAGGCAGGCTAAAGAGACTGTCGGATGTGCTGACTTCTCCCCTCTAAAGCCATGCGTCTTAGAGGGGATCGCTATATATGTGGTTCTGTGTGGGGCGAAATGTTGGCAAATGCTTAAAAATAGTTGCAATTGCATCTCAGGGAAATTGCGGCTTACTCGGTAATACGGACTAGAAGTAGGGCTGAACGGATTTTTTTCTCCTTTGTGGGGCTAGTCAAGGGCTGGAAACCCGGCGAGGCCAAGTTCTTATGTAAATAATGGTTCATGTTTACTATAATGAATGAGAGCGATCGCCCGTAGTCTTAACATCTTGTGGAGGCTCTTGGCCTCCGCGATTTTTGGGGGATATCTATCTAAAAAGCTTGCGTAACCTTCGTAAGAACCCGCAGTAGGGAGTTCACGCCTAGGTTCTGCCAAATCATGAAGTCCGTGATAACCGAGTATTCCGTCTCTAGATGGGGTGTTAGGCTATCGTCCATAGCTCGAAAAACGCATCACAGCTCGGAAAAACGTTTCGAAACTTCTAGAGAGTTTCGAACAGGCTCAACTAAAAGGAGTTGAACTTCGTGGTACATACCGCTCAGCCTGTAACTAGGCAAAGAATTGAACAGCCCAGTCCTTACCGGCCTGCTCCTAATCTTTTAGATCCAGCTCTACTCCAGGCAGCTCGCCATCTCTATCGCTCTTTTTATGAAGCGAATCCCGATGTCATTCAGCGGCCTTCTGGGGTCGCTCTGAATCGCTATAACCATCGTGGAAAGCTGATCTTTGGTCGTAAGCCGATTCTGTTACCTCAGGAATGTTTTATTCCCTTTGAGCAGGTCCAGGCCGAGTTGTATTAAAGGTCAATCCTTTTTTGGGTTGCTCTTTCGGGTTGACAGGCGTTTTTAGCTGTTGCATGGACCCATGGCGTTGTGAAAAAGAGATGCCATGGGTGCTTTTTATCCCGTTATGGTAATTAGGTCAGAACAGATTCGGTGAGGATCGTCTTGCTGCTTCGCATCTTTGAACTGGTTCCGTTTGTTTTCGTCTTTTTCCTGGGTTCGGCCATTGGTAGCTTCTTGAATGTGGTGGTGTACCGCCTGCCGGAGGGCCTGTCTTTGCTGTGGCCTCCGTCTCGCTGCCCACGCTGTGAGCATCAATTGGGACCGACTGAAAATATTCCAATCTTTGGCTGGTTGAGGTTGCGGGGACGTTGCAAGAATTGTAAAACTGCTATTTCATCACGTTATCCCTGGGTAGAGACTGCAACGGCGCTGATGTTTGTGCTGGTATTCGCTCAGTTTGGCTTTGAATGGCAAACCCTGGGCTATTGGCTCTTTTTTAGCTGGCTGTTGGCCTTGGCTTTGATTGACTTTGATACTCTGACGCTGCCCCATCCGCTGACTCAGTCGGGTTTGGTTTTAGGGATTGTCTTTCAAGGTGCGATCGCTACTTTGGTAGGCAATACTGCAGACGGAATCATGAGCGCTGTGGTTGGGGCTGTCTTGGGAATATGGCTACTGGACCTGATTGGCCAGGCTGGTTATATGTTGATGGGGCAAGATGCTATGGGGGGAGGGGATAGCAAGCTTGCGGCGATGATGGGTGCTTGGTTGGGGTGGAAGTTGTTGCTACTCAGTGGGTTTCTAGCTTGTTTGGTGGGAGCTCTTGTGGGTGTTCTGGGGATAGCTTCCGGTCGATTGGGTCGTCGTCAAGCGATGCCGTTTGGTCCTTTTTTGGCGTTAGGAGCTGCGGTTAGTGCGCTGTGGGGCGGGACTTTGATTGAACTCTATGTAAATGCTTTTTTCCCTGCGATTTGATACATCTGAGCTTACCTGAGTTGAGCAAGGCTAAAGCAGCCCTCACCCCTAGTTTCTCCCCCTGGGGAGAGGGGAAATTTAAAGTTCTGAAAAGCCTGTTTTTATGTTCGCTTCCCCCTTCTCTTTTAGGAGAATGGGTTGTGGGGATGAGGTTATTTTGTATCTATCGAACTCAGGTTGAGCTTTAACGCCACAAAAATGACCTGATGGTTCACGTTTCCTTTTAATTTCTCCTGTGGGCTCGGTCAAGGGGGAATTCTGTTAGCTAAGAAGCGCTACTGCGCGTGGGGTGAAAGCGGTTTTTGTCGCTTTGTGCATCGGTGATGATTGTTGGGGCTGGCCATCAGGCAGGCTGCTCTCGATGCCATTGTGCGGATCCAATCAATTACGGTTTTCTCTCCGTCTGTGGCGATAACCGCTTGCCTAGGGCATTCGGTCGAGCTGGTAGGATGATTGCGGGCTGAGTGTGAGATATCTATTGGCCCTATCAGCAATGCTGGAGAGGGGTTGCCCGTGTCTCTATTTGATTGGTTTGCGAATCGTCGTAAGGCGGAGCCAACGCAACAGGTTCAGCCGGAGCGTGATATTTCCGATGGCTTGTGGACGAAGTGTGATGCCTGCGGGGTGTTGACCTACACCAAGGATCTGCGAGCGAATCAGATGGTCTGTCTGGAGTGCAACCATCACCTGAGGATTTTTAGCGACCAGCGTATCGAGCAGTTGATTGATGCGGGGACCTGGCAGCTGCTGAATGATGAGGTTCGGCCGACTGATCCGCTGGAGTTTCGCGATCGCCGCGTCTACAAGGATTATCTCAAGGCCACCCAAAGCAAGACGGGCCTGACCGATTCGGTGCGAACGGGCCTAGGTGAAATTGAAGGTGAGCCTGTGGCCCTGGGTGTCATGGATTTCCGCTTTATGGGCGGCAGTATGGGCTCGGTGGTGGGTGAGCGGTTGACTCGGCTAATTGAGCGGGCCACGGCGGAACGTCTGCCGGTGTTCATTGCCTGTGCTTCTGGTGGGGCGAGGATGCAGGAGGGCATGCTCAGTCTCATGCAGATGGCTAAGATCTCGGGTGCTTTGGAGCGTCACCGCGCCCAACGGTTGCTCTATGTGCCAGTGCTGACTCACCCGACGACGGGAGGCGTAACGGCAAGTTTTGCCATGTTGGGAGATTTAATCATTGCTGAGCCCCAGGCCATGATCGCTTTTGCGGGGCGGCGGGTGATTGAGCAGACCCTGCGAGAGAAGTTGCCCGATGATTTCCAGACGGCGGAGTATTTGGTGCAGCATGGGTTTGTGGATGCGATCGTGCCTCGCACCCAGATGAAGAAGACGCTGGCTCAGTTGGTGCGATTGCACCGGTTGCCCGCTTCCATGGGCAGTCAGGGAGCAACGGCTAGGGGAGCATCGGCCCCCAATGAGGCTGTTATGAATGAATTGCTCCATAGCAATGGATTTGTGTCGGAGTCGTCCCGGCATGATGTTGTTCCGGGAGCTCGCCCTGCGGTGGAAGATGCGGGAATCTCGACTCAGTTGCCTCGCTAGTTTGGCCTCGCCGCTGGTGTTTGGGTGTTGGGATGAGCCTCAAAATGTGGGTATTGCAGTGAGTTCAGTGAGGTTGAGGGTTGTCACCCATGGGGCGTAGTGGAGGGTTTGACGAGCAGTCGGACAGCATTGATGATGCTGGTTTGCCCGATGGCTCAGGAGAGGGGCTGCGGGATGGTCAGGAGGATAGTGCTGCGGTCCAGGGCTTGGTCAATCAGGCATCCCAAGCCGCTGTAGATGGAAACTGGCAGGTGACGGAGCGATTGCTTCAGACGCTGAATCAGGAGCTGGGCGGGATTAAGGAGTATGTGTTGACGGAGCTGCGCGGGGAAATTGCGACGCTGCGATCGGAGAAGGTACAGTTGCAATCTCAGGTGCAGGAGTTGCGCCATCAGCAGGATGTGCTGTTGAGCGATCGCGAGCAGACTCAGCAACAGCAGTGGGCTCAGCAGTTCGCCCAGGTTATGACCCAAAACCTGCGCCAGCAAATTCAAACCCAGGTGTTTGGTCTCTCCGAGTCGGGGGGGACAATGCGACCAGAGCAGAGGTTGCTAGCCTTGCATCAGCAAATGGTGAGCCTAGAAGAGGGCTTAGGAGCAGCCATTCAAACGCTTGAGCAAGAGCTGGGTCAGCACCAGAGTGAGCTGAGTCAGCAGCTTTTGCGGATGCAGGATTTGGAGCAGCAAGGCGAGTTTCTCCTAGGGGCGCTGGTGCAAAAGTTGCAGGCCCAGCAACAGCTTCAAGGTCAGCAATCGTTACAAGCCCCAGAGCAGCCTTTGCCCAATGCTGGGCAGTCTTTTGCTGCTCAACCGCTGGCTGCCGAATTGCTAGCCTCCGAAGCCTTGACTGAGGGAGCGATGGACTCGATTAAGTTGCCGACTGATCTGCTTGGGGGATATTCGGTGGGAGCTAACCCCATGGGACCGAATACTGGAGAGCTCTCCGGTGATATGACGGGGCTGGATTGGACTGAGCCGGGCTTGGCAGGCGGAGAGGCAATGTCTGCTGCTGCGGATGAGATTCGCTTGCCGGGTCACCCCACGGATGTGGCATCGGTAATGGCAGCGATGTCTGGCTTGAAACCACCTGGAGGAGATGGGGGGGGGGAGCCTGTTACGGCTGAGTCTTTGTCTGAGGACTTTCCGGGAGAGTCAGCTCCCGGAGAATCCACGGCTTCTATGGCCGAGGTTGATGCCTCACCGCCTAGGCCGAGCAGTCGGGCAGCGGCCCTACCCAGTCCCCCTCGCTTGACGACTCCGATTCCTGCGAACCCTTCACCTAGTAACCCCTCGGGGCATGGGCCAGATGAGGCGTTCATTACGGATTTCCCCATCGATGTGGTGCGTCCTGATGTCTCTGGCTTTCCTGCATCGGGTGCGGAGTCGGGGGGCATGGCTCAGCCACCGGGTGGTGATGGCGTCGCTGGGGCTTCAGATGGACCCGCTGGGTCAGTGAGTTTTGATGTGACGAGTCCTGGGCCGACGAATGGTCTTTCCTTGGATGAGCTGTACGGTGCCGTGGGACAACCGGGCCTGGGTGTGGCGAGTCCCAGTGAAAGTTATGTTGCAGGACGTGGAACTGTCGGAGAGACTGCGGTTGGTATTGCAATGCCGCCGGGCATGGTGGATCGAGTGCAAGGTGATCTTGAGCCGCCTCAGCCTCCAGCAAAGCCTGTTTCCCCCTGGGTGGGTGAGCCGCCTACGACGATTTCGAGCTTGATCGAGCTAACCGATGGGACTGTGGGGGAGTTTACTTCCCAGGGGGGCGGTGCTGGAACGGCGGTGATTTCGCCCAGCCTGTCGGCTTCTGGAGGCGCTGTTCTTGGAGGGGAGGGAGCTGCTGTTGCTTCTTACGCTACTGCTGAACCTTTTGTCCCGATCTCTGAGTCGGCTGTGGTTGAAGAGGATTTGCCTCAACGCAGTGGCAACCGTCAATTGCAACGCAGTGGTGTGGCGATCGCGGTTATTGCGCTTCTTTTGGGGGCAATCCAATATGCCACGGTCCAGGTGTTGTTCCACGGTGCGCCGTGGATTGGGGATGGTCAGGGGTTTATTGCAGCGACTTGGAGCAGTGCCCTGGTGACGTTCTGGATTCGCATGCTGATGGTGTTGCCTTTCATGATTGTGATTGGGCAGGGGTTGTATCCGCCGTTGTTGCCGGAGATGCAGGCGGTGTTTCGCGATCGCGATCGCATTCCGCTCTACAGCATTGCTGCGAGTGGTTTGTTCCTTTTCCTGGCCCATTTTCTGCTCTATGGTTCCATTGCCAGTAGTTCGGCGACGCCTGCGGTGGCTTTGTTTTTCCTCTATCCGGTCTTGGGGCAGTTATTGGGCTGGAGCTTGTTTAATCAGCGGTTGAGTTCGGCGCGGTTACTGGCGATGGTGCCTCTTATTTTGGGTGTTTTGTGGTTGTTGGTTTGGTGGAGTGGGTCGGGTGGCCAGTTGGCCGGGCTGGCGAGTGGTCTGTGCTATGCGCTGTTTTTGATGTTGACGGCGGTGAATGGGCGGCGGATGAATCCCATGACCCTGACAGTGTTGCAGTTCGGTTTAGCTTGGCTGTGGGCGGTGCCTGCGGTGTTTTTCTTGCCTCGGGCGGTGCCGATGAATGATGTGGGCTATGTGGTGGCCTGCGCGGTTTTGAGTGCGACGGTGGGATTGAGTCAGTTATTTGGCTTGGCGAGTCGGCGGCGTTTGGGGGCTGGGTTGAGTGCGGTGGTGCAGGGCACCTTGCCGTTGGTGGTGGGGGTTGTTTGTTTGTTTTTGACGGATGAGGTGTTGCCGGTTTCTCAGGTGTTTGGGGTTCTGTTGATAACTGGTGGGGCTGTGGCGTTGGGGTTTCAACGGATTTCGCGCGAGATAGGGCGTTGAGGAGGACCTGATAAACAACCATGTTCAATTTCTATCTCGGTTGCGCCGTGTGGGCTTACCGCGAATGGTTGGGGGATTTTTATCCCAAGGGCAGTAAGGCTGGAGCTTTTTTGCGGCTCTATGGCGATCGCTTAACCGCAGTGGAAGGCAATACTACTTTCTATTCCATTCCCAGCCCGGAGATGGTGGCGCGTTGGGCTGGAGAGACGCCGGAGTCGTTTCAGTTTTGCTTGAAGCTGCCACGCATCTATAGCCACGATGGCCCGCTGGTGCCCCACATTCAGGGGAGCCGAGCTTTTCTGGAGCGAATGGCTCCCTTGGGGCCTCGCCGGGGGCCGCTGTTTGTGCAGTTGCCGCCCAGCTATAGCCCGGCCCTGGGGAAGGATTTGATGGCATTTCTCGATGCCTGGCCGGAGCCAGATGACCCGCTGCACATGCCCCTGTCTGTGGAGCTGCGCCATCCCGCTTGGTTTGCCGAGAAGATGAGCGATCGCATCAACCAGCGCCTTCAGGAGCGAGGTGTAGGCAGAGTTTTGCTGGACACTCGGCTGATGTACGAAGGCCCGGATAATCCCCAGGCCCTGTCCCAGCGCAAAAAG
>CALIGI010000108.1 GCA_938021205.1 uncultured Pseudanabaenaceae cyanobacterium
TCAGCGGGAGATGATTACAGACCTCCTTCGCGGCAGTGGTCTTGACGTTTCAGTCGCCACCGACGGAGTTGAGGCCCTTGAGCATATTCAAACCCATCCCCCCGACATCGTCATATTAGACATTGTCATGCCCCGTATGAACGGGTATGAGCTCTGTCGTCGCCTCAAGAATGATCCAATCACCCAAGCTGTTCCTGTGGTGATGTGTTCTTCCAAGGGAGAGGAGTTTGATCGCTATTGGGGCATCAAGCAGGGTGCAGATGCATATATTGCGAAGCCCTTCCAGCCTACGGAACTCGTGGGCACAGTCAAGCAGCTACTGCGGGGCTAGAAGAAAGCATTATGGTCAGCAACCGCAACCCCGATTTTTTAACTGGCTCAGACCAGGTCTCCGAGATCCAGGAACTGGAAACGCCAGAAGGTGAATTACACCTGCGGTTCTATGTACCATCGGGTGAAGAATTTGCCCTACCCGCGATTGGTATCCGGGAGGCGCTTTTCCAATCTCCAGAAAGAATCACACCGATTCCCAATGTTTCTCCCCTCTTGCTCGGTACGCTCAACGCTCGAGGCCGAGTAATTTGGGTCGCAGATCTCGGGCAGTTTTTGGGAGACAACACCCTACTCAACACGGATCGTCCAGAGCTCCATGTCATTGCTATTGAAGAGCAGGATGCCATGCTCGGCCTCGTAGTAGACCGGGTGATTGGCATGGAATGGCTCAGTCCGGAGGAGTTAAAACCCCCGCGAAACGTGCCCGCCAACATGGCTCCGTTTATCCGAGGAGAATGGGTTCTTCAAGAGGATGACGCGGAAAAGCGATTGCGGCTTTTGGATCAGGCCGCTATTTTGAACTCCGCAAGGTGGGGAATGTGATGACATCGGCAATCGGTCGGTTCGCGATGAAATAGAGCATCAGATTGGGTTCGGTAGATTTTTTGGGATTGAGGGAAGTTGAGGAGAACAAACGATGTCCTATAAGCAGGCTGAATTGGCCTACATGCAAGGCAAATATGACGAAGCAGCGGGGCTCATTGAGCCGCTAATGGAGTCGACTCCGGAAGATCCAAAGGTCAGACTCCTCCGGGGACATATCTACTGCTATGGACTCCAGGATTACAACACAGCATTAGCCGATTATGAAGCTGTGGCTGGATTGACCCAAGATCCTTCCTTCATCGATTACGCCAATCAAGGTGTCCAAACCTGTCGGGAATTTGGTGGCAGTGACCTGGGGAGTAATGTGGCGGTCCAAGAGCGTCCCATTGAAGACAGCGAGCCCCAGTGGGCGAATGATTTTGCCAATGGCAACGGCAGCTCCCATGGCTTTGACGGTGGTACAGACCTAGACAGTGACCTCAACTTTGACGACATCAGCTTTGACAATTCTGATTTCCAGAGTACTGGCCCTGCCGAGGGTGGCCCCTCCAATGGTTTCTCTGCCAGTGATTTCGACGCTACGGATTTCACCCCAGGCGCAGCACAGGCCAACTTAGATTTTGCGCCTTCGGTGGATGAGGATAATGATGCGCCCATGATAATGGGCTCTGGTGAAACTCCCGTGGGTGGAAGCTTTGACAGAGATGATTACCTGGGTTCTGCTCCAGGTAATGACTTTGATTTTGCAGCCCCGATGGATGAGGCGATCGCCCTAGGCTCCGATGAGTCTCTTCCCTTAGATGCAGACTCCATGGCCGCCAATCCCTTTGGTAACAGCTTCGAAGGCGATGCCGATTTGGACTTTGGTTCAGCCTCCAATGAGAGCCCCGTCGCCACCAGTGACCCCTTTGGAACAAGCGATGATGCCTTTCCCGAGGTTGACGATAGCGCCATGTTTGGCGATGTGGCAGACGAAACGGATGACCTGTTTTCCCTAGAAAACGAAAACGACTCCCTAGGCTCTGCTGTCCCTGAACTCGACAGCGCAGATGCAGGCAATAACCTATTTGAATCACCGGGAACAGAAGCTGCTTTTGAAATAGCCCAGCCAAGCGCTGCTAGCGAGCCAGCGGCCTTTGAGAACTTCGAGACCAACAACTTCAACGATGATGGCCTGGGTGCTCTGGATGATGGCCTAGATTTTGGAGATCACAGCCCTGTTTCGGACCAGTCCGTTCAAAAAAATCAGACCGGGGCGAGCAATTCCGCTCCTACCAGTGACCCCCATGCCCCTGAAGCAACTCTGTTCGTAGATTCACCCAACCTAGATGAGTTTGCCCCTAGTGGCTCCCATGAAATAGATGAGACCTCCCAGGGCGAAACCTTCGACATGTTTTCAATGGATGAAGCGGGTCTCAACACCGATGGGCTAGACAGCGCGCCTGACTTAGCCTTCAACGAAGCTCCCTTGGACGATGTGCCCGTCGAGCATCGCTCCACAACAGTCGATCTAGACTTAGCGGCTGAGAATGAATTCGATACCTTTGCGGGTGCCATGCCTTCCATTGATGCTCCCCAGGGCGGCTCCAATCTTACTGATGGTGCAGTCTCGGACGTCGCAGATTTTGCAACGCCAGAAATGACTGGGGGTGACTCTACAGGAGGTAACCCTGGCGGACGAAACGATTCTGACTTTCTCAATGAATTCGACGCCTTTGATGATTTTGGTGGACTATCGGATTTCGATCTCGCCGAAGATTCCATTGGTTTCACCAGTCCTGCTCCCAGTAGCGGCTTCGACATGCCCACAGGTGACATTACGGGCGGCGACGACCTCAGCGGGTTCACCATCGGAACAGAAGACAGCAATGTCAGTTCAGAGTCTGTTTGGGGTGAAGAGAATGTTCCATCCTTCACCCCAGGTGAAGGCGCTGAGATTGAGCCCGCCGTGGCAGTGGGTCAAGGAGTCTTAGCCCCCCTGGAGAATGCTTCCTTTGGCACCAAGCGTACGGTCCTAGCAGGCGCTGCTGGCCTTGCTGCGGTCGTGGGTGTTCTGGGCACCAACGTGGCGTTTAGTGCTGCGGTCCCCGATGTGGAAGAGCGAGCAAAAATTGCGCCTTTCGCCTTAGCCCTCGCTGGGGGTATCGGCGGTTTTATGGGTGCGGGCATCATGGGCGAAGTCATTCGCCGCCAGGTGCGCCGCAGCACAGAAGATTTACAAACCCAGTTCTCCAAAGTGGTCCAGGGTAACTTCAACACCCAAGCCACCATCTACTCCGAGGACGAGTTAGGTCAGCTCTCCGCCAGCTTCAACAACATGTCGCGGGTTATCCTGGCAACGACCAAGGAAGCCCAGCGCAAAGCCGAAGAGCAGGAACAACAGAAAGAAGATCTACAACGCCAGGTGATTCGTCTCCTGGACGACGTGGAAGGTGCGGCTCGCGGTGACCTGACCGTACAGGCCGAAGTAACGGCTGACGTACTGGGTGCGGTTGCGGACTCCTTCAACCTCACTATTCAGAACCTGCGGGAAATTGTATTGCAGGTGAAGACCGCTGCGACCCAGGTGAACAAGGCTTCGTCGGACAACGAGACCTTCGCTCGAAGCCTGTCTTCAGATGCATTGCGCCAAGCAGAAGAGCTGGCTGTGACGCTGAACTCGGTGCAGATCATGACCGACTCGATTCAGCGTGTGGCAGACAGCGCCCGCGAAGCCGAGGAAGTGGCCCGCACTGCATCGGCAACTGCCCTCAAGGGCGGCGAGGCTGTAGAGAAGACGGTGGCCGGTATTCTGCAAATTCGCGAGACGGTGGCAGAAACCACTCGCAAGGTGAAGCGCTTGGCGGAATCTTCCCAGGAAATTTCCAAGATTGTTGCCTTGATTTCCCAGATTGCCTCTCGTACCAACTTGCTGGCCCTGAATGCTTCCATTGAGGCGGCTCGAGCCGGTGATGCCGGTCGTGGTTTCGCCATTGTGGCGGACGAAGTTCGACAGCTAGCTGACCGAGCCGCCAAGTCTTCGAAGGAAATTGAGCAAATCGTGCTCCAAATTCAAGGAGAGACCGGATCTGTGATGGTGGCCATGGAAGAAGGCACCCAGCAGGTTATTACCGGTACCAAGCTGGCTGAGCAGGCCAAGCGCTCCCTGGACGACATCATTCAGGTGTCTAATCGCATTGACCAACTGGTGCGTTCGATTACGGCGGATACGGTCGAGCAGACCGAGACGTCTCGTCAGGTCGCCCAGGTTATGCAGTCAGTGGAATTGACGGCCCAGGAAACGTCCCAGGAAGCCCAGCGCGTGTCGCGATCGCTCCACAACCTGGTGGGCGTCGCCAGCGACCTACAGACCTCTGTGGAACGATTCCGCGTGGAAGAGTCCGACGAGATGTAGGTATGCCCTAGGGCCTGCATCGGGTCAAAGCGTCGGTTTTGACTCTCTCTCAGGGAATGTTAATCACAGCACGGCGGACCTCCGAGGTCACCCCACCTCCCGTTAACACCGCATCATCAGTCAGTCAGCACACAAGCAGTTCAGCGATAAGGCAAGCAGCCCCATGGAGCCAGAACAGCGGCAGCGAATTATTGGGTACTTTCTTGAGGAAACCCAGGAGTACCTTGAACTCCTTGAGCCAGGCATGGATGACCTGGAAAGTGCCCTTGCAGATGAAGAGCGCATCAATGAGCTCTATCGTGCTGCCCACTCCATCAAGGGTGGAGCCGCCATGCTGGAGTTGGATGGCATCCAGAAGGTTGCCTACCGCTTAGAAAGCAGCCTCAAGTTCATGAAGGGCAACCCCGTCAGAACCAACCGGGAGATTGAGGCCAAGCTACTCAAGGGAGTTTTGGGCATTAAGCGGCTGGTCGCTGAGGTGAGAGAAACCCAGGACAACATGACCGACGCCTCAGCGGCAGAGGTGTGGGTCGATGTAGAGCCAACCTTCGACAGCCTGGACCAAGAGCTTCAGGCCCAAGTGGAAAATGCAACCTCAGCCGCTGCCGTGACCGAAGCGGGAGCTGCCGGAGCGCAAGCAGAATTGCCAGATCTCGATCTGGAGGGGAATAAGACTGCCCCAGCCACCAACGATCTGGATGAGCTGTCCTGGGACGACATTGATGACCTGACCAACCTGGGCAATGACGACGACAACGACAGTAGCACTGCTCCGTCCATGGCCCAGACGACGGCAGCCAGTGGCGGTATTGACGGCCTAGATGCCCTCGCGAATCTATTTGATGAGAACCCACTATCCGCTGAGGACAGCTTGGCCTGGGACCAAGAAGCGACGTTACCTAGCGGTGAGAATGCGTCCGCCTTGGAGCTGGAAGACCTGGACCTGGATGACCTCAATGGTCTAGAGGCATCTCTGGGAGATGATGGTTCCAGCCAGGATGATGCAGCCGCGTTGGATGATCTATTGGCCGACCCTCTCCTGGGGGATGATTTACTGAAGACATCGGCTGCTCCGGTGGACAATCAGGAATCCCAAGCAGAGACAGATTTTGATGGTCTCTTCGGCGATGCAAGCGATGAGTTGTCTTTGGACTTTGGCGAGGAAGCCTCGGCATCGCTAGCCTCCCAAGCTCCTGCGGACCTAGCCAGCAAGGTATCGGACCTAGATAATTTAGATGCTGAATTAGATGCTCTGGGACTCGATGACGCAGCGCTATCAGGCTTTGCGAACGATGAAGCAGAAGCGTTAGCGGTTGATCTCACCGATGATTTGCTGGGTCTAGATGAATTGAGTAATCCCAGTGAAGCGATCGCCGAGGAATCGTTACCTGCAGACGATCTGGAATTGGATTTCGCAGCAGAGCTGGGCGAAGACCTGGGAGAAGGAGATGACTTAGCACTGGGCGAGCTTTTAGAAGGCGAAGGGATTGAGGGCTTGGCTGAGGAAGGGGAATTGGCGATCGCCAATTCCGCGACCGATTCTCCACCCATGGAGACCCATGGAGACTTCTCGACAGCCCTAGATGAAGAACTCACCGAAGCAGATACCTGGGTCTCAGAAGAAGCTGAGGCCGAACAACAGGCAGCAACAGATTTAGCCCGCAGCCCAGAGGCAATTATCTCTACAGATGAAGATAGCTTCGATTTAGAGAATCTAAATGGGTTCGATGATCTAGACGAACTCACAACGGATGAGCCTGCCCCATCCGATGACATCCTGGCCAATGATGGTGGTCTCGTCGACATTGTGGACTTTGCTGCGGAACTGGATGCCGAACTAGAAAGCGACCTCATCGGCGGCTTAGACAATGGCATAGATGACCTAGATGACCTAGAGAGCGATATAGACGAGCTACGGAATAGCTTAGAGGCCAGTACTGACGAAACAGGCATGAATGAGCTGGACGAGTTCCTCGACTCCACAGGCGTGGATCTCTCCCCCAACCAAGCCCTCGGAAATCTGGATAGCCTGCTTGATGAAATGGCTTCCAGCGAAAGCCCTGGGATTCCAAGCAACCCGCTTCTGGATGACGATTTCGATGATCTCGATAGCCTCCTAGGTGATGCCCCCGCCGCATTACCCACTCCCACCCCCACCGCCAAAAGCGACGAC
This sequence comes from uncultured Pseudanabaenaceae cyanobacterium, assembly GCA_938021205.1. GTDB lineage: Bacteria > Cyanobacteriota > Cyanobacteriia > PCC-9006 > JAAUQQ01 > JAAUQQ01. The sequence continues at coordinate 6,447 of CALIGI010000108.1, forward strand.
TTCTCCGACATGGAGAAACTTCTGCAAGGGACCGAGTCTTTAGCAGGTCCTGCCAGCACAGCCAGCCGAGGCAATGCCGCCGCTGCTCCCCCTGCCAAAACTCGCAGCCGCTCCCAGCGCCTCCGGGAGCAGAGCATGCGCGTTCCCATTAAAACCCTCGACAACTTCAACAACCTCGTGGGTGAAATGGTGGTCAACCGGAACTCCCTGGAGGGAGACCAGGGCCGCCTCAAACAGTCCCTGGAAAAGCTCACCGATCACACTCAAAAGCTGAGTGATGTGGGGCAAAAGCTCCAAGACCTATACGAACGGTCTCTGCTAGAAAATGCCCTGCTCAACAGTCGCCGCAAGGTCATGGGCATGGAAACCGTTGCGGTAAGCTCTGGTGGCCTCAACCTCAGCGCTAGCAACCCGGATAGCGAGAGTGCTGTAGGTGATTTGGACGATCTGGAACTGGACAAGTTCACAGGCTTTCATACACTGTCTCAGGACATCATTGAGCTGATCGTCCGTGTGAAAGAATCGGCTAATGACATCGACTTTCTGATCAACGAATCCCTCGACCAGGACACTCGCAACTTCCGCCAAACTACTAGCCAGCTTCAGGAAGAGGTCAACCGCTCCCGTATGGTGCCCTTTGCCCAGACGGCAGATCGTTTGCCTCGGGCGGTGCGCGACATTGCTCACAAATGCGGTAAGTCTGCTCGCCTCACCATCGAAGGCCGAGATGCCTTAATCGACAAAATGTTGATTGAACAACTCCATGACCCTCTCACTCACTTGATCAACAATGCCGTTACCCATGGCATTGAGACCCAGGAAGAGCGGATCATGAATGGTAAACCTGCGGACGGTGCCATTCGTCTCCAGGCCTTCTACCAGGGCAACCAAACGGTTATTTCTGTCTCTGATGACGGCGCAGGCATTGACCCTGAACAAATCAAGCGAAAGGCGATTGAGAAAGGTCTGGTTCGCTCTGAAGATGCGGATCAGCTGGGCGTTTCGCAGCTTTACGACTTCCTCTTCCATGCGGGCTTCTCCACCCGATCCCAGGCTGATGCCTTTGCCGGTCGTGGCGTGGGCATGGATGTGGTGCGAACTCGCCTCCAGGAACTGCGAGGCACTGTAGTCATCGACTCGGAGATTGGCAAAGGCACGACCTTTACCATTCGCCTGCCCCTGACCCTGAGTATTACCAAGGCGCTGCAATGCATTAGCAACCGTGCCCGCATTGCCTTCCCCCTAGACGGTGTGGAAGATATGTTTGATATTCCCAAGGACCAAATCGTCACCGATGCCGAGGGCAATCAAACGATTCAATGGCGCGACATGATGCTGCCGGTGCGGGAGCTCTCGGAACTGCTGAGATACAACCGCACCATCGGTCGCAGCAGTGTCTATGCGGGCAGTGCAGATGAAGACATGGCAGCCTTAGTCATTCTGCGCAGCGCGGGCGAGTACCTCGCGGTCAACGTGGACCGTGCCGAGGGCGAAATGGACATTGTTATTAAGCAACTGGAAGGCCCTGTGCCCAAGCCTACAGGGATTGCCGGTGCCACCGTACTGTCCGATGGTCAGGTCATGCCCATCGCTGACGTGCTTGAACTCATCGATATTTCCAAGGGTAGAACTCGCCAAGGCGCGGCGGCCCTATGGGAAGAAGAACAAGCGGCGATCGAGGACAAGCCCGCTGAAACGGCACCTAGCGAACCCATGGTCCTCATCGTCGATGACTCAATTACGGTGCGAGAGTTGCTGTCCATGAGTTTTGCCAAGTCGGGCTACCGAGTGGAGCAAGCTCGTGATGGCCAGGAAGCTTGGGAAAAGCTGCGCTCCGGTCTGCCTTGCGACTTGATCTTCTGCGACATCGAGATGCCTCGGATGACTGGCTTGGAGCTGCTAGAGAAGCTACAAGAGGACGAAGATCTCAAGAAGTTACCGATGTCGATGCTGACTTCCCGTGGTGCAGATAAGCACCGCCAATTGGCCGCAAAGCTGGGTGCCAAGGGTTACTTTACCAAGCCCTATTTGGAGGAAGCACTGTTGGAAGCTGCGAACAAGCTGCTCAATGGAGAGGTTCTATTGAAGCTGACGGACTCCTAGCTGCTAGCTCAGTTCATCAGGACTCGACAGAGCGATCGCCCAACCCTCACTAGACCGCCTGAGGGCGAGCAATTCGGCTAGGATTAGACCTAAGCTCATTGCTCGCCCTTCGTTATTTTTGGACCTCTAAACATGATTCTCCCCGGCCTAGAAGTGCGCGTCATCAATCCCGACGACACCTATTACAAGTTTCAAGGCTATGTGCAGCGGGTTAGCGACGGCACGGCTGCAGTGCTGTTTGAAGGCGGCAATTGGGACAAGCTGGTGACCTTTCGCCTCTCAGAGCTAGAGCCGGTCAAGTAATGGTTTCTGATTTGTAAATCAGCGACGTAAAATCCGCAACTGACGAACAGTAATTCTGTACTGGTACAATATTAACCAATACAGAATTACTGTTTTGCTATGCGCCTGCCCTTGCCCCAGTTTGCAGGACGCGATCGCGCGCCAAATCACATTGCTGAAGTGGTGGAAACGGCCACAACGGAATTCTTGGCCCAATGCCTGGAGCCAGAAGACCTCAAGTTTCCGGCCATGCCGCCCTTTGGCAGCTGGGTGCGGGCCTTGGATGAGGAGTCGGGCAATCACATTTATGCCGTGGTTTATCACGCCACGACTTCGCCGATTGATTCGGTCCACCGAGCCAGGGCGTTGGGGATGACCATGGCGGAGCTGCGAGAAGAGCAGCCTCAGATTTTTGCCATGTTGCAGACGGAGTTTAAGGCAGCGATCGTCGGGTTTGAGACGACTCGGCGGGAGAATGGCCGGGCGTTGCCGGGGGAGATTTTTCAGTATTTGCCGCC
>CALIGI010000109.1 GCA_938021205.1 uncultured Pseudanabaenaceae cyanobacterium
CAGCTCAACGGCATCTCTGGATATGGCACCTTGCAGGGTCAGGTTCGTTCCGGCACGGTGACCGGCGAAGACATCCTCGAAGCTGCCGGTCTGGAAGTTAATGCTTCTGATGCAAACTTCGTTGAAAGCGTTCTGCGCGATCGCGACGACTAAGTTTTAGTTTTCCAAGTTTGACTCCGTTTGGGAGTGGCCTGATAAACCATTCCCTTTCTTGAGCCGCTTCACTAGAGATATTGAATGAATCTTTTCCCTTAGCAGGCTGCCGTTTGGTTGCCTGCTTTTTGCTATGGCTCCATGCATTCGGAGAAACCACAACAGTCAATCCCTGTGGCCGCAGCAATCTCGCTCCCAAAATCTCAACAAAAAGCGGCGGCCCCCACTTTCGCAGGAGCAGCCGCTTCTCAAACCTTTCTCAAGAACTGAATCTCACAAAAGAGATTTAGCCGTTGATTGCAGGAGCAGTCAGCGCAACAGGTGCAGACTCACCAGCAGCCAGGTCGAGGGGGAAGTTGTGAGCGTTACGCTCATGCATTACTTCCATACCCAAGTTGGCGCGGTTCAGTACATCAGCCCAGGTGCTGACTACACGACCCTGAGAGTCGAGGACAGACTGGTTGAAGTTGAAACCGTTCAGGTTGAACGCCATGGTGCTTACGCCCAGAGCAGTCATCCAGATACCAACCACAGGCCATGCACCCAAGAAGAAGTGCAAGGAACGGGAGTTGTTGAAAGAAGCGTATTGGAAGATCAAACGACCGAAGTAGCCGTGGGCCGCAACGATGTTGTAGGTCTCTTCTTCTTGGCCAAACTTGTAGCCGTAGTTCTGAGATTCAGCTTCAGTGGTCTCACGAACCAAGGAAGAGGTCACCAATGAACCGTGCATGGCGGAGAACAAGGAACCACCGAATACACCCGCCACACCCAACATGTGGAAGGGGTGCATCAGGATGTTGTGCTCAGCCTGGAAGACCAACATGAAGTTGAAGGTACCAGAGATACCCAAAGGCATGCCGTCGGAGAAAGAACCTTGACCCAAGGGGTAGATCAAGAACACGGAGCTTGCAGCTGCAACAGGTGCAGAGTAAGCAACGCAAATCCAAGGGCGCATACCGAGGCGGTAGGACAGTTCCCACTGGCGACCCATGTAAGCAAAGATGCCGACGAGGAAGTGGAAGCAAACCAACTGGTAAGGACCACCGTTGTACAACCACTCATCAAGGGAAGCAGCTTCCCAGATGGGGTAGAAGTGCAGGCCAATCGCGTTGGAAGAAGGAACAACAGCACCGGAGATGATGTTGTTGCCGTACAGCAAGGAGCCAGCAACGGGCTCGCGGATGCCGTCGATGTCCACGGGGGGAGCAGCGATGAAAGCAATTACGAAGCAAGCGGTAGCAGCTAGCAAGGTAGGAATCATCAACACGCCGAACCAACCTACATAGAGGCGGTTGTCGGTGGAGGTGACCCATTCGCAGAAGCGAGCCCAGAGGCTCTCGCTGCGTTGAGTTTGAATCGTGGTAGTCATTTGAAAATTATTGCAGTGTTGCTAACCAAACCCGACCTAAAAGTCATGGGATTTTGGAAGCGGGACTTTTATGTATGAGTTCATACTAACCGAATTGTTAAGCAATGTAAACCTTCTTGAGGATTACTTTCGGCATACCCCACATAGCCAGGGCTTATGACCCACTAGAGAAAGAGCTAAGGCCTTCTCATCCAAGGCTTTAGCTTCTCCAGAGCGAGTGACGGTAAACCGCCATGGCCCAGACTTCAGAACAAAAGCAACGAGAATTCATGACGCGGGCAATCGCCCTTTCCCAGCAGGGCATGCGCCATGACAAGGGCGGTCCCTTTGGCGCAGTCATCATCAAAGATGGCGAAATCATCGGCGAAGGCCACAACGAAGTCACCTCCAGCCACGACCCCACGGCCCATGCTGAAGTTGTTGCCATCCGTCGGGCCTGTGCCAATCTCAATAGCTTTCAGCTCGATGGCTGCGAACTCTACACTAGCTGCGAGCCCTGCCCCATGTGCCTGGGGGCAATCTACTGGGCCAGGATTGAGCGGATGTTCTACGGCAATACCCAGGCGGATGCAGCGGCGATTGGTTTTGATGACCAGTTCATTTATGAGGAGCTGGATCGGGAGAAGGGCGATCGCCGCCTCCCCATGGCTCAGTTCATGCGGGATGAGGCCAATGCTGCATTTCAAGAATGGGCGGGGAAAGGCGATCGGGTGGATTATTAGCAGCTCATCCCCATACCCCGTAGGGACTTGGCATCGCCACGTCCGCCCCAGCCCCCCCCATACCCAAGCAATCCAATTTTCAGCCCCAAACCAAAAGCCCCCTGATTTCACAGTGAAATCAGGGGGCTTTTCAATCAATTCTTATCCGGTACTGAATCGGTTTGAACTAATCCATGCGGGCGAAGTCAGCGCCTTCAGCAATGGTCGGAGCTTCCATAACCTGAGCGTAAAGCGTTCCAGTCTGGCTTTGAGCCAAGGTCGGCAGAATGCTTTGGTAATGAGCCGCGATCGCATCGGTCTTCACATCGTGAACCTGAGTGGCAAGCTTGGGGTACAAGCCAATCCCAATCACAGGAACCACGAGGCAAAGGGCAATGAAGATTTCCCGAGCGTTGGCATCAACCTGGAAGCCACCGTCTAGCTTGAGCTTGAGGTCGCCGAAGAAGATACGGCGCATCATCGAGAGCAAGTACATGGGGGTCAGCACTAGGCCAACCGCAGCGAGGAGAACCACAACCACGCGGAAGCTATTGCTGTAAGCACTATCAGTTGCAAAGCCGAGGAAGATGGTGAGTTCGCTAACGAAGCCACTCATGCCGGGCAGGGCTAGAGAAGCCATTGCCACTGCGGTGAACAGTGCGAAGGCGAGGGGCATTTGCTTAGCAAGGCCACTCATCTTGTCCATTTCCAAGGTGTGGGTGCGGTCGTAGGCAACACCACAGAGGAAGAACATCGCCGCTGCAATCAAACCGTGGGAGACCATCTGGAGCATTGCACCGCTGAGGCCGAGGCTGTTATAAGCCGCAATGCCCAGGAGCACAAAGCCCATGTGAGAGATGGAAGAGTAAGCGACGCGGCGCTTGAGGTTGTTTTGAGCGAAGGCAGAGAAGGCACCGTAAACGATGTTGACTACGCCGAGAACTGCTAGCAGCGGAGCCAACTTAATGTGGGCGTCGGGCAGCATTTCAACGTTGAAGCGAAGCAGACCGTAACCACCCATCTTCAGCAACACACCGGCCAGAAGCATGGAACCCGGCGCACTCGCTTCACCGTGGGCATCGGGCAACCAGGTGTGCAGCGGGAAGACAGAAAGCTTGGTACCGAAGGCAATCAAGAAACCCAAGTAGAGCAACATTTCCATGCCCGCTGGGTAATCCTTCATCGCCAGGGCCTGCATGTCGAAGGTGGGAGCGCCACTGCCGTAGAAGGCCATGGTCAGGGCACCAATCAAAATGAAGATTGAAGCAACAGCTGTATAGAGGATGAACTTCGTTGCAGCGTAGAGACGCTTGGGGCCACCCCAGATGGAAATCAGCAGGTAGACCGGAACCAGTTCCAGCTCCCACACCAGGAAGAACATCATCAAGTCCTGGGTTGCAAAAACTGCAATCTGGGCACTGTACATGATGAGCATTAGCGCGAAGAAGAGTTTCGGCTTCTTCTGGGTATTCCAGCCTGCCAACATGGCGAGGGTGGTTACCAATCCGGTGAGAATCACCAGGGGCATGGACAGACCGTCTACGGCCAGGGACCAGTTAAGGCCCAGTTGAGGAATCCAGTTGTAGGTCTCGGTGAGCTGAAAATCTGCGCTTTGCAGAATGTAGTTGCTACCGAAGACATAAATCATCAAAGCAAAGTCAATCAAGCCGACGCCCAAGGCGTACCAGCGGATTGTCTTACCGTCTTTGTCAGAGATGAAGGGAATCGGCAACGCCGCCACCAGGGGCAGCATCGTAATTATGGTTAGCCAGGGCAGTTGAGCACTTTCCATCAGATCAGTACCGGAGAGGTCGATTTGTGAGGAGCACGCTGGCCATGGAGCAGAGGAGGTGCCGAGACCTAGTCAACTGATTCGTCAACATGCTTCCTGGGAGATAGGCTTCTAAGCCCACTCCATCTTGCAGTGTTAAGTATAGTTAATAACTGAGCATTTATACTCAACTTTCACCGCCATGAACATAGTAGCTCATGTTAATTAATGTAAACAATCTTTTTTCAACCTTTCCGGGTAAAAGTGATATTTATACCTTTCAGTATCCATACTCGATCTGCAAATCTCCCTTGGTACGAGTCTTTTGAAGGCTGACAAGCAAATCAAGACCTTGTATGCAAAGGCCATCGCCCCAGCAATCGTTCCCCCAAATTTCCCAGCAGTCGCTCTGTGCAATTTCGGACAGCACGACTGTTTTTCCCAGGTGAGCTCTATTTAGCAGCGAGACGAAAGTCTTAAGGGGTAAGTCTTTAGTCGCTCAACCTCAACCTCTAACCAATGGTGAGAATCAACATATCTAGGTGAGCAGTCACTTCAGATTGAAGTCATCGCCCAGCTTGATCGCTCTCCGTAACTCTAAAGAACAAGCCCCCCCAATCACTCAAGGGGAGCGATTGGGGGGGCTTTCAGCATTTCAAAGAACGGCTAGAGCGTTTGGGTAACCGTGCCTGCATTGTTTATTGCTAGGACGTGGGCTTGGGCTGCTGTGCCGCAGCTCTTCCAGGCATCGACCATGGCATCGGCGATCGCCCCAGCCTTATCCTCCGCCCCTAATGCCAGCAAAGTCGGCCCCGCGCCACTGATGACGAGGCCATGGGCTCCTGCGGCGATCGCCGCCCGCTGCACCACATCCCGCCCCGGAATTAACTGAGTGCGATAGGGCTCATGGATACGGTCTTGAAGCGCCGCCTTAAGCCAATCTGCTCGCCCGGTATCTAAGGCTCGCACCAATAAGCCCAGGTGGGAGGTGTTGAAAATAGCATCGGCACGGCTATAGCTCTCAGGCAAGACCTGGCGGGCCTTTTCGGTGGAGAGGGTGAAATTGGGGATGGCCAGGATTGGGACAATGTTCGCGTTCCAAGGCAGTTCACAAATTTCCCAGTCCTGCTCAATCCCACTGGCTGCTAAGCGACAACCTCCCATGAGAGCAGGAACGACGTTGTCTGGGTGACCCTCAATTTCTGTCGCTAGGGCAGCGATCGCTTCCCGGCTCAGCGGCCCCCCAGCCAAAGCATTGGCTCCCACCAGGCCACCAACAATAGCGGTCGCAGAACTACCCAAGCCTCGGGACAGTGGAATCGCGGCCTCAATTTCAATACGTACCGGCGGCATGGGCTGATTGAGATAGACAAACAGCTTACTGAAGGATTGATAGACGAAATTCGTCTCATCGGTGGTGAGCTTATCAGCCCCCTCGCCCTTCGCGGAGATTTGCAAGGCCTCCCCATCTGCCAAACGGGTAAAGCGAAAATCGTTATGCAGGGTCCAGGCCGCACCGAGGCAGTCAAACCCTGGGCCGAGATTTGCAGTCGTGGCAGGAACGGAGACTTGGATAGTAGACACAGCAGCAGAAAACGGTAGAGGGAGGATTAGAAAGACAAAGGAGAGTGCCGATTACGAAAGCGCATTGAGGCTCGGGGGCATGGACTTTGCTGCGGTCTCGCCTCCTCGTCCCGTCAATTATCCCAAGAAATGTAGCGTGGCTGAATGCAGTATTGAGATGAGATGCCACAGCTTATGGCAGCTCAGCTCCCAAGGAAAACATGGGAATCAGAGCTGTGATGTCAATTATCGATACAGCCTCTACATTGAAAGGGGGTGATCAATCCAATTACATGGCTGAGACCTCTAAATCTACTGGACTTCAGAAAACATCAACCTTGCAGAAGACAATGCTCAAACCAGTAAGACCATTGCGATAAATCCAGCATTCCATCCTTACATGAAGGCTGAGTTTCTTATTTTATGGTGAGGAATTAAGCCGATTTCTCCAGCCTTGATCAACAGAAGACCGCAAGCTCTGCCTGCGTGACTTCACCGAGAAAGCCCTATCTATTGGAAGTCGGCTTTCGGCAATCACGCAATAATCACGCCATCCAGGCTCAGGAATTCCACGGGAGAAAATCAATTCCTTTTCTAGAAAGGATTTCTAGAGCCTGCCTGTGATGTATTTTTTCAGTGAAATTACAGCTTAGAGAAGCAGGTCATCCGACAGATCGCCTATCGTCTACTCAAGTACTGAGTGTTCAGTGCGTCTCATTGATAGACTCAAATCAGGGTTCGACCAGGGCAGCAGACATGGCAACTTCTCAACCAAAGAGTGTGATCGTAAATCGTGCTCCAGTCAGCCTTCTCGAAAATGATGTCGAGGCTTGGAATCGCTGGCGCAGTAGTAACTTTCACCGCCATCCCAACCTGGACAATATCGCCCTGGATAACACCGATCTAAATCGTGCCAACCTTAGCAGCTTAGAACTCAAGCTTGCTAGCCTGTGCGAATCAGAACTCCAAGCCGCTGATTTATCTGACTCCTCCCTCTACACCGCCAACCTCCAGGGAGCCAATCTAGGATCAGCCAGCCTCAAATCCTCAGACCTGCGGGAGGCCAATTTCAGCTTGGCGGATCTGCATTCTGCCAATCTAAAACAGGCAGACCTCCACACCGCAGATCTCTACACCGCCAACCTAAAAGAAGCTAATCTCCAACAGGCCAATCTCTCCAACGCTGACCTGGCAGAAGCTGAGCTAACTCTGGCCAATCTGAGCGGTGCTAACCTCATGGGAGCCCTGATGCGTCAGGCCATGATGTATAGCATCAACCTGACCGCAGCAAATCTACGGGGGGCTAATCTCCAACAAGCAGACATGCGAGAATCGGTTCTCAACGGTGCAAACCTCCAGCAAACCAACCTCAGCGAGGCCAACCTGGACCAAGCCACTCTAGCCCGTGTAGATGTGAGCTTTGCCAATTTCTTTGGGGCAAGCCTACGGGACAGCATGATGCGAGATGCCAAGGGGCAAACTGCAAACTTCCAGAATGCAGATCTAACCCGCGCTGACTTTAGCCGGGCGGACTTATACGGCGCGAACTTCAGCCGGGCCAACCTGGAAGAGGCAATGCTCCACGAAGCAGATTTTAGCGGGGGGTGCCTCTATTCGGCCAACTTGGCGAGCGCTCGTCTTTATCGGGCAATTCTGCACCAAGCGGACCTGAGTCAAGCCAATCTCCAGGGGGCCAATCTAGTGCGGGCCAATCTCCAGGAGAGCATTTTACGAGGCGCAATCCTACGCCACACCAATGGCTACGGTGCCAACTTCCGACACACAGACCTGCGCAATTGCCAATTGCAAAGCGCAATCCTCTATGCGGCAGACTTGAACCGAGCCAATCTTCAGGGTGCAATCTTGACTGATGCCAATTTGCGAGGAGCCAATCTTCAGGGTGCAAACCTAAGAATGACAGACCTGCGTGGTGCAGATCTAAAGTATGCCGACCTACGAGGAGCCTGCCTGAAAGGCGCAGACATCAGAGGCTGTAATTTGGATGACATCAAGGTCACTGACACTGAATTGCAAGGCGCAATTCTCGATTGAGGACTCATTGCTAGCCCCGATCACCACAGACAAGGGCTCCCAAGAGTTTTCAGAGATCGCAATTTCAACCTCACCCCACTGTCGCTAACAGAGCCGCTAGCAGATTCCGGTGGAAATCAACCCGAACCTAGGCATCGCGCATCGGTGAAGTAGAGGCGTTGAAACCGCTCAAGGACTAGCCCCGCGCATCAGAATTTCCTCAAGCTGCATAAACAGCCCCCTGAATTAAGATTTTCGCTCTAGGATAGGAAAAGTGTAGGGCTTCAGCTCTACAGTATTTTTGAGCATGACAGTCTTATTGATTTTCCTCAATACAGCGCCATACCAAAGGAGCGGTTTAGCCGATGAAGGCACAGCAATCCATTCTTGACCAAGCCCAACAGGGAAATGCAGCGGCAATTGGCCGACTCATGCAGGCTCCCCTGAGTGCGAAGGGTATTACGGTGAACACCCACATCAAGAACGGTTGCCTTCAAGTAAATTTGGTTGCGGATACTTGTCCGCCCAAAAATGCCTCGTTATCTTTCATCAAAAATGGCATCACTCACCTCAACCCCCAAGGCGTTAGGGCAGTACGCATTGATGGCTATCAAACAGGGTCTTCAACGCCTAGCTGGATTTCTCGCATTAACCTAGGGAGCAATGGTGATGATCTTGCCAGCGCTCCCTCTGGTGACTTGTATCGCGATCGCCTCCCAAACAATCCCCGAGCGGGAATCGGCAAGAAATTATTGATTGCCTTGGGTCTAGCGGGATTAATTCTGCTGGGAATTTGGGCAGCCATGGCCCTAACAAATACCAACAGCAAGACACCCACTTCTCCCACGGAGGAAGTACTTGAGCCTTAGTTTGTGGGAAGGGCGATCAGCAGAGAATCATAAAAAAAGAAGGGTGGCCGAATCAGTTTGGTCACCCTTCTTTTTGGGGATACGAGACCACAAAGGGCAGGATTGTCGCAATGCTGAGCTCAGCAACAATGAGCCGGGAGCAACAGTCGCATTTAAATCTCTATCCCGATCAAAATTCGATAGCTGTGGAAACTCTATCTAGGCCGCAGTCGTTTTCGAAGATAAACCCACAGCACGGGATCTTTGTAGTTCCTCAGGCTCCATTTGTGACACCTCGAAACCATTTTCGTCTTTAGTCACGACGACAACACAGTCAGCAGAGCTCGCAGCAGCTCGCTCTAAGGGCTCGCCTAGAATTGCACCGAGGGTCTGTCCTAGACCAATTAAATAAAAGATTGGGAATGGAGGAGAAGTATCCATAAGAAAAATTCTATGTATATACCCATACTTCAACGCTTTGGTTGAGGGGTCAACAGCAACAGTACAGCTTCATTGACTCTCTATGAAATAGGGGACTGATGAAAAAGGGCTACGGTGCTAGCTGAATTCTCCAGTGACAATGTGCCACCTCAATCAGGCAAGAGCAGCGGTTGAATTACAAGGACAACAAGCCACCTGAGATGCAAGGGACAAACCCAATTGTGCTCAGCAGAGCTGACGTTGCATAAACCCGGCGAGGGATTGGGCCACGGCTTCCTGGGCGCGATCGCGCAACATAATATGCCCGGACTCATTGAACCAAGCAGTCTCCACGGGAACTGGAACCCGTTGTTGAATGAGCTCGACCACGCGGGGGGGAATCGTTTGGTCCTGTTTGGAATGAATCACTTGGAGCGGACAGTCAATCTCCGGTAGGCCTTTGCGAGCCAGGGCCGCCAGTCGCCACAGGGCTCGCAGAGAGCGGGCATGGTGAAACTCATACTTGGGAAAGTAGAAGGACTCATTGGAGTGAGCATCAATTTCAAAGTCGGCCCAGCCTAGCAGGGGAATGAGTATTTCAGCTTTTAGAGGTAGGCGCAGGGCAGGCGCGATCGCAGAACAGGCATCGACGAGACCTTCAGCAGCCAAAGTGAGGGCGATCGCGCCTCCCATGGAAAAGCCCATAAGGCCGACGCGATCATAGGATTGCCTCGCCACGGCGATCTCTTGACGCACCGCAGCCAATAGTTCTTCTTGATTGAGCAGCGCAAATTCTCGGTGCTGGATCGCCAAATCGCAATAGCCGTGGCGGGGTAATAGCGGCGCAGCAGCGGTCAGTCCGGCTTGGGCGATCGCGGCTAAGCCTGGACCTAGCTCATAGGGCATCCCCGAAAACCCATGCAGACAAATAACCACAGCTTGAGACCCCTCCACCCCAGGAAGAGGCCGTAACAGGCGGGGAAAGGCATCCGGGAGGAGCAAAGCCTGGGTTTCCGCTGGGGCAGAAAACGCAGAGAAGTAGGTCAATGGCCAGGAATCTGCAATCTGATTTTCAATATCCGGCAAGAGATTTCGACGCTTTACCATGGGAGCATAGGGAAAGTTGTGAGAGCGTCGCTACAGGACCCTTTTCAAGGCTGCGGCCCCTGCTGGTCACTGTACCGTTAGCTCGACTCAAAGCCCACTGTGCTCGAATAAGAAGATCAGCCCAACTACTGCTCTACCCCCTAGCCGCCCCCCTAGCCCAGCTCATGGGCCCATGACGGCTAAAAAGCAGAGAGCCATGACTCTCTCCACAGCAGCAGAAAGGTGGAGAAGCGCTAGCGGGATTAGCATTCATTTGCTAGGCTCACACAAATTCCCCATCCAGGGTATTTCCGAGAGAGTCCGTCGCCATGGCCCAATCCTCCACCCTCAATGACCTCCAGTTTTGGCAAGCCACAACTGGAGAATCCCTGCAAACCGTTGCTGAAGACTTTATTTGGTGCTCAGGTTCGGCAGCGAGCCGCCGCTTTCCCTGGATCGTTCTGGGCTTCATTGCGCTGCTGTACTACGTTACCCTGCGCCTAGGCTGGCGACTGCTGGAACAAACCTTCCACCATGGTCCATTCTTTGATGGAAGTCTGATTGGAACTGTGGGCATTACGGCGCTGGGCTACTTTTGTTGGCGTCTGACTGAGGACATGGGCCAACGCTGGCAGGATCGGCAGCTTCGCAGCGGCTGCGAGATTCAATTTTCCCAGCCCGTCTTCCGCTTCGGTGAGCCCATGGAGCTGCGCTTCCGTCATTTCCTTCAGCCGGGCCAACCCATGCCAGAAGGCGGCACGATTCGTGCTCAAATTTATTGCGAAAAATCGACGAGCGGTGCAGCAATTCAGGAAGAAGAGGCCCAATTCAATGCATCCATTCCCTGGCAGACCGATTTAGGGGAAGTGGAAATTGCTTCGAAAGCTTCCTCTCAAATTGTTGCTAGCAACTCCGCCTTGGAGGCTCGCTTTGACTGCACTATTCCGCCTGGCCTTCCCATCGCCTGCTCCATCGACGTCCCCTCGGAAGATGGCGATGACTACACTCGACTAGAAGTAAAGTGGTGGCTCCGCTTTGACGTGGCCCTACCCGGCATTGCTGCCTATCAAAAAGCATTACCGATTGCGGTACGCTCCTAATTAAGGTTCAGTCACGTCCAAAAGTGCAGATTCGCCATTCCACAAACATAGATTCTGGGCAAATGCTCTAGGCTTGCTGACGCTTGCGTCGTCGCAACAGCTTTCCGCCCAACGCGAAAACACCAGGAAGCAGAGCAGGTGTTGGTACAGCAACTAAATCTTCCAGTGGGGTATAGGCAATCCAATCGTATTCTGCGGTAACGGGCTGGGTATAAGCAAAGTCACCCGCAAAACTAACACCGGGTTCCACAGGCCAGAGATTCGCGAAGATGTGGCCTTGAATGCTAGGAAGGGCATTGCCCATAACACTGTGGGCCAGCAGGTCATTCACAAACCAGTCGATGCGATCGCGCCGCCATTCGAAGGCAAAAGTATTAAAGCTATCCGCCGCGTCAAACCCCAGATCAAACAGGAATTCATTCCCCCCCTGTCCAGCCTTCCAATAATTGAACTGCACCTTCGTAGTGTCATTGCCTAGAAACTCAATATCGATCTCGTCATGACCTGCGGGATTGCTCAGTTCTGCATTGCCAAAGGGATCTGAATAGGTAAAGAGAGAAGAAATCAGGCCCGCTCCTTTAGCAGGCTTCAGTCGAGCTTCGATACGACCAAACTGAAACCGCTGGCGTGTTTTGTATTCCCCTGAGGCATAGGGCTCGCCTAGGCAGTCCTCGCGATCGCAAACCTCTCGATCCAGCGTCAGCGTCATCAGGCCATTGCCAATACTCACCTGCTCCGGTCGCCAGGCATTGTCAAATGGAGAACCATTCTTCCAGAGACCAGAGGCTTGCCACGCGGCAGCATCGTGGTTTTGGTCAAAGTCATAACGAAGCGTCGCAGCATTCACAGCAGTAACCGCCGAGAGCGGGAAGGCAATTGAAAGAACCAGAGAGAGACGAAGCAAGGGAATTTACCTAATTTCCTACTGCCACAAGTTAATTCGCGTAAGCCATTTAACAATCTCGGTAATTACCGAGCAAACGGCAAGTCTTCATATCTATAACACCCAAAATATTTCTTGAATAAATATTCCGGTTGCTCAACTGCGACATCTGATCTACTTTGCCTCCATCCAGTTCTGACCGGAACTAATTTCTACCTTGAGGGGAATGCTGAGCTGCACTGCATTTTCCATCGTCTGTTGAATCAGGGGCTCTAGCTCAACCCACTCTTCAGGCGGCATCTCAAAGACCAATTCGTCATGGACCTGGAGCAGCAGCCGTCCCTGGTAGGGCTTGAGTTTTTCATGGAGCTCCACCATGGCCTTCTTGATGATGTCGGCGCTGGAGCCTTGGATGGGGGCATTGGCAGCGGCGCGGAGGGTGGCGGCATCGAAGCCACGGGGTTTAACGCTCTTGAGGTCAATGCTGGCAGGGTCATGGCCGCGCAGTTGCTGAAGGTTGCTGCCCTGGAAGTTCACGTAGCGGCGGCGACCCATGAGGGTGGTGACGTAGCCCTGGGCGATCGCTTCTTGCTCCATGCGTTGCAAATAACCGAAGACCTTGGGATAGCGATCGTGGTAGCGGTCCAGAAAGCCCTTAGCCTCGCCATAGCCGACGCCGGTTTCCCTCGCCAGCCGGTGCGCCCCCATGCCATAGATCACACCAAAGTTGATGATCTTGCCGATGCGACGCTCTTCTTTGGAGATTTCGTCCCCCTCATCCAAGTCCATCAGCAACCTGGCCGTGAGGGAGTGGATGTCATCGCCATTGCGATAGGCATCTAGCAAAATCTCCTCCTGGCTGAGGTGGGTGAGGATACGCAGCTCAACCTGGGAATAGTCAGCAGCGGCGAGAATCCAGCCCTCTTTCGGAATGAAAGCTTTGCGAATCTGGCGACTGAAGGCCGTACGGATGGGGATGTTTTGTAGGTTGGGATTGGAGGAGGACAGGCGGCCCGTAGCAGTGACGGCCTGGTTGAAGTCCGTATGGACGCGGCCCGTCTCCTTGCGAACAATCTTGGGCAACTTATCGACGTAGGTGGACTTGAGCTTCGCCAAGGTACGGTTTTCGATGATGCAGTCGATTACCGGGTGGTCGCCCTGGAGTTTTTCTAGAACCGTTGCGTTGGTAGAATAGCCCGTCTTGGTTTTGCTGCTTTTTTTGACGTCTAGCTCTAGCTTGTCGAACAGCAGGGTGGAGAGCTGCTTGGGTGAGCCCAGGTTGAATTCCTCTCCGGCATATTCGTAGGCTTTGGTCTCGATCTCCTTGAGCTCCGCTTCCAGTTTCTTAGAAAATGCATTGAGATAGGTCACATCAATACGGATACCCTGGTCTTCCATTTCAGCCAAGACGGGTTCGAGGGGCTGCTCCACGTTTAATAGCAGTACCTCAATGTCTGGCAATTCTGCCAGGGCTTCTTGCAGCTTGCCAACGAGGCAGTAGGTTGCATAGACATCCATACCGCAATATTCCGCCACGGTCTCCACGGGCAGATCGGCGATGGTCCCCCCCTTAGCAATACCTAGCTGGTCGTATTGCTGGGAGGAGAAGCCCAGGTAACGCTGGGCAATATTTTCCAGCTTATGGCTGTCGTCGGGGTTGATCAGGTAGCTGGCCAACATGGTATCGAAGACTACGCCCTGGAGATCAATGCCCTGGTGCTTAAGGATGAGGCGATCGAACTTGGCATTTTGCAAGGCCTTGGGATATTTGTCGCTCTCTAGAATGGGGCGTAGCGCATCTAAAGTCGGCAACAATTCCAGGTTGATACTGCCCAAGGTGACGTGGCCCAGGGGAATGTAAGCCGCATCCCCAGGGGCATCACTCCAGCAACAGCCAATGCCCACGAGCTGAGCATCACGGGGGTCGAGAGCAGTAGTCTCTGTATCCCAAGCGACGGGATTATTGGGGTCGGTGAAGCCTTCGAGCTTTTTGACGAGGGCTGCAAGTTTATCAGTTGTATCCACCACCTGGGGCTTAAGGGAAACCTCCGTGCGGTTGGCCATGGCGACTTCGGTTTCTTCGGGGGAGAAGAAGTCAGTCTCGGGGTCAACCCATTCGGATTTCGCCTTTTTGACCTTGGGCTGCATGGGCTTGACGCCAGGGATGGGCTCACCGCCAAAGATTTCCTGGAGCTTTTGGAGCTGTTTGCCTAGGAATTGCAGTTCGAGTTTTTCAATGTGGGGCATGATGCGATCGCCATCTAGGCCCTTCAGCTCCCAGGCCCCTTCATACTCCTTCTCAATCTCCACATCCAGGGGAATCGTCGCCAACCAGCGGGAATGGAAGGCATTCTCGCGATCGGCAATCAATTTCTTCTTCACCGCAGGCTTGATATCGGGGGAGTCCGCGTCAACAGCAGCGTAGATCTCTTCCAAAGTGGGAAACTGTTTGAGCAAACCCAGGGCTGTCTTATTGCCCACGCCTTTAACGCCAGGAATATTGTCCGAAGCATCGCCACAGAGGGCCTTGTAATCGATCACCTGCCCCGGCGGAATACCCAGCTTGTCCTCAACGTCGGCGAACTTATATTCCTTGACGTTGCTACTGCTGCGAGCCCCCTTGCCGTAGCTGGTGCTCATGTAGAGAATGCTAATGCCGCGATCGTCGTCTACAAGTTGGAATAAGTCGCGATCTCCCGACAGGATTTTCACGCGATAGCCTAAGTTTGCACCTTTCTGCGCCAACGTCCCCAGCACGTCATCCGCCTCAAAGCCCGGCTGGACGAAGATCGGCAGGTCCATAGCCCCCAGCAATTCCGTCAGGTTATCCACATCGGGGCGGAAATCATCGGGCGGGTCAGAGCGATTGGCCTTATAGGTGGGGTCATCCTTGTGGCGGAAGGTGGGGCCACCTAGGTCAAAGGCCAGAGCCAGAGCCTTGGGCTTCTCGAAGACCATGGTATCCAGCAAGGACCTAGTGAAGCCGAAAGCCACGCTGGTGGGGATGCCAGATTTGGTGCGTAGACCGCCGTCACGACTATTGGCAAAGGCATAGTAGGAGCGGAAGGCCAGGGAATGGCCATCGACTAATAGAAGGACGGGAGCGTCGGCGGATACGGCCATGGAGAATCAGCAGGGGCTTCGGGGCAGGTTTCTATTTTCGCATCAATTCCCGAAGTCTTGAGCAAGCAGGCTGAGTCGGGGTTAAGGCTGCTCTAGTATCTCCCTGTGAGAAGACTTACAAGCGAGTAATGTATACAACCTATCTAAAATAAATAACCAGATGTTGTGGGAGGCTTAGTGGGCTCAATATCGTTGTCTCAACCGGGTGAGCGATGACATTCACCAAGAACAACACACAAGAGAGATAACGTTGAATTCAAACGAGCACTGCTGTCTGACTGAAGCACCGTCCCATGGGCAAACTGCGCTCCGAGAAGTTCTAGATGAACGCTCCGAAGCATTTTTGCAAGAGATGGTGAAGGAAGAGCACTTCTCAGGCGTTGCTCTTGTAATGAGAAAGGGGAGTATTGTTCACGCCCAAGGCTATGGCGAAGCAAACAGAGCAGGAAAGAATTCCTTAGATACGATATTTCACGTCGCTTCCATAACCAAGCAATTCACTGCCGTAGCGATAATGCAACTTGTGGAAGCAGGGACAATTGATCTAGGTAAATCGATCAAAAATTATCTACCTTACAAGTTCCATTCCAAGCATTGGGATACGGTTAAGGTTTCCCATCTTCTTTCACACACCAGTGGGATTCCTGACTATGCGATTCTCTACAACGTCTTCGACGGATTCTGTCTAGGCAATACGATCAACGGAATGATCGAGGAAGCCATGGCCAAAAAACTTGAGTTTGAACCGGGCTCCAGGTTCTTCTACTCGAACATAGGGTTTACACTCCTGGGGGAAATGATCGAGCATCAGACCTCCATGCCCTACGAGGAGTATCTGAAGGTCAAAGTGCTGGAGCCCATGGGAATGGACTCTTCACGAGTTCACGGGCGTGCCCATGTTCCGTCTAAGAACGAAGCTTCTGGACATCGCTGGGACAACAAACGGGGAAAACCAGTTCCAGATGACATCGTGAGTCTTCCGGTCACCGCCCCCGATGGCGGATTGACAACGACCTTGGCAGACTTCGTTAAGTGGAGCCAAATTTATATCGATGGGGAAGCTCCCATTATTTCTAGACAGTCTCTTACAAAGATGACAACGGCAGAGATTCCCACGGAACAGAAAGACGCCAGAGATACCCCCCAAGCCTATGGCTACGGACTATTCATAGGCGATGGTTTATTAAGTCATCCCGGATACATCGTCGGGTTCAAAAGCCACTTCATTGTTGACCCAACAAAGAAATTGCTGATCGCGATTTTTTCAAACAATACGACCAACGAGCCGCAACGTATATCCACTGGACTTCTACAAATTGCGGATGCAGAAAGAGAGAGTTAGCCGGATCGCCTTTCCAACGATCAAAGCCAGCAACCATTTCCAATGCTTCGCAGCAGGGAGCAAGCTGTTAGCAGTTGAACCCATAAAGAACACCAGAATACAACGAAGACGATCGCGATTCCGGAAATTCAAGGTGCTTTTGCTCCCTTTAGCGCTTGGTTGTATTCGCAAGCAAACAATAGCAAATACAGTAGGCCAAATGGCGCGATCGCCAAAAGTCTTAGAGATAGGGTTAATACTGCAAAATGGCAGTCAGAGAGAGTTCAAAAGCCCAAGCCAAATCTCCCTTTTTCGTCCAAAATCTTACATCACAGAATTATAAAGCTCCCTCCAAACCGTATCCCTGAGAAGCTTCCAATGATTCAAGACTTTAATACGCGAAAAGAAATAAAACCCCGATAAGAACTCGCAAATACTCTGGCACCTCATTAAATACCGAAGCTAGTATTTACACATGCAAGACGCAAATTACTGAGATTCATCACTCAGATAAACTCTCTCAAATTTGTATCTATCTCATCGAATTCACTGGCAGCAACCAGCGACTTCAACGCAGCAGACTTCTCATAGGGACTTGACTCAGGACATGACTGTTCAAACTATTTTTAAGCTTTCCGCTGGCATCATTGGTGCAATGGCAATCTCAATGCCTGTCCAGGCTGCAAGCTTCCATGGATTTAGCTTCACCACCACCACCACCGATGCAAGCGACCCCACCGCAGATATTTTCTTGCGGTCCGTCAGTCACGGCGGCAAGACGATCTCAAACTTCTCGGTGGTGACTGGGGCAACAGTGATGGAAAACAGCCATGGTAGCCTCGGCCCTTCCAGTACAGACCTAGGCGATAACGCCACCAGCCCCAACTACACTGGAGCCAATGAGCTACCGACGAGCCAAGAGATTACTGATTTCCTGGGCAATCTCAATCTCAACAACATTATTGATACCGAAGAACGCAAGCGTTCAGTCTTTGAACTCGAGTTTGGGAATAAGGTCAATACTTTCTACCTCTTTGAGCGAGGTCTCAATAGCTCCTTGAAGGTAGAGGCCTTGGACAGCAACGGTACAGTCTTGGATAAGTTCAAGGTGAATCAGGGCCTTTGGCAGCAAGCAGGTTATGCGATCGATACGACCGAAATTGAGGGCCCTCAAAATGTAGGCTCCTACGGCATCAAGCTAGATAGCGCAGTCAAGAGAGTTCGTATCATCAGCGACTTTAGCGACAACGGCCCCGATTACAAGATAGTCGCAGCTCAGGTGCCCGAGCCTAGCTCCATGGCAGCCCTGGCTCTCCTGGGCGGTGCTGTTCTCCTGGCAAAGCACCGTAAGCAAGTAGCGCATTAGCACGAACTAACCTCGCATCACAATTTTCTGAAAGCCGTTCAATTCAGCCTAGAGAACTGAGCTTGGAGCATTGAGAGAGCATGATCAAAAAAGCCCTAGCTTACGCTCGTAAGCTAGGGCTTTTTCGATTCAATCCCTAAAAGATCGACTCTTTTCTAGAGTCACAACGCACACGAGATAGGAAGATCTTTCTCTCTGGTGAACTATGAAGTGACTCAGACATCTGTACCTTAAGGCTTTTCAAGATTTTAAGCATTTTGATACCTAAAAGCATATAAATACGCTGTAAAAGTCAGCAAATACCCTAGCCTCTCAGCAAATTCCGAGGCTAGTATTTACACATACGAAACAAACGCCGTCGAGATTCATCACCTCAACAATCGGCTTTAACCCGTATATACCTCATAGCAAGTAGTCGGACGCATCTACCGACTTTCACTCCAATTGCTAGGGATTCAACTCAGGACATGACTTTCAACAACTTTCTCAGGATTGCCGCTGGTACGATAGGCACTTTTGCCTTGTCAATGCCTGCCCAAGCCTCTGGCTTCAGCGGTTTCAACTTCCAATCCACCACCGACTTCGCCAACAACCCCACCGAAGACATCTTCTTGCAGTCCGTTAGTCACGGCGGCAGCATAATCTCCGATTTTTCACTGGTGACTGGCGCTGAACTGATCGTTAATGGTACTAGCCTGGGCCCCTCCAGTACTGACTTGGGTGACAACGCTACAAGCCCTAATAGTGCAGGCGCAACTGAAATGCCTAGCGGTGCGCAGGTCGTTGATTTCTTGGGGAATCTCAACCTCAACAATATTATTGATACCGAAGATTACGGCATTTCGACCTTTGAGCTGGCCTTTGATGGTCCTGTTAACACCTTCTATCTGTTCGAGCGCGGTATCAACAGCGCATTCACGGTTGAAGCGCTAGATGCAGATGGAGCAGTGATTGACAACTTCCGCATCAGCCAAGAGCTATGGGAAAATGCAGGGTACTCGATTGACACCACCGAAATCGGTGCTGCTCAGCAAGTGGGTTCCTACGGTCTGAGCCTAGACCAGTCCGTCAACCAAGTTCGCATTATCAGCAACGGCATTGCGGACAACGGCCCTGACTATAAAATCGTAGCGGCTCAGGTTCCTGAGCCCGGTTCCATGGCTGCGCTGGCGCTGGTCGGTGGTGCTGCCCTAGTGGCAAAGCGTCGCAAGCAGGCCGCTTAGGGCTAATCCGCGAAGTTTTCACTTCGCCCATTTTGCAAAGCATAATGCAATTCCAACAGAGGCTCAGTTGTGAGAGGCTGAGCCTGGATTGAGAGAAACAACTAGAGGTTGACACACCCTGGCTTTCATTGAAGGCCGGGTGTTTTTTTGCTTTCCATCAAACAGCCCTCCCATCAAAGAGCCTTACCTGGGCCTCAACCCGTCTCGGAAACTTGCATAAGTCCCATCAAACAAACCTATAAATAAACAAGGGCTTCACCGCCTAGGCTTCTACATCCGCTATTGTATCCCCCTAAAAGCCATGCAACTTACCGGCGCTTTCAATGAATTTTCCTGGCATGACCTGCTTGATTTAATCGGCGATCGCCAACTCACCGGCTGGCTCTGCATTGAAGTTTGCACCGAAGGAACCGCCCGGCGGCGACAGTACCAAGTCTGGTTCAAAGAAGGTTGTCTCGTCGCAGGCAGCCAGTCCAGCCGCCGCACCAATGGCTTGCTCTGGCTGATGCAGCACCAAGGTTGGATGAGCTACAAGATCGGCCAAAAGCTAGCCCAACAATGCCCAGAACAAAAGTCATTAGGCAGCTATCTACGTCAGCAAGGAGCTTTGGACAAGCCGCAGTTGTACCAGCTGTTCAACCTGCAAATCACCCCTGTTCTCAAAGCCATAAGCAATCTGGAGGATGCCCAGTTCCAACTGGACACGACCTTACCCCTGCCCCTAGAACAGATGACTGGCTTGAGTCTCACGGCCTACGACGCTCAGACCCTGGCTCGCCGCAGCGTTCGGCAGCAAAGCATGGCCTGCTAAGTATGGGTCAATTCGCTGCGACAACGCAGTGACATCACAGACTTCTCTGCACTCCCCAAGGCAGCAAAAACCGCGCAATCCCACGGAACTTTATGAGTTTCATTGGTCAAGCCTCCCAGGGATAGATAGCATAGGTGTAGCTAGCCTTAGCAAGCAGCGAAGTCGAATTTTGAGGGGGAGTCCTGACCATGACTCAAAGCATAGCGGTGACAACGACAACTGCCGCCACGATCACAATGGCCCTGGCACCGGCCCAGGTTATTCGTGGCAGTGGCACTTTAGCCAAGGCAGGAGAGTCGATCGCCCGCTTGGGTCAGTGCCCCCTGGTGATTGGCGGCGATCGCAGTCGCCAAACCAATGAACAGTTCCTCGCCTCCGCCCTCCAAGACCTCACCAGCAAATACATCAGCTACAGTCCGGATTGCAGCGATGCCTCCCTCAAACGCCTGCACGATGCTGTAAAGAAACACAAAGCAGATGTCATTATCGGCATTGGCGGCGGCAAAGCCTTGGACACCGCCAAGCTCATCGCCTTCCAAACTCACCTCCCCATCGTGACGGTGCCCGGCTCTGCTGCCACCTGTGCTGCCTGGACTGCCCTCTCCAACGTCTACACCGATGCCGGGGCTTTCTCCTACGACGTGACCTTGGCTCAATGCCCAGACTTGCTGATTCTCGACTATGACTTGGTGGCGACAGCCCCCCAGCGAACTCTAGTGGCAGGCATTGGTGATGCCCTAGCCAAATGGTACGAAGCCTCCATTAGCAGTGGTGCTTCTAGCCAAACAATGATTATTGCAGCGGTGCAGCAAGCCCGCGTATTGCGGGATATTCTGTTCCAAAAATCCGTGGAAGCCCTAGAAGAGCCCGGTGGCGAAGCGTGGCGAGAGGTTGTAGACGCATCTGTCTTATTGGCTGGCGTCATCGGTGGTCTGGGCGGTGCTCAATGTCGCACCGTTGCCGCCCACGCCGTCCACAATGGCTTGACCCATCTACTGGATTGCCACGACGTCCTCCACGGTGAGAAGGTCGCGTTTGGCATTTTGGTCCAGTTGCGGCTGGAGGAGATTTGCCAGGGCAGTCAGCTAGCTGCCACAGCTCGTCATCAACTGATTCAGTTTTATCAGCGCTTGGGCCTGCCGGTGAGCTTGGGAGACATCAACCTGGGCAACGTCACCGTAGCAGATTTGCAAAAAGCCGCAGAGATTGCCTGTCGTCCTGGCTCTGACATTCACCACCTTCCCTTCAACATCAGCCCCACAGACCTAGTGGCAGCGATGGTTTCCACCACAGCTCCTCAGGCTAATATGAGAGAAGCGGCCACCCACTCCTAGGTACAGCAATTTCATATGCCGTCCGAGCAATCCATAGAAAAATGACTCTTTGCCCCACGAGGGTTGGAGACCCATGATTCTAAGAGTTGGCTTGAGGATTCGGACAAGCGTCGAATTTGAAACCTCGATCAGCAATGAAATGTCGAAATCCCGCTCAGCTTGGCAGCGTCATAGGTCATCTTGCTACAGCTAGAGGCCTGTCTCAAACAACCTCCAAGGTTGATAAGAGACTTCCAAATATTTGATCATCCCGTTGCTTTAGAACGCCAAGCCAAAAGTCGCTGGTTTCGGCTCCGCTCAACCAGCGAGCAGCTTAGTCAATCGGTCCCTGAGCGGCGTCGAAGGGAACGGTCTGTAAGTCGGATTCTTTATTCCTTGGAAGTCCCTAAGACGAACGTCATATTAGGCATTGAGCGACCTATGCCATTACAGGCTAGCTTGCCTCGTCAATCGGCTCAAAGGTCAACGCCCTGATAAAGAGCTCTCCCTGGCCCTGCCAGACCGTTCTCACTCCAAACACTGAATTCTTCAAGGCTGGAGTCACTTCAAATTCAAAGGGCAATTCAGTTAAGTCTGTCGTAGGCGTTAAGGGACCAGAGTCCACTATGCTTCCGTCAGGCCATGCGACGAGCTCCCAACGACCTAGAGGTTCTGACAATGCTGAAGTTTTGTAGGTCAACTTGCTACGATAGCGGTGGGGATCAAAAATAATGTAAGGCCCATCGCTTAAAAATCCAGGCTGATCTCGTCCTTGCCTCGCAACCAACATTGCGTCTTCAACTTCCCCAATCTGTGAAGGCAGAGAGCCACCATCATAGGCGCTCCAAGAATAAGGATAGACAGGACGACTGACAGCTAAAACAGTAACAAAGCAAGCCAAAAAGCCCGGCAAAACTCGATAGAAAAGCTGGCGTTTCTGGGTCTGGGCATACAGCCAGCCTAAAGCTAATAGCAGTAGGAGACCTAACAACCAAACGATATTGGGTCGATAGGTATAGGACCAAATACTGTCATAAAGAATTGGGGTATACCCTCTTAGCCAAGGGATAAAGGTGGGGTACTCGCTCGAAAGAAGCTTGCGGACGTTATATAACGGAAAGTTGCTGAAAGAATACCGCCAATAAGATGACACTTGGAGCAATATCAGCACCAAGAACAAACCATAGGACTTTTTGCCAATATCTTTTGCAATCTCTGATAGTCCAAATATTGCCAGGGGCACTAGGAGTAACGCCCCGCTCCAGGCAAACCGACCCGCGAAACTGGAACCGCCATACCAGTTATAGTGCATCGAATTGGGGAGCACAAAAGCGAAATGCACACCGAGCAAGAGCAAGCCAACAAAGGTGTAGCGGCGCATGAAAAGTGGGGCAAATAGCAATCCCAATAGGAGGCTTGGATTTTGCAACAAAATGCCCTGAAATTGATCGATATAAAGACCCAAAAGCACCGTCAGGGACTGAGGGCTCAACTGTAAGGCACTTTCTGTATAGGGACCTGTGGGAGCACCAAAGGCGTAGAGGTTATAGATTACTAGGCCTCCTGCTGAGAGGAGCAACGGTGTAGCCACAATAAAGGAGGAGAACAGAGACTTACTCTGTTTTAATTTGGCATAGCACAAGCCGCAGGTCAGAATGGTAGCAGCAATCGCAAATTTCAAATGCAACCAGGGCAAAAAAGCCGCAGCTATTCCCCCTAGAACAAGATGATTCCAGGGGCTGGGCTGGGATGAACCTAGTCCTTGTTCATGGGAAAAGAGCTGAGTGACAGCCCATAAAGCCACAACGCCTGCCAATAGGTCTGGATAAATTTGGTTGGCAGCCGGAATAAAAGGTAAGCCACAGGTCAGCGTCAGGACACTAGCCATGGCAACTCGAGTGCTGGACGAAAATCTCTTGGCGAAATACCAGGCGCAATAGACAGCTACACCGTTCAACAACACCATAAAGACCTTAGCCCCACCCACCCCAGCCAATGCAAAGGGAAGTGCCAACACTAACGCCAAACCAATATTGTGTACATTGAACAGGCCCCTAGGCCCTTGAACAGCATGGGTATTAGTTGCGTCAGGGACCTGGGAGGCATCTGCTAAGCCAAATGGGTATATTCGTCGTGTTCGAAACTCATCGGCATAGGGCTGCGTTTGCTCTAGCGTACGATAACGAGCAATCCCATCTGCCATTACCAAGTAGTGGGGCTCATCTCCTGTGGCGGGAAAGCGATCGTTAGAGTACCAAGCAAAAAGCGTTGTGAAACAAAGGCTATAAAAGATCGCCAAAAGAATCACAAGCGGCTGCTTCAAGAGCAGAACAGTTTTTTTCATATTGTCGATGCTCCAGCAAGCTCCACTAACCTAATAAATCCGTCAGCCAGGCCTGCAACAGGTCTAGTTCGGCCGCTTCCACAAAATCTAGCGAGACAAGGCGCTCATAGCACTTCGTTAGATTTTTGGGGAGCTCATCAACTCCTGGAAGGCAGTTTACTTGCTCTAGAGCTTCTGCTAGCTCGAAATTACGTAAATAACCATCCATTTCTTGACGAAAATCATGCATCAAGTTGTGGTCATTTCGCTCCTGCCACATGGTTGGTTCGTGAAACAGAATAGACCAACCATTCGCCCAAGCAATCTTTTGGGCAACAAAGCTGCGCCAAATGTCGGTCATGCGGAAGGAGCAGTAGGTGGGCAAGTACATCAAGGGAAAGGCATCTTTCCACCAAGTTGTATTTTGGCTATTGAAAGGACACCAGGTTCGGTCCCCTAAAGCGACAGATTGTTTGCCGGGGTGGAATTTTAGCGGCAGGGGCAGAACAAGGCGGTAAATCGCATCGACATCAGGGTTATCGTTCGCTAACCCTTGCTGAATGGGACAATCCACAAGTTGCTCGGCTTGATCTTTCAGAGCAGGCACTGGCTTTTGAACCTGATCTAGAGGCAGCCCCCTGGGCCACACTGGCGCATCAGAAAAATACTGATAGACATTGACCCAGCCTGCTTCTGTTACCTGGGGAATCGTGAGACTGCGATCGCGCACCTCCCAAAAAGCAGCGTAGGGAAGATTGTCGTCATCGGTCTCCACAATCTTCTCCACCCCTCGATGAGCTGCTATTAAATAGCCGAAGTTTTTTCGGGAGTAGCGCCGGGGCGGACAAAGCCGGGGAAATTGAAATTCGCTGGCCTGCTGCACCTGAAGTGAGTAGAAATCACAGGCTGGAACGTCAAACCCCTCAGGACTAGGCGCATCACCAACCACGATGAAGTGAATACCTCGCTGGTCGCATTCATGGGCAATCTTTTGAACTCCAGTACTGGGTTCAAAAATTGAGGTAACGACGATCGCAGTTTGAGCGGGGCTGGACATCACGGAACCCTCACTAGTTGTACTAGCATCTTTTTGCATTATTTCAACTTTCCCTGTAGCCGAGCCCCAAACAAGCGAGCTAAGTTAAGCAGCGCATCTTGAATAACTTTTTTGTTGACGCTGGGGCTTGCTGCTCGGTAAGAGATAGGCACTTCTGCAATGTTAAGATTACGGCAATGGGTCTTAATTTCAGACTGAAAGAAATGTCCCTTTGAGCGAATGCCCCGACGAAGCACCGAACGCAACGTCTCTTGAGTAAAGGCTTCAAACCCACTCGTCATATCTGACAATTGTGTGCCTAGTAGTAGGTTCACTAACGCCCCACCAAAACGACTCAGACCATAACGAAACCAAGTGCTTTCTGTATGCTGGCCTGCGCGACTGAACCGCGTGCCAAAAACACAATCACAGCCGAGATCTAGCTGGTCAAAAAATTTAGGAATGTCTTGGGGTTGGTGGCTATAGCCCGCATCAATCTCCAAAATCCAGTCACAATCTGCAGCTAAAGCCTCGCGATACCCGCGCACATAGGCATCGACCACACAGCGGTTTTCTGGTGCCCAGATCACCTTCAATTGAGGCTCGCGCTGACTCAATTGACGCAACAGGACTAAAGTTTGATCCTGACTGGCTCCATCCAAAACGACAAAGAGGGAAATTGCCTTAAATCCCTGACAATAGCTCAGCACATCTGCAACAAAGCGTTCTGCCGAAGCTGCTTCGTTCGCCATCGGACAAACGATACCCAGATGGACTGTTTTCCTAAGAGTAGTCGTAGTAGCACCATGAGATTGCCAGTCCTTAAGCTGAGAATTCAAAATAAAAATTGATTATCAAGTTTCACGTTAAGACTATACAAGATTATGCCATACAGTGATGAGCGCGCGTCTGACAAGGTCACACTCCGGTCACGGCCCCTCCTCCTCGCATGATATTTTCGATGTGCTCCTCGTCTTCACCCCGCACAATCCCATGCAGCACCTGTCTATTTCTAATCGCCTATTGACCGGATTAGCAGTGGCGCTTGCACTGATCGTTTTTCTCAAAAATGCCTGGGTTGCGGAAGATGCTTTTATTGTTTTTCGTAGCCTGGATCAGCTTGCGGCAGGTCACGGGCCGATTTGGAATCCCCATGAACGGGTGCAGGTGTTTACTAGTCCACTTTGGTTCTGGCTCCAGGCAGCCCTGCGGCGGCTATCTTCCCAGGTCTACTTCAACGTTATTGCGCTCTCGCTAGCGCTTTGGATGGCAACCGTTTGGATCTTCAAAAATCACTTTCGCCAAGCAGCTTGGAAACTCCTATTTTTGGTGTTTTTGCTAACAGCATCGGTGGCATTTTTTGACTACACCAGCTCGGGATTGGAGAACAGCCTCGCCTACTTCTTAATTGCGATTCTGCTACGCGGCTATGCGGGATTGTTTTTCACAGCCCCGCATCCCGTTCCCCAAGCCCAAGCCGCTCACACCCAGACTTCCCAAACTCACCACATTCGAGCTGTCCTGATAGCGGCGGGGCTCCTACTCGTTACGCGCCACGACTTGCTGCTGCTGATTTTGCCGCTGGTGGCTCAGGTGGTCTATCGGCGGTGGCGATGCTTCTCGGCTCGGCAGTGGCTGGGACTCGGAGCAATGACACTGCTGCCTCTGGCTGCTTGGACGCTATTTTCGCTGCTGTACTACGGCTTTCCGTTTCCCAATACGGCCTACGCCAAACTCAGCACAGGCATTGAGAAGTCGGCCTTGGTATCCCAGGGATTTCGATATTTCTATGCCTCGCTTCGGTTCGATGCCATCACCCTGATGGTTATTGGGGCATTTTTGGTCCTGAGCCTATCTAACCGGCTCGGCCTCCATGCCCGGCCTGTGGCCTATGGCGTTATGGCAAACCTGGCCTATGTCGTATATGTGGGCGGTGACTTTATGCAGGGCCGATTCCTGTCCTATGCTTACTTGGTCTCTGCGGTGGTATTGCTGACCCAGGCTCCAAGCGCTTGGTCGCGACGAAGCATTAGGGCTCAGTCCCGATCTGTTACTCACCCCATCGCGATCGCCCAAGCCGCTGCCGTTGCACTGGCGCTCTACCTCTGCTTCTACCCCAACACGCCACTGCGATCTCCGCTAAAAGTTGCCCAACCAACAGTGGAAGACATCATGTTCTTGGGCGTTGCCCACGAACGAGCATTTTTTGCCCACGATCTATCACTATGGAGCTATGCGAGCTTTGCACAACGCAGTGCTGAAGCAGCACCGCAGTCGGTAGCCCAAGCTTGGCGCAACATGGGCTTGGAGTTACAAGTGAGCCCAGACTCGATTCGAACGGCAAGTAATATTGGCCTTTATGGCTACTGGTCGGGGATCGAGCCGATCCTGCTAGACATTAGCGCGCTGTCCGATCCGCTATTGGCGAGACTGCCAGTGCTGCCGCCTCCCCCCGGCGAGACTAGGCAGCTGCGGCCGGGCCACTACCCCAGGCCAGTGCCAGAAGGCTACGTTGAGACGGTGCGCACTGGCCAAAACTCGATTCAAGATCCGGAGCTGCGCCAGCTATACCAAGATCTGAAACTCATCACCCAAAGTTCAGAGCTGTTTAGCGCTCAAAGGCTGCGGGCGATCGCGAAACTCAATTTTTAGTTCAGCCTCAGCTAGCAAAAAGTCACCAAAGCTCATACCAATCTCCGTACATCGAGGAATGAAGCCAGTAGACCGCGCAGGCTGAAATATCAAATATGGCAAACTACGACCAAAGTAGACACTTTGCTTATGTTCTCCAGCACAGCAGACCTGTTAAGAGATACAGTTTCGGAGTTGACGCAGGGAGCTTTTCTCTAAGAGATACAACGGCAAGGTGCGGCGGAGCCCTGTTCTATAGGCCTGCAGTAGCGCATTGCACAATGCTGCAAATTTCTTAATGGACGATGGATTCTGCTTGGCGGTGGTGGGGCGACGGATCGTCCGACGAAGCGCCTCCCCCTTATAAGGTTATCCCCCGGCGTAAGGGTTCTGCGTTATTTCACTGCTTTCGATGAGGATATGGGAAGCATATTAGTGAGCAGACGATGTTATGGGGTCTTTCAGTTGCTCTTGATGCAACATCAACTAACCACTCCCCCTGAGTTATTAGTCATCCTTAATGCAACAGAAGCCAACCTCCGTCCCCTTGGTTCAAGGGGACCGCACGAAGTGTGAGGGGGTGGCTTTGGCGCTTGCTTGATCTTTAATGCCTCGGTGCAGATTGACGAGGCTCACCAAATAAAACAATCGACTGACTAAAAGCGCGGATGACGTTGGTGGTGGTGTCACTGACGGTCATGCCCCCTGCGGTGCGGCGACGAACGGAGCGGAGCATGAGGAGGTCGTAGCCTTCAGCGGCTTTGAGGATGGCTTGGTCGGGCTGGGGGTAAATCATAGTGCGGAAAAGCAGGTTATCGTTTTCCAGGCTCTGCCCGAGGGCGCGGGTGAGGCTATCTTCGAGGTAGCGGATTTGGGGAAGGGGGGTGCTGCGATCGCATACGTGCAATAACTTAATCGCCGCACCGTTGTTCTGGGCGATGAGCTGGGCCAGGCGGATGAGGCGGAGGGATTCGGGGGTGGCGGCTTTGACGGGAATGAGAATGCGCTTGAGGTCGGCGGCGGGTTTGAGCAGGCGGGTGACGACGACGGGACAGTGGGCGGTGCTGAAGACGCGGCTGGTGACATTGCCCAGGAGGCGCGATCGCAGGTCCAGTCCACTCCAGCCCAAAACAATCACGTCCGCATCCTGCTCCCTGGCGGCGCGGCTAATGCCTTCGGGGACGTTGTCGTCGATGCGCATCAGGGTTTCGAGCCGCACGGATTCGCTAGACAGTTGTGCAACGGACTCGTTGAGCAGTTGCTGACTGCGGTCAATGGCTTGCAGTAGCTCGGGCTCATCCATGCGGGATTGGGCGGTGGCAATGGCAAAGGGCACGATGACGCCCTGGTGACGCTGGGCCAGAAGAGTGGCAAAGCCCAGTAGGTTCGCTTGGGTGCTGGGGTTATGGACGGGGACTAAGACTTTAACCAGTTGCTCAATCTCGGGTTGGGCCTGGCTTTGGGGGCTGAGTTTCTGGGCCCAGGACCGTTGGTTCATGACAGGATTTTTTTCCTCGGCCTCTTCTTCATCCACCTGGGGAATAAGAAGGGCAGCAGCACGACGCACTAACAGCGGTCCCAGGCTACAGGTGACAACAACAATGGTGATGAGGCTATAGAACAAGTCGGGGGATAGGAGTCCAGCTTGACGAGCCACGAGGGCCGCAGTGAGGGTGGTGGCCACCTGGGGAAAGGTGAGGGAGGCCATGGTGAAGGTTTCGGCCCAACTGTAGGGACGCACTGCACGCACGCAGAGCGCAGCCAGCATCTTGCCGCCTAGCACAACGGACAACAGTTGTAGAGTCACCGCGAGGTTTGTAGTGAGACTAAAGAGCAGCCCATTGAGATCTAGGGAAACGCCAACGACGACATAGAAAATCGGAACCAGCAGCGCACTGCCGAATAATGCCGTACGCTCCTTAATCACGCCAGAGCCGAGGGCATCGTTCACCGCTAGGCCCGCCAGGAAGGCACCAAAGATGGAGTTGATACCCATGGTCCAGCCGATAAAAATCGAGCAGGCCACTGCGAGCAAAACCACGAGAAGCTGGGTTTCTTCTCGATGGCCCGCTCGCTGGAGCAAGAAGCGTCCCCCCAGGTTTAGGCCCACCAATATCAGCAGACAATAGAAACCAAATTCTGCCAGCTCCCAGGACAGCAGTTCCATGCCGCTCACACCGGCCACGACCGCAGCCTGAGTTCCGGAAGCAATTAGGCACAGGGCGAGGACGAGGAGGGCGATCGCATCGGTAATCACCGTTGCGCCAATAGTTGTTATCACCACACTATTGCGTCGCACCCCCAAGCGCTGAACTAAGCCATAGGTCAACAGCGTATGGGACGCCAACAACGCACCCACCACCCAAGCCGCCACCGGCCCCAATCCCAAAATCCAATGGCCAATGGCAGCTCCTCCCAACAAAGGTAAACCCGCTGAGGCAACCCCAAAGGCAATCACCGTAAGGGGTAACTTGCCCAAGGCCGAAAGGTCCAGCTCTAAGGCCACGAGGAACATGAGGGCATATTTGCCCACCTCTGCGAAGGCACTGAACATAGCGGAATCTCCTGCAAAGGCTCCCAGACCATAGGGGCCGAAGGCAGACCCCAATAGAAGCAGCCCCACCACCGTGGGCAGGCGCAACTGTTCAAAGATGGGCGGCGTGATGAAGGCGATCGCCCCTAACAACAACAGCGCCACCAGGGGGCTATAGGAAATCCAACTAATCAGTTCAGCCATAGGGAGGAGTCACCGGGAGAAGGAGCCAAGGGAGAGCCAACTAGCACTCGAACTGCTGCAAGAATTCGCAGCGTTCGTCACAATATAGAAGATGTCTCATATTACCCATTCGGCTCCCAGCCATGAACCGATCCATGACCTCCCCCCCCAAGATGCGCCAGACCCTAACGCTATCGATCTTGCTGTTGTTCAGCCTCATCAGTGTGAGCTGCGGTAAACCCAGCGCTAGTTTGGCCGACCCAGCTCCGGTAATCGAGCGCAGCGAGGGCCTGGCAGAAGCGGTGTTCGCTGGGGGTTGCTTCTGGTGTATGGAGAAGCCTTTCGACAAGCTGGACGGGGTCGTGTCCACGACTTCGGGCTATATCGGTGGGCAGTTGGAAAATCCAACTTACAGACAGGTTTCTGCCGGGGTTACGGGCCATACTGAGGCGGTTCAGATTGTCTATGACCCAGAGAAGGTGAGCTATGACAAGCTGGTGAGCGTGTTTTGGCATAATGTGGATCCTCTGGATGCTAGAGGGCAGTTTTGCGACAAGGGCAGCCAGTATCGCTCCGGTATTTTCTACGGTAATGATGCGGAGAAGGCCTTGGCTGAAGCCTCGAAAGCTGAGCTGGAAGGCATGGAACAGTTTAAGCAAGGCATTGCCACGGAAATTACTATGGCGAGTGCCTTTTACCCAGCTGAGGACTATCACCAGAATTACTATCAGACCAATTCGGTGCGGTACAACTTTTATCGCAAGGCATGTGGGCGCGATCGCCGTCTAGAGCAGCTATGGGGTGACAAAGCAGGACATTAACAGCTCTGCTCCAGCGGTACTCTGGATATGACTGATCACCTTGGGCCCAGCGATGAAGACTTCATTGAAGTGCTCTGTCGTTGGGCCTTTTTGTAGAACGACTTTCAATCTCTGGAAATAATGCGCTGGGAGCAGCGTACAGGCTCGAATCAGAGCTGCTGCGTTGCATCGAACGAGTCCAACGAATTTACCAGAACAGATTGATGGATCAAGCTGAACTCCAGCGATACAGCAATCTTGCCAAACAGAGAGTCTTGGATGCGCTGCAAGTCCCGGTCCAAATTGCTCGCAGGACCATCAGCAGCATCTTGGCTTTGCTCCTGTTAAACCTGGGCGTAACGGTCTGGTTGGTCTTCTATGTATGGACGACGCTTAGTTCTTCTGTGGTGTTGGCAATCGTTTTGAGTGCAATCGCCGGTTGGCCTACCTTGGCCTTTGCCTATATCTATATCGTCTTCAAACAAATTATTGAGCTGCCTGAAAAGGTCAAAGACTTTTTCCAAAAGGCAACGACCAGTGTTGTAGAATTTTCGACAGCCAGCATTGAAGAAATACAGGCCGCTCAAGGGCGTATTGCCACAGCCATCAACCAGCGTGGCTCGGCACAGCCCACCAGCCCTCTAGTGACCAGGAAAAAGCGTAGATTTCTGTTTGCGATAGGCAAGAAGCTGCGGGAATGGTACGTGCTGGGCAAGCAACTTCGGGAAGTTCAAGCCTTATTGGGAGAGTTTCAGGGACTGGCGACATTAACATCAGGTGCCATGGCATTGGCTAATCCTATTGTGCTGTTGGTTCTGCTGATTTCAACCTTGTTTACGGCCCTATGTGCAGTTGTTGGCGTGATCACGGTTCTATTGCACGTGACGTAAATTTGAAAACGAGGTATGGCATCTCCCTATTTTTTGAATTAAGGGCTTCTGATGCATAAAGGTTAAGAAGCTGAGAGCATCTCACCACCTCAAATGTCTAAGTCTGTGAATTTCATGCCCAATCGCTGAGAGAGCATTTGAGCTAGTCCATAGCGCTCCTGATAGCGTCCCGCACAAACGATAGTCCAGTTTTCAATCGAAACTCTGAGATTTCCATTGCGGGTATTTTCAATACGCCATACAGTCGATGCATCAAAAATCATTTCAGGCTTCTTAAAGGTATTGAGAACAATCCTATCTTTATCAAAGAGAATTGTTGAGTATTTTGGATTCCGAAGGCGACGCATCAAAAAGAAAGCAACTATTCCAAGCCCCAAACATAGTATCAATGACAAATCTAGCCAGCCCAATACTGTCCACTGAATCCAGTCTTTCCATAGAGGAGCAGTAATCAAAAGCAAGATTAAGAGGCAGCCTCCCCTTATCAATTTAGAAGTAAATCTACTTTGCTTATCACGAACATATAGCACCTGGATCGTAACCGTTCACATCCCCCCTAGCTTTTTACGAGGGCTCAAGTGTTCCAGCCATTCTGACAGGGGGGGAGTGAACGACTACCCTGGATCATTTTTTCTGGTGCCTTTAGCAAAAGATTATCACCTATCTTTTTAGCTGGTAGGCTCGAGAGCGGGTATGACCAGAAGGTTTCATAAACCGTTTGTACTTTGCAGTATTCTAAAAGCGACCAAGTTTTGCTTTGAACTTGCTTCACTAGTTTGCCATGGACTGACAGACTAAAATGTGGTGTGAGCTGTTCCCCTTAAAAGGCTCTTGCTGATAGTTACCAAATTTTTGCAGAATCTTGAATCCATTTTCTAGCAGAATAAATTCAATTTCTTTGGGAAAAAAAATTCGAAGTGTTAAGGCCTCACGAACAACCTCAGAACGATTTTCCCAAGAGAACAGTAGTGTTCTATGGTATAGCTGCTCAGCAGCTTCATACTCACATTCACGGTTAACTGTTACTTTTCTGCTGCTGCTTGGGTCTTGAAATATAGAGTAGACATCTCTTTGATGGGGGCTATTGACAGTATTGAAAACGTAGGAAGGATTTTTGAAATCTATGACGAAGTGGCCATCAGGCTTCAGATGTTGCTTAATGCAGCGCAAGCATGCTTTTATGTCGGATAACTGATGAAGATGCGTAAAAGTGTCATAGGGAAAAGTAATCAGCGAAAAAGTCTTTTGAAGCGAAAAATCTCTAACATCTCCTTCCAGCCATTGGACTTTCTGTGACTTTTTCTGGGCTTTCGCTATCATAGATGCAGATAGATCAATTCCAGTCACATCAAACCCTTGTGCACCTAAAGGCGCACTAATTCTCCCGGTTCCACAAGCAAGCTCTAAGATTGAAGGACCGTAGCATTTAGCCATTTCTAGCCAGAACTCAATATCCTGATTTTGCTCTTTATATCGAGGAGAATTCTGGAAAATTAAATCATAGAAATCCCCATTGTAGGAAAGATTCCGACTCTTGCTTGCTTGTTGCCTCATTGCTTGCTCTTTAGGCATTTTCTGACTTTAATATATGCTCTTCCGAAGAATTATAGCAATCCAGTTTGATTTCTGAGTAAAGCAGAGAGAATTACGGATAGACTGCAAGGACGTGATACATGGGTATAAATGTCATGAGCCAAGTCATTGTGGAATCGCCCTACGGAGGGCAGATCGCCGAGCTTCAATCCTTTGCGAGCCAACAGCGAGACGGTCGTCAATTAAAGAAGGCGCTGGCAGTGAAGCTGCTCTACCAAGGCTACAAACATGAAGCCGTGGTGCAGATTCTAGATGTGTCAATGGGGTCACTGACGAACTGGAAGACCTCGTATGAGTCAGAAGGACTCGCAGGCTTTAAGCCGAAGCACCAAGGGCGAAAGAGCTATCTGAGAA
>CALIGI010000110.1 GCA_938021205.1 uncultured Pseudanabaenaceae cyanobacterium
TCCGCCCCCATCCCCCAACCCCTTGCCCCCAATTCTGGGGGAAGGGGATTCCGAAAGTCCCTCTCCCAAACTTGGGAGAGGGATTTAGGGAGAGGGCCAGGGATTTATGCAAGAGATCTAATCAAGCTAGAAACTCAGACCCCATGGCCCGCCGCCGTTGCTGAAAGGAGCATGACTTTGAAAGACACTCAATTCGGCCCCAAAGGCTGGACCCCAGAGCAACTTGGCTCCCTCGCAGGCAAAACATTTGTCATCACTGGTGCCAACGCGGGCGCGGGCTTCCAGGCTTCACGCATCCTGCTGTCCAAAGGCGCAAAGGTGGTGATGCTGAACCGCAACGCCGACAAGTCAACTGTTGCGATCGCAACCCTAAAACAGGAATTTGGCAGTGACGCCGACGTGACATTCGTGCCCATGGATCTAGCGGTGCTGGATTCCGTCCGGGAAGCAGCGGCTGAGGTCAGGGAGACGGTGCCTCAAATCGACGCCCTCATTTGTAATGCCGCGATCGCCCAGGTGCCAACACGAAAGCTCACCGTGGACGGCTTCGAAAGTCAACTGGGCACGAACCATTACGGTCATTTTGTTCTGTGTGGCATGCTCTGCGATCGCATCGAAGCATCCCAGAGCCGGATTGTTGTCGTTGCAAGTCTTGGCTACAAGATGGGGCTGAGGACGATTCAGTTTGACGACATGAACTGGGACAAGAACTACAGCGCTAACCCCGCATACAGCCAAAGTAAGCTGGCGCAGATGATGTTCGCCTATGAGCTGCAAGATCGAATCAGAGCCAAGAACAAGAACATCGAAGTGTACGTCTGCCATCCCGGGTCGTCCGCAACGTCGCTGATCAAAACCAGTGGCGGCCTCACCACCCGGATCATGTTCAAGCTCATGTCGTTATCGCCGATGGTTCAATCGGCGGAAAAGGGGGCCTATCCAGAAGTGATGTGTGCCACCCAGGATGGCTTGGAGCAGCGCGCCCTTTACGGTCCAACGGGCCCCATGGAATGGGTCGGTCCAGTCGGCAAGGGGACGCTGGAATCCTTTGCCTACGACAAGGCAGTCATGGAAAAGCTGTGGGACCGATCCGAAAAAGAGACCGGTTTCAGTTGGACCGTTTAACTCAAGCCTGCTCCCGCAGCACGGTAAATTTGACAGTGCAGCACGGCTCCGCGAAGAACCGTGTTGCGCTGTCCTCACTGGTATTGGAGATGGTCATCGCAAGGAAGCAGTTGCCGGATGAGGATGTTATTCGGCTTTTGTGTCAGATTGGAGTTTGAATGGCTTCAGATGCGATCGTAACTGAGGCTGGTTGCTTTGCCAGTATGAGTGATGCCACACCCTATGCCTGGCGCAAAAAATTTGGAGGTATGGGGGGATTTTGATACTCCTATTGTTTGTCTTTTCGATTGTTGTCGTTTTCCTTCTGCCATATGGGCTAATTTCAGCTCATCCATTCCCTAAACCATCAGGACAATGGAAAGTCGGCACATCCGACTTTATTTGGCATCTACCCAAGCACTCGGGAATCATTGCCAAGATTTGGTATCCAAGCAGCAGTAAGCAGGATGGTCATGGCTCCTACATTGATTATCTTGACCGAACACTATCGGTCATGACTACAGGACTGAATCCTCTATTCAAGTTGATTCTGAATAGATTCTATCTGGGTCGCATTCAGACTCCATCCACAATTGGTGCAACGTTAGCTCAGAGCCAGGATCGTTTCCCCGTTATCCTACTGTCACCCGGTTTTGGGAGTGCTAACTTTCTGAATACCTTTTATGCATTAGAATTTGCCAGTCGTGGCTTTATTGTTATTGGTATCAACCATCCAGCTTGGAGTTCTGTAACTTTGCTGGTCGATGGAACGGCAGTTGCGTTTGACCCAGTGGACTTCAATGATATTGAGCGTGCAGACGAGCTCTTTGCTGAGATCACTGAACAAAAAGCGAATAATCTATCTGCAGCTTTAGACGAATTGCTCATTCTAAATGCCACTCCCGATTCATGGCTACATCAAAAGATCGATCCAACTAAAATATTTGCTACCGGGCATTCGTCCGGTGGTTCCGCTAGTTTTTTGGCCTGTGGGCAAGACACACGAATTTCTAAAAGTGCTAATCTCGATGGCTTTCTGTATCTGGATCAGATTGACGTTGCCAATACAGGAAAAGATTTCTTATTAATATTGTCCAATAGGGACAAATATGCATCTAAAGGAAATAAGCGACAAAGCAGCTTTGACGTAGTGATGGCAAAAGACCAAATGCGGATCGAGCAATTTGCATGTCATGCCAATGTAAAAAAGCATTCACTAAGCTCAGCCAATCATTTCAGCTTTATGGATTTACCGTTAATCCTGAATCCTGCCTTTCGTAAGCGCATCGGTTTATTTAGAGAGACAGATAGTCTGGAGCTCTTACTAAACACGTCGACGATAATGATTGATTTCTTTACGGCATAAACCCAATGCTATGCCTCGAACTAGAGATACGCTTTGAGACAGAGGCCTATCAATGTCCATGTATGCCGATCTTTACAAGTGTCGGTCATGATAGAACAGTGAACAGCAGCAGTTAATAGGCAAAGTTAGCTTTCCATCAGTTTCTCCAAGGCAGCTTTCCCCGCTAGACTTGCTTTCTTTAGTAAGCGATTTCATTCAAAGGTATGGAACATAGACCGACCGATGAAATCATTACCGAGTCAGCAGCCAGCGCTAATCCTGATGTCTCGGTACTGGAAATCTCCCAGGCCACGACAGCGACCTTTACTGACCTCTATTTTCAACACACCTTTTTGTTCTTCATTCAGGTCGGTAGCAAACGGGTCTTGTGCCCGATCAACGGAGAACTGATTGGCCAGCCTGAAGACGTGATCATATTCCCGCCTGGGTCGATGGTCACAATGGAAAACCGCCCCGTGCTGGGCAAAGATTATCGAGCCACTGGCGTTTGCTTTCCACGGCAGATGATCGAAACGGTGTTCTCTCACCCAACCCCAAAGTCTGCCTCAGCGGGGATTCAAATCGTATCCGCTGCTAGCGGTCAATCCTGCCAAATCTTAAAGACGATTCAAGCCACGCTGGCAGACACTGACATGCCAGAACCGATCAGACAGCATCGCCTGCTGGAGCCATTGATCTGGCTCAAGTCTAACAAGATTCACCTCTCACCCCACGAAGAAGAGAAACCCCTCAGCAAAGTGCGAAGGCTGATTGAGACCGATTTAAGCCATCCTTGGCGGTCCAGTGAAGTGGCTGATCATTTCGCCATTAGCGAGGCAACCATGCGGCGTTGGCTCACCAAATCCGGCCAAGGATTCTCAAAAATCCTGCAAAATACCAGGCTGGAGCATGGGCTGAGTCTTTTGCAATCTACCGAGATTCCCATTTCCCATATCGCCCTAGATTGTGGATTCAAA
>CALIGI010000111.1 GCA_938021205.1 uncultured Pseudanabaenaceae cyanobacterium
GCCCAGCATGATCCCCTTTTGGGAGGGTCGCTCCACGTTGATGGTGGCCATGACGTGGGTGGCATTGTCGGTTTCGTGGACCTTGTCGATCGCGATCGCCACGGAATGGGGCACTTCCTGGCGAGTGTGGAGCAAAATCTGCTCGCGAATCAGCTCACCCATAATGAAACGCTCGGGCTGATCGGTGACGAGGTCTGGCGGATAGTAATAGGGGCCAGGGTCCAGGCGCTCCGTCAGCATGTCCAATACCTCGGCACAGCCCTCGCCGGTCAGGGCTGAGAACTTGGCGATAGGCCAACTCTGCTCCGCAGCCATTGCTGCGTAGCTGTCGTCGATGAACTGGGGATTCTCAGGCTGCTCGTCCGCTTTGTTAATGCCGAGGATGACCTTAGCTTCGGAGCGGGCCAGAATATCGAAGACGAAGCGATCGCCTCGGCCCGCGACCCCCAATCCATCTACCAAAAACAACACCACATCCACAGCATTAATTGCTGCACAGGCATTCTTGACCAACACCTTGCCCAGTTGATGATGGGGCTTATGGATGCCAGGAGTATCGACAAAAATGAACTGAGCCTGATCCTGGGTCAAAATGCCCTGAAGGCGATTGCGGGTGGTTTGAGCCACCGGGGACGTGATCGCGACCTTTTGACCGACGAATTGATTGAGGAGTGTTGACTTACCTACATTGGGGCGCCCAATGAGTCCCACAAAGCCGGAGCGAAATCCCTCTGGGGGCGTTGGAATGAGCGCGAAATCTGACATACCGCATCTATGGGGTGGGCATGCCTATTCTACCGGTGTGACTATCCCTGCATCGAAAAGGATGAGAAATCGAGAATTTATTTGGATA
Source organism: uncultured Pseudanabaenaceae cyanobacterium (assembly GCA_938021205.1). Taxonomy (GTDB): domain Bacteria; phylum Cyanobacteriota; class Cyanobacteriia; order PCC-9006; family JAAUQQ01; genus JAAUQQ01. Next base: position 854 of record CALIGI010000111.1, read on the forward strand.
TATCGACTTGCTTCCAATGGATACATCAGGCTAGTACAGAACGATGGCTTATCCAAGCTAGAGATGCCTGACAGTAATGAAAATGGAAAGCGCTCTCCCCCTTGAGATCGTTGCAATATTGCTCCTGTTTTGTCATTCATGGGCCTTTCATATGAGTCTGATAATTGCTCTACATTCTTGTAGCTAGCCATGCCACAAAAGTGACTCACGTCACAAAAAAGCCACGTCCTTCATGTTTCCCTGGTATGAAAAACTCGTAAAGCATTAGGTAAGCAGCATCCTTGAAACTCATTCATCTGAATTGATTCAAAAAATATAGCTAGATGATTGACAAGGAAACTGTCTATATAGATTTATTTGTTTGGCTCACTCGGCGGTGTGCTGCTTTATTCTATTGTCGAAAGCGTTGCATTGCTTTTCATCTAATTTTCTTCTTTGAAAAAATATAGATGAATTGATTTCTGTTAAAGAGAAACTCATCTTATATTCTTGAAATAGGCAAATAAGCCTCGACAAATACCTCTAGTTTCTTGGTCTTCATTTACGACTTTTGCTGATTGGCGTTGGGTTCTCTAGCGTCTATCCTTCTAAGGAGGAGGCAGGAGGACGCTACGGTTTTAGTCTCTTGAACCTGAGTTCGACAGCCAAACAGCCGACCTCTTTCCCTAACCCTTACTCCTAAAGGAGCAAGGGAACCGAACGCAAAACCGAGGGTTTTCAACTTGTCTCGGTTCCCCGCTCCTTTAGGAGAGGGGTTAGGGGAGAGGATGTATTGCCTCTTGTCGAACTCAGGTTCTCTTGAGGAAATGAAAATCGTGAGTCTGTGCTGGCTTTTCTTGTCCTTGGACTCCTGTTTTCTGTAATGAGACTTTCAGGATTTTTTGTTTTATTAGTGTTACTTCTAATACATCCTTTTCTTGAAACCATCGTTACTTATGTAGTCTCTTTCAATATTGTTAATTTCAATGCTTGAAATAGATTTATTTAGGGGTTGTTCCTGGTTCAATCTTGGCTTTGAGGTACAAGAAACAAGATTAAAGCTCTCGGCAGGTTGCGAGGCTGCTTGAGCCTTGCATTCTGGCACCTCCGATACCAAACTTAAGCAAGTGTTCCTATATATTGAGTGGTATATATTAGGTATATTCATGGAACTCTCTCGCTCCGGAGCTTTTGGCTCTAATGCTAGCGGGTCGCCATAAAGCGCTTAAGTTCCTCAAAGGGATATTTCCCTTTGCTTCTGTATCACTCCATCCAGTTGAGTCCTGGGGATTGAGTTTGTTACCTGGTTGAGTTAGGTGGCGTCGCCTTTACCAAGGCAGCTTCCAGGTTTTCGTCATAGGCACTTTGGGAAAAGCACCATGGGAAAAATTTGCGATATTGTCCGGCAAGCGATACGAACTGGTTATCTGACGATTTCTGCGGAGGAGGAGCTCCGGCAGCTTCTTCGGGGAAAGTATGATTCTAAGGATTTGAACGCTTTTACCCAGCTTCAGTTGGCTGCGGCCTCTGGGAAGGTCCTCCAGGAGTCTCGTGAGCACCTTTGTGAGATGTCGTCTCCTAGGTCGTGAGGACCCTCGGGGCATTTGCGATCGCTGCTTCTGCTGATTCGTCTGTGTGTCCTCTCTCTGGGGATCGCTGAGTGTCATTCCAGTTACGCACGATTTAATAAATCAGACCAATTTTGAACCTAAATTTGTAACTTTTAATTACATGAATCTAAAGAAAGGCCAAAATGCCGAAGCGATCGCTTCGGCATTTTGGCCTTTCTTTAGGAATCGGTGGGATTGTTGACGTCTTTAGCGGAGAAAGGGGCGGGTTGCCCCGTTGTTTTGACGCTGTACAATCTGCCCCGGTGAGGTAGGCCAATCCACACCCGCCCGAGCTCTTTGGAGCCAGAGAGGCCAGCACTTTGACGATGGCTGCTCTGCTGTTTAACGAATGGCTGCATTGGGGGATGATGGGGGAATCGTTGATGGAATTACGCGAGTTATGGTGAGCGGGCCTGGAGTCTTTACAACATTTGCTTATTATTTTGGACTGACTGCCATCTTGGGCGGTGTGGCGGCTTCCAGGGCTATGGGACTGCCTTACAACCATCCGACTTCGGTTCAGGCTGGTTTACTATTGGGGCTTTTCGCGGGGGGAGTCGGGGTGATGCTTAACCGGAGTGTGGCTCTAGAGTTACCCTTGCCGAAGAAGGCCCGAGAGCGGACTGCATTTCAACAGCAGTTGACTCAGGCGCTGGAGCAGCTATTTTTTGAGACCCTAGAGGTCGAGCGAGAAGATCGAGTGGAGGTCTATCAAAGACCTACTGGTGCTTGGCTTTCGGGACGACTGTATGTTCAACAAGAAGCAGAGCAGGTCAGGATCGTTGGCAGGGCCAGCATCATGAAAAAGCTCAAGGCTAAGCTGAAGTAAGGCGAGGCTGCGCTGGGCCACGTTGGCCTAGCTATGGATTGGCAAAGGTTCCGATCTGTCCATTGCCGCTGCCTCGAATGGGTGTGGAGTTGGAGGTAGAGGTGGGGACTGGATTTTGGATGCTAGGCAATGTTGTTGGGCTGCTGGGTGCTCCAAAGACTGGGGTTTGGGTTTGGGTTTGGGTAATGGAGCTGGGAGCGATCGCGCTGCCATTACCGCGATTGACCTGGGGGCTGCCAAGGTTGGGGCTAGCGGTGGCGGGTTGGACTGGAAGGGCTGGAGAAATGGGGGAGGGGCTCAGGGGAGCCGTGGGCACAACCACATTGGGGTTGAGGATTTGGCTGTAGGCGTTGTTGCTGCTGTTTTGTGGCGTTGCACCCTGGATGTTGCTGTAATTGGGTGCCGGTAGGGTTGGTGTGGAGAGGGGGGCTGTATAAGTAGGGCTGCCGTTGGGCTGGACGCCATTGGAGAGCGAGCCGGTGCGTTGGCCACCAGAAGGCGTGGGAGAGCTAATTGAGGTGCTGCCTGGGGGAATGGATTCGCTCAAGCCGCTGGAAATGCTGCTTGAATTAGCAGCCGAACCATTGCGTTCTAAGGCCGCAGCTAGGGGCGTAATGGAGTTGGCGGTCGAGGCTGTGGAATTGCCGCCGACTTGCCCAGAGCTACGGGGATCAAGGCCGATGAAGCCAGTATTGCTCGAGGTATTGCTGCTGCTATTGGCCTGGCTTTGGGGAGAGAGGTCTAGCAGGGGAAGCTGCTGAAAGTCTCCCCCGCGACTGGTTGATGAGTTCGTGATGGGCTGGCTGCTGTCTAAGTCTGCGATCGCCTTGGGAGTCTCTAGATTTATCGTTTGAGTTTCATTCAGCCGACCACTGACGGAATCAATGGTTTTGCGTTTGTCTAGGTCTTTGAGGAGGACTGAGAGATCGTCGATTTCTGCGGCTCTAGCCCGTTCTTCTGGGGTGAGGCTGTCGTTTTCGTCCAGGTTGACGACGGCATCGCGATCGCTGTTACTCAGTGCTGTGTCGGGCTGACGAAATAAGATCACTAGGGTCAGCAGGGACAGCCCAAATAGACTCGCTGAAGCCCAAAATACAGGCTTGGTCAGGGCGGGGAGCTGGGCTTTGAGGTATCGGTTAGAACCAGAGCTGGGCTTGGGCATGACATCTCGGTCGAAGACTAGAGAGAGGCGAAGGCGCTCAGGATTAGACTGAGTTAGCCACAGCGTAACGATTCAATCTGCGTTGGTAATCCGCAGGAGTCCGGAAATCCTTTGAGAGGTTGTTTGCGAAAGACATCTAGCTGGAGCAGGATGACCTAATGGTGCTGCCCCAATTAACGGGATTACGACGCTTCATGGCTGGCCGAGGTTTCAAATTTGACGCTGGGCCGAATTCTCAAACAACCTCTGAGGGAGGTCGTAGTGTAGGCCTTTGGGGTCGAGATATTGCGACTCACATCGTTACTTGTCAGGCCTCGCTGGGACCATTGATGGACACACCAAAGGATGCGGCCAAGGCTATCAGTGCAGGTTTTATGGCTGGGCGCGCGCGCGGCGATCGCGAAACCATTGTTTGAGTTGTTGGCTAGCGGGCTCGGCCAGGATGCCGCTGATGACGTTGAGCTTGTGGTGGGCGGCGGGGCTATGGGGGAGGTTAATGGCTCCGCAGATTCCCCCGGCCTTGAGGTCATCTGCGCCGTAAATTAGGCTGTGAACCCGTCCTTGGAGAATCGCTCCGGCGCACATGGGGCAGGGCTCCAGAGTGACGTAGAGATGGCAGTTCTTGAGATACCAGCGGCCCTGAGCTGCGCCTGCTCGACGTAGGGCGACGATTTCGGCATGGGCGGTGGGATCATGGTCCCGTTCGCGGCGATTTTCTCCTTCAGCGAGGCAGGTTCCATCTGGGCCGACAACGACAGCTCCCACGGGAACTTCTCCAGCCTGACCAGCGGCTTCAGCCAGTTCCAACGCCCGGCTCATCCAGCGATAGTGGGTGAGGTAAATCTCGTTGTCTAGGGCGGGAGGAGGCAGATCGTAGGGCATGGACAGCGTAGGGCTTGAATAACCTTCATTATCTGATCAGGCGAGAGGGTCTTGTACGATTTTGCCTGCCATGGCTTTTTCCAGCTGTCCAATTACAGTCAGAAGCTGCTCAGGAATTTCGCTAGATTCGGGGTAGCGCTGACGGTGGTCCAAGAGCTGTTGGACTTGGTGTTGGAGGGTTTGGGCCGTGAGCAGGGCTTCTCGGCCTAGGTCTTTAGCTTGGCTCTGCTGAAATTCTCGCAGGGCTTTGCCTTGGAGTAGGCGCAGCTCGATCGCAGCGACTTTAGCTCCTGGGAGAAATTGCATCAACAGGAGCATCGGTTGACCTTGGAAGCGACGCATTGCCCCCCGTTGGATCGGCCGCTGGATGGGGCCGAGGGGTAGCTGAGCCAGTTCTCGCAGGGCCTTAGCTAAAGCACCAAAGGAGCCCAGGGAGAATTCCTTCCAGGTGGGCTGGAGAACGCCTGCGGGATTCCAAAATAGTTGGGCCAAGTCGCCATGGCTCTGGGGGCGGCGGCAGCGTTCCATGCGCAGGCGGGTGATGTTGCCTTTGAGCATCCGGCCCAGCATGGCTTGGAGAATGAGGCTAGGGGGAAGATGGGCGATCGCGTTCCAGTCCCGCTGGCTCAGTTCCCCACTGATTAAACGATCTAGCCTCGCAGGGAGAGTTGGATTATCTGTCAGGGATGGAATTTGTTCCACCATATCCCGAGATTGCCCCAGGCGAGCCGCTTCAGTTGCCTGATTGCCTTCGCCCTGTGCCAAGCCTTCAATTAAGGTGGGCGGCTCACCCATCTCTTCTTGGACAAGCTGAGCACAATCCGCCATGATTTCGGTCTCATCCAAAATCAGCGTCATGCGCTGGCTAATGGCTGGCGCTGGCTCCCGCTGACGCTGGGCGATGGATTCTGCCTTAGCCCCAGACATAGGCCGAGTTTCCAGATGACCGGGCTGCTCAACTTCCAACGTGGCAGTTTGGAAGCTTTTCTCTGGAATGCCGAGCTCCCCCAGACTTTGGCCCTGGACCGTGGTGTTGGTGGGGAAAAGTGTCTCTAGTTCCCATTCCTCCAATGATTGGGGCTGGGGATTAAGCGAGGTTACGACTGGGGCTGATGATGCTTGCGCAGTCTCTGGCATCGTTTCAGCGGACAGTCCCTCAAGCTCATGGGGGGGGACGATGCTTGATGGGGAAGCAATACTTGATGGGGAAGCAATTGCGACACAAGCTTCCGAAGGAATCACGGCTGATGGTGCAACCTCGGTAATCGCAACCGATGTGTTCGCTGACTCTTTCTGCTGGCTGCTGTGGTGCAGGTAAGCCGACAGCAAGACTTGGTGGAGATGCCCAGCTAATGGGACTGGGGTAATGGTGCGATCGCGATAGGCGGCGATGCGGCTTACGTAGTCCAAAGCCTGTTCATCATGGATGTCCACCATGCCCAGGTGCAGTTGGCTCTCTTCTAATACAAGGGGAATGACTCGGTGATACAGACAAACTTCGAAGGGTAATGCCTGATCCAATAGTTCAAATACCCGATGGGGAGAAATGTAGGCCGGTAGTTCCAGCGGATTGCCAAAGGCATCCATGATAGGAGCTTTGATTTGCGTTGGCGCTGGGCTGTTGGAGGCGAATAAACCCTGGGGAGATGAACTTTGGGAAGATGCACCGGGGGCAGCAGGCATAGGGATGAAACTCACGAACGGACAGAGGAAGGGGAGGACTGGCAAAGTCGCTTGAGCGACGATGGCAGTGGGATAGAGAGGGAGCGATCGCCGCTGACAAATTGCTACAAGCTTTGGTGAGAGAAAATAGGCAAAATGCTCAAAGTTGGCTTTCTCAGTCGCTTTTACATGTTTTGCTTAAAGTATATCTAGACTGCCGTGAAATCTCCGTGTTTACACATAAACCCACAGGCTCAGTAATGTTTCTATAAATCGTGGCGACTAGAAAATTTGGTCAACACAGCAGCGTTCCAAGGAAGATCTATAGGCTTGGAATCGTCGCTGATGCAACGGCATAAAGGGAGCTGAGATACTGCTACGGGTTGTGAACGTTGGACATCATGGTGGCAATTCCTAGGTCAGGTTGCGAAGCGATCGCCGTTTTGCTATCACAATCCCGAGTAGGGAAAGCCGCTCTCCTTTGCCCTCACTAAATTATTTGATTTTGTTAGACTAAAACCCGGTGCAGTTTCGCGCCCACCTACGCTTCAAGAGGCCCCGCATGGTAGTTGCTCCACCCATTTTGACCAGCACAATTTCCAATTCCGAGGCGGCCCCCGCCAAAACAAACTTTGGGGCCGATTGGGAAAAGACATTTTCGACTCTGCTGGGCCTCGGACGGGCTGCTGGTGCGGACTTCATCGAATTTTTTCTAGAGCGCGTCAACTACATCAACTGCTTGGCTGAAGATGATGCCATCACCAGCATTGCGCCTCGCATCTCCACGGGAGCAGGCGTTCGCGTTTTCGTAGGTCAAGCAGATTGCTACGTCAGTACCAATGATCTCACCTTCAAAGGTCTTCAGCTAGCCCTG
>CALIGI010000112.1 GCA_938021205.1 uncultured Pseudanabaenaceae cyanobacterium
CCCATTGCATGTCCGCTGCTCGGGATTTTGCACTCAACTCCTATCGAGCCGCTGGCTGCTCTAACATGGCCAAGGCGGCTAGAGACTGCTCATACAATTTTGACTATCTTCTTTCTCTGATTAACTTGAAATAGCCCTGACAAAACTACAGCCATCCAGAGGTTGAGAGACTTTGAGTGGTATAGCCAATCGTCTACCGACATCGTGGACTTGTGAAGTCCAGTGCAGCACGATTGAGAACGAGGACTTAGAAAAGATGACCTTTAGACTTGATAGACAGCGCTTGCTGCAGCTCGCGGCGTTGGAAGAGCAAGCGGACTGTGATATCGAAGCTGGCTTTGAGCTAGGCCAGGAAGCGGGTGCCTACATTGCAAATGTTCAAAAATACGTGAACCAAAAGAAATTCATCGGCATGTTGAAAGAGGAACTGAGTGAACTTCTTTCGCCAGAAGACATAGCAGCAATTGCAACAGAGCTCTAAGCACGTACTGAAATTCTAGTGGCCGAGAAGCTACGATCCTTAGAATCAGCTTCTTGAGAAAAGTCTCATCTGAAGAAGACACTTAGGGAAAGTAGCTCGAATTCGCCAATCGGATAAGAAAAGTTAGCGATCGCCCAAACTCTTATAAAGCGACACAATCTTATCCGTCACCTGCTCAATGGTGAGGCCATCGGTCAGCACCTCGATCGCATCATCCGCCTTCTTCAACGGCGACACCTCACGGGTGCTGTCCTTATGGTCGCGCTCCGTAATCTCCTTCTCCAAATCCTCCAGCGTCGGTAACTCCTGGCCCTGCTGTTCCATATCTGCTAATCGACGCCTGGCCCGCTCAGCACTCGTAGCGGTGAGGAAAATTTTCAGCTCGGCATCGGGAAAAACGGTTGTGCCAATGTCGCGCCCTTCCGCAACGATATTGCCTTCAACACCATAGTGGCGCTGCTGTTCTACTAAATGCTCGCGGACGAGGCGCTGGGCCGCGATCGCCGACACATTACGGCTCACATGGGGCTCCCGAATCGCCTGGGTCACCTCCGTCCCATTGACCCACACCCGAGTTAGCTGAGGTGCATCATCATCCTGGCTCAGCTCTGGAAACTCAAAGCGAATCTCACTGGTGCCCATCAGCTCCGCCACCGCCGCCTCATCGGCCATGTCGATGCCCGCATCCAGCACCAGCCAGGTCAGGGCACGGTACATCGCCCCGGTGTCCAGATAGCGCAAGCCCAGAGCCTGGGCAATGCGACGGGTGACAGTAGATTTGCCAGCGCCTGCCGGGCCGTCAATGGCAATGATGGCCTTGCGCTCTGCCAATACGGTGTTGTCGATGAGTCGGGCGGTGCCGACCTGGGCTGCGATCGCCAAAAGTCCTATCTCCTCTACGGTCTCTAACGATTCTAAGCTGTCGGGATGCACTAGCTCGACGTATTCCGGTGGATAGCCCAGCTGGGACTCCACATACTCTCGCACTAACTTTTTCAAAACATCAGCATTGCGATCGCCTTGCTCAAACCGCCCTTGGGCCAGCTTTAAGCCCTGACTCAGCGCCGTTGCTTGCTCACGCTCATCCGTTGAAAGGTAGGCATTACGGGAGCTATAGGCAAGGCCACTGGGCTCTCGCACAATGGGGCAACCAACAATCTGCCCTGGCAAGTTAAGGTCCAAAGCCAGGCGACGAATAATTGCTAATTGCTGGGCATCCTTTTCACCAAAGTAGGCCCGCGTCGGGCGGACGATGCTCAGCAGCTTCGTCACCACCGTCGCCACCCCCTCAAAATGCCCGGTCCGAGATTTGCCACAGAGGCAATTCATCATCGCGGTGGGCGGAATGACTTGGGTGAGCTTGTGTTGGGGGTCCTGCCCAGCTTCACCATAAAGACTGTCCGGCGTGGGCATGAATAAAACATCCACACCAGCAGCCTCACAGAGCGCCTTATCCGCATCCAGCGGTCGAGGGTAGTTGCCCAAATCTTCCGCTGGGCCAAACTGAAGCGGATTCACAAAAATGGAAACGACCACAATGTCGTTGTCAGCCCTAGCCCGTTCAATCAGGCTCTGGTGACCGATGTGGAGCGCCCCCATCGTCGGTACAAAACCCACATAAGGGGTTACAGCATTGGCTTCTACAGCTCGTATCGACTGCTTAGTAAGATGGCACTGCAAGGCCGCAATGGTCGTAAAACAGCGCACAATCCTCTCCGCCCCGCGACTCACACAACAAAAACCAAAAGCAATGGGACCTGTCTAACGGATAAACCGTTAAACAAGCCCCATTTATCATAGGACGCTCTCGGGACAGCGAAGGCAGGCCCGGGAACAAAGTCCTAGTTCAAGATGTCGATACGAACACTAGCAACGCCATCCATACCGATGACATTAGCTGCGGCAGCGGAGAGGTCGATCACGCGACCGTGGGCATAGGGACCGCGATCGTTGATGCGGACTACAGCAACAGCACCGCTATATAGGTTGGTCACACGCACCACAGTGCCAAAGGGAAGGTACTTATGGGCTGCGGTCATAGCCCACTGATTATAGCTCTCACCATTGGCAGTGGTGCGTCCATGGAAGCCAGGGCCATACCAAGAAGCCTCACCTTGCTCGTAGAAGCTGCCGCCGTAGGCAACAACTTGCTTGGGTTCAGGCTTTGGAGGCGCAGGTAGGTCGGCAACGAGAGTCAAAGGTCCAGCTTCTTCTTGACCCAGCAGGCGACGCAAACGGTTAGTGGCTTGGAGCGCATCTTCCGCAGCAGCACCAGTGGTATCGGGGAGAATGGCATCGTCATCAAGGGTTACGAGGATGTCTTCACCATGCTCAATGATGTACAGGTCGTCTTCCCAGCGGACGGAGATCTCTTCTCCGTTGACTTCACCAGTCCGGTTGAGCTGATTAAACTCAGCAACCAGCTTGTTAGCTTTCCAAAGGGGCTGGTCCGCATCGGGAGGAGCAATTTTATTGGCTGCAAGCTTGCGCTGCTCAGTCGCGCTCTGTTTAGTCGTCTCGGCTTCGACGACTTCGCCCAAGAAAGTCAGAACAGGAATATTGCGGACGTAGACTGTGGCGGCTTGCCTATCGTCTGCGGTGTGGGGGAATACTTTTGCGATCGCGGGAATCTCGACTTCAGACAGCGTTTCAACTTGCTGGGAAGCGGGTTCACCGACCTTAGCGACATCAGAACGAACGGCAGGCTCAGGCTGGGCAACACTGTCAGCTTCTTCAGAAACCCTAGCTGCAATTTCGCGAGCAGCATCATCGGAGGTCTCAGCTTGAATCGGCTTGATACTGGCAGTGATGGCAAGACCCACCATAGAAGCCAGAACAACGGCAACAGCGTTGCCCAAAGGTTTGTATTGCATATTTGAAGATTGAATTCAGCAGAGGCTCTGGGGCAATCAGCTCACGAGACGCCTGGATCAACGTTCGGGAGAGTTGCTGATGCTCTTCTTTATCACTGGGTCTACTTACTTGACGGGTAAGGGAGACGGCTTCGAGAAGCAGGCCTTTTCGTATCGTCCAGTTCACATAACTTCATGACCCTACCATGAACATTTGATGCTGAACATCGCATGATCCCAGAAGCGAAGTGAAGTTTTCTAAACCTAAATATGCCCAGAAAAAACTCGAAAACCCACTACCACGCCACATATAGGTCAATTTACTGAACAGGATAGAAAATTTTGCTTAACTACTATTTTTGGGGTGGCTCAATGATTTTTCATCCATTATTGACTTTCTGAAAACTAATGAGAGAGAGAGATTTAAGCCCACCTACGTATCTAAAGTTGCTTTTTTAACTGTCTAGAATTAAAGAACTTTCAAGATTTTATCGATATGAATCATTAGGCAAATTCAGTCAAAGTTTCCGGACCATTAACAGCAAAATCACTGAATAATACTTATTGGAAGTATCAGGTTTTCTAATCATTAAGAAAGCTTGATTTCAAAAAAAATCGAATTTGCGACTTCTGGTAGGACAACCCGGCACAATGGAAAGTTGCGATCGCCTCCTCTCTCTGAGTAACGCAGGGCTAAACAGATAGCAGCGGCTCAGTGGAAAGAGCCGCTGTGGCTTCGAGGACATCGGCATTCGCCAGTGAAAGAAAAGGGAACGACCATGGACTATCGGGCAGCGGGTGTAGATGTTGAAGCGGGGCGGCAATTTGTCTCGCGCATCAAGGACATGGTGGCCCAAACCCACCGCCCCGGCGTTTTAGGCGGATTGGGGGGCTTTGGCGGACTGTTTGAAATTCCTGAAGGTTACAAGAAGCCAGTCCTGGTCTCAGGCACCGATGGAGTTGGCACAAAGCTGAAGCTAGCTCACCAACTAGATCGTCACGACAGCGTGGGCATTGACCTCGTCGCCATGTGCGTCAATGACGTGCTGACCTGTGGCGCGGAGCCGCTGTTTTTCCTCGATTACATCGCCACGGGCAAGTTGAATGAGGATCAGCTGGCTGGCGTGGTCAGTGGCATTGCAGAAGGCTGTAAGCTATCACGCTGCGCACTGTCGGGCGGAGAAACGGCAGAAATGCCAGGCTTCTATGGCGAGGGAGAATATGACCTGGCAGGTTTCTGTGTCGCCATTGTGGAAAAGTCGAAGATTATTGATGGCTCCCAGGTGGCCGTGGGGGATGCCGTGATTGCCCTGCCCAGCAGCGGTGTCCATAGCAATGGCTATAGCCTGGTACGCAAAATTGTGGAGACCCAGGGGCTGAGCTGGACAGACAAAGTCGATGCCTTTGGCGAGAAAACTTTGGGGGATGTATTCCTAACGCCGACGCAGCTGTACGTGAAGCCAGTGTTAGAGGCGCTGAAGCAGCCCTGGGGCGAGCAGATTCATGCCATGGCCCACAATACGGGCGGGGGCATGCCTGAGAATTTGCCGCGCTGCCTTACAGCGGGGACAAGTATTCAGATTGATGTGAATTCTTGGGAACGATCTGCAGTGTTCCGTTGGTTGCAAGAAGCGGGGGATGTGAGCGATCGCGCCATGTTCGAGACTTTCAACATGGGCGTGGGCTATGTAGTGATCGTGCCCCCGGCTGTTGCCAGTGATGTAATGAAATTCTTCAAGAGCCAAGGATTAGCCGCTTGGCAGGTTGGCGAAGTCGTTGCTGGCGAAGGAGAAGTACTGGGCTTACCTCAATAGCGCCCGAGCCATCAAAACCATTGTTTAGCAAGCCGCTGCCCCTAGCTAAGGCTTTCGGCGGCGGCGTTTTTCAACTTCCTGCACGAAAAAGATGGTGGCCGCGATCGCAGCAAAAGTCAAAACCCCAGGGAGATGGCCGAAACGCCCTGCCGCTAGTTGCTGCTCAATCCAGTTAGAGGAACGATGCAAGCCTCCCAGGAAATGGTGACTCGACATTAACCAGAGGGAGCAACTGAGAATAACGAAGTTAACCGTTAAATCTCGGTATTTGGAAATACCCAAAAGGAGGAGACACCCTGGAACTGGGTGACTGGGGCCAAACCTTGCCTGTCGCATATTTAAGCTAGATAGATGCTGTGACTCAGACTTATCAATAGCGAGGTAGGTGTCCCAAGCTACATACAGCATCAATTATCAAAGACGAAAGTCGATGCCAAAAGCCTCACTCAGTCGTACTGAGCTGATCCGAATATATGCCAAATTGCCTACCCGCATCACATTACAAAGTAGGAAATTTAGACTACAAACCCCGCTACTTCAGGTGAAGTAGCGGGGTTTTTGAAGGCGACACCCGGATTCGAACCGGGGGATGAGGATTTTGCAGACCCTTGCCTTACCACTTGGCCATGTCGCCGTGCCTTTCGGCTTCTAATATTAGCAGATGCCCACCGATGGATCACCCGTAATTGATGCGATTTTTGTGTTTAAGCAACGGCCATGGCGAAGATCAGATTGCAATGCGCATTCTTCAACAGCTTCAGGCCCAGGCTCCCAATGCAGAAATTTCAGTCCTGCCCTTGGTGGGTGAAGGCAAGGCCTATGGCAGCGCAGGCTTTGATTTGGCAGGCCCGAGTAAGGCGATGCCCTCCGGTGGCTTCATTTATATGGATGGCAAGCAGCTGGCTCGGGATGTTCAGGGTGGCTTGCTGAAATTGACCTGGCAGCAGCTTCAAACGGCAAAGCAGTGGGGCAAATTGGCCCAGGCAGACAAGGCGCAGAAATCCTTGGTTTTAGCTGTGGGTGACATTGTGCCTTTGTTGTTCGCCTGGCTGAGTGGCCAGGACTACGCTTTTATCGGCACAGCGAAGTCGGAATATTACTTGCGAGATGAGCAGGGGCCGCTGGAACGCACTGGGGGCTGGCGAGCCAAGCTAGAATCGACCTCTGCCTCAATCTTCTTACCCTGGGAACGTTGGCTGATGAGTCGGCCTCGCTGTAAGGGAGCATTTCCCCGCGATCGCCTCACCACCCAAGTCCTCAAGCGCTGGCCCATCCCCGCCTATGACCTAGGCAATCCCATGATGGATGGCCTAGAAGCGAAACATTCTGTCCCCGCGATAGCGAAGCTAGATTCCTCCGGAATCGCCCAACAAGCCACCCAAGAAGGCAGGCTCAAACTCTTACTCATGCCAGGCTCCCGCCCTCCAGAAGCCTTTCGCAACTGGGAGCTGATTCTCGAAGCGGTCAAAGCCCTCGTCAATCGAGAACGGGAGCGGGGGCTAATTTTCCTCGCAGCAGTCACGCCGGGGCTAGACCGCGACGAATTGGTCAATGCGCTGTCTATCCATGCCTGGCAGTCCTTAGAGGAGTCGGAAGTGCGGGCCTGGGGCGATTGGTTGCCAGAGGATGCCCTGGTCTTTGGGCGGCGGCAGCATCGATTGCTGCTGAGCCAGCGGAGCTTTGGGGATTATTTGCAGGGGGCAGATGGGGCGATCGCCATGGCCGGTACCGCCACGGAGCAGTTCGTGGGCCTAGGCAAACCGGCATTCATCCTGCCGGGAGAAGGACCTCAGTTCACGTCAGCCTTTGCTGAAGCTCAAACGCGGTTGCTGGGGCCATCGGTGATATTGGTCGAGCAGCCCTCGCAGCTACCAGAAGTAATGGACCGGGTGATGAATGACCCGGATCGGCTGCGGGGGATTAGCGAAAATGGCCGTTTGCGCATGGGAGAGCCAGGGGCAGCGGCAAGGATTGCAACGCAGTTATTAAGCGCCACAGATTAATGCTCAAACACATTGCCAAACTGCCGTAGATCCAAATCCACGATCGTTGGCAAACAATCCATACAGCCCTGGGCCAACTCCCAACGCCCCTCCCGCTGGAGCATCCCAATCAACTTCTCCCGCACCTCAATCAAATAGCGCACATCATTGGCCGCATAGGCCAACTGCTCCTCCGACAGCGCCATCACATTGCCCCAATCGGAGCTTTGGGCGGTCTTATCCAGCTCCACCCCCGCCAGCTCCTTCACCACGGACTTCAAGCCATGGCTCCCGGTATAGGTCCGGGCTAACTTACTAGCAATCTTCGTGCAAAAGAACGGTGCCGTCTGAATCCCGAGCTGATTCTTCAGCGCCGCAATATCAAAGCGGGCAAAGTGAAAAATTTTCGTAATATCCTTCGCCTCCATCAGCGCCTTTAGATTCGGCGCTTCACCTTGCCCCAGCTCCACCCGCATCGCACTGACATAGCCATCTGGGTCACAGAGCTGCACTAGACAAAGCCGATCGCGCCCCGGCTTCAACCCCATAGTTTCCGTATCCACCGCGATCGCATCCGCCGACCTATAGCGTTCCAGCAGCTCCGCAGGGAGATCGCGATCGCACAGCAGAAAATTCTCTAAAACCATATCCAAAGCCCTGAGGCAAAGTCAGAATCGAAAGGCAACGCCCCCGATCATAAGCCCCAACCGCCCCACCACCATTACCATAGGGTTCGTTTCTGCGCAGCAAAACGCACCGGCAACACCGCAACACCACAAATCCATCCATCATCAAGCCGCAAGCCCAGGCCGATGTCCATAACGACCCCGAAACGTCGCCTGCACATAGGAGGCCACAGCATGATTCTCCACCCCCGAGAAATCCATATCAAACAGATCCGCCACATGGATTTTCACACTATCCAAAAAGCGATACCACACCGTCGAATCCGTATGCAGCTTACCTAGCCCATCGAAGAAATATAGCTGCCCCACATGGCTATAAGACAACGCCCGAGGCGGCAAACGGGTAATCACATCGTTCTTATTAACAACGCGAAAGGCCTTATCGCCAAAATCACCATTGAAATGCCGAGCAAAAGCGCGATCGCCCACCCTCGGTGAGCCAAAGCTATACAGCCCCTGCACCGGCTGATCCTTTTCCCGCAAATAAGCCGTCGCCAACGTCGCCAGGGCAGCCCCCAAGCTATGACCCGTCACCCACAACGGCAGGCTACGATTCTGGGCCGCCGCCTCCGCCTTCAACTCCCGAATCGCAACCTGAAGATCGCGCCAGACAAAATGGAGCATCCGCGCAAACCCTTCGTGGACCTTGCCCCCCATCGGTCCACCAATGAGATCAATATCAATATCATTTAACCAATCCTGAATCTGATCGCTACCGCGAAACGCCACGATCATCTTCTCGTCATCCGCCATCAAATAAGCTTCAGTCCCCTGAGCCGCAAACACCCGAAAATAATTAAAACCCAGCTTGCCCGTCACCACCTGCTCCATAGTGACATTGTCCTTATAAGCCAGCTTGGCCAGACGTGCTAAAGAGAGGGCATTTTGGCCATGATAGCGCGTGGAACTAGTATCAAAATCAAATCGTTGGATCGCACGAGCACGGAGAAGCGTTTCCATGATGAATGCCACCTGAGGTGATATGCCCAGAAAGGGCAAAAGAGAAGAGTCAAAGAAGTCTAAAAGCCTCTTCCTAAAAGAGCTATAGCCTTCTTTAGACTCGACAGGGCGGATTCATTATAGCCAGAGGAAAATCTATCGCCTCAGTGGTTCCCCCGAGAGGCCAAAAGCCTATCCCAGACAGGATTTAAACCACTCAACAGCAACAGTTCCTATAGATCCGGAGCTGCATCAAAAGTTGCCCACCTAGCTTTGGCAAATCATGAACCTCCTAAGGGATATAACCGGAGCCATTGACTGGGGCCATATTGACTGACCATCGCCCTATTTACAACGACGACTGGGAGGCCCGCCGTATCGCCATATCCATCAGCATGGTCTGGGAGGATCGGTCTAATTCGTCCTCTCCTGGCCGACGCTGCACATACTCGCCATTGGACTGAAGGTCCCAGGCTTGACGATTATCAGCCAGCATCACCGCTAGCATTTCCTCAATATCCTGGATCAAGGCCGGATCTTCGATCGGGGTGACTGCTTCCACACGACGATTGAGGTTGCGGGGCATCCAATCGGCACTGCCAATGAACACTTCAGGACCATTGCTCTCAGGGTCATCATTTTCAAAGTAGAAGATGCGGGAATGCTCCAGCAAACGACCAATGATGCTGACCACACGAATGCGATCGCTCACCCCCGGCACCCCTGGCCGCAGGCAACAAATCCCTCGAAGAATCAGATCAACCTCCACCCCTGCCTGGGAAGCCCGATAGAGCGCACGAATCAGCTCAGGATCCACTAAAGAATTCATCTTGACCAAAATGCGAGCATTGCGGCCCTGTGTGGCATGGCCAATTTCTCGCTCGATTAGCTCCCGCATCCGCGATCGCAGGCTCACTGGAGCCACGAGCAACTTGCGATAGGCCTGCTGGCGAGAATAGCCCGTCAGGTAATTGAACAAATCAGTCAGGTCCGCCCCCAAATCCTCGCGACAGCTCAGCAGGCCCATATCGGTGTACAGGCGAGCCGTCTTGGGGTTGTAGTTGCCCGTACCAATATGGACATAGCGACGAATACGATCCTTTTCTTGACGGACCACCAGGGTAATTTTGGTGTGAGTTTTGAGGCCCACCAAACCGTAGACTACATGGACACCAGCAGACTCTAGCTTGCGTGCCCACAAGATATTGTTTTCCTCATCAAAGCGAGCCTTCAGCTCCACCAAGGCCACCACTTGCTTACCATTTTCCGCCGCTGCAATCAGCGCCTTAACAATGGGAGAATCACCGGACGTACGGTACAGCGTCATCTTAATCGCCAGCACCCCAGGATCCTGGGCAGCCTTCGTAATAAAGCGCTGCACCGTCGCCACAAAGGATTCGTAGGGATGGTGAATTAGCTGGTCTCCATGGCGGATCACACTCCAAAAGCTGCGATGTTCACCGGGGTCCAGATCTGGGTCACTGGGAGCTAAGAACGGTCGTGGCGTCACGGGTGGCCAGGGAACATCCTTCAGCGCCTTCCGAGGCAGACCCACCAGAAACATCAGGTCATTGAGCCCTAGGACTTCGCCGGGCAGAGCATAAATGCTATTCGCATCCAGTTCCAAACGCTCCCGCAGTCGCTCCCGCACAAATTCCGGCATGGACTCCAACACTTCCAGGCGCACCACAGAGCCCTGACCCAAACGGCGACGGCGCAGCTCTTCCTCAATGGCAAGCATGAGATCATCTGCCTCTTCCTCTTCCACATCCAGATCTGCATTACGTGTGACCCGGAAGGGATGGCATTCCATAATTTCCATGCCAGGAAACAGAAAAGACAGATGGTGGGCAATCACCTGTTCGATCGGGACTCCCGCCCAGGCCCCAGGCTTACCATTGTGCAAGGGTCGCAGTGGCTCTGGCAGGGGAATGAATCGAGGCAAAGATTTGGACGGAACCTTGACCCGCGCAAAATGGGTTTCCTGAGTATCCGCTTCCCGCACCACAACCGCCAGGTTCAGGCTCAGGTTAGAAATCAATGGGAAGGGATGACCAGGGTCCACCGCCAAAGGCGTTAACACGGGGAAGATTTGCCCCTCAAAATGGTTACGCAGGTAGGCACATTGCACCTCATTGAGACTGTCGTAATCCAAAAGACAAATGCCCTCATCAGCCAATTGAGGTCGCAGTGTTTGGGCAAAAAAGCCATGTAGCTCATGAACCATGGGAGCCAGGCGATCGCGAATCTCCTGGAGCTGCTCGGCTGGCTGGCGACCATCAGGCGTAACAGTCTCCACCTCAGCCTCCACGAGTTGCAATAGCCCCGCCACCCGCACCATAAACAGCTCATCCAGGTTGGAGCTGAAGATCGCCAAAAACTTCGCCCGCTCCAACAAAGGATTACGGGGGTCCAGTGCCTCTGCCAGAACACGACGATTGAACTCCAGCCAGCTCAGCTCACGGTTGAAGTAGTAATCAGGGTCCTTAAGATTGATATTGCGAGAAGCATTCTCCCTCCCAAGTGCAGCATTTTTTGATTTGGCACTGCGCAACTTCGTGGCAGTCGTAGCTGCCTTATTCGCTTTAGTCTTCGAAGTCTTTGAGGCCATACCGTCCCCAGGGGCTCCCTGTTTACCGCTCACATCCCCCTTCCTTTTTATATCGGGCTGTCCTGTGGAATGGCTACGGGTAGATTTTGCAGACTTATCAGCAGCAGGCTTACGGGGCTTAGACATGGCAGTGCTATCAAGTTTGGGAGGCGCTTCTAGTTGCCAATAGTGACCCATGGAAACAGGCATTAACCTGAATGGGGAAAATGTAAAACCGACCTCAGATGGCATTAGCGGTTCAACTAGGCTTAGCCATCTCCAGTTCAGCAAGCATCAGCCCTCAAGGCAAGTACTTCTGCACCACAGTCCAGCCACTCCAGCTAACCCAGGTGAAGGCTACACACAAAATAAAGTTGAGCGTCAGATGCAGAGGACGCGCCCAGGGCTGGCGATTAATCATGAGGCTACTTCCCGCAGAGCCTAATACCAATGCCACCACTGCCGACCCCGCAAACAAATGAACGGACTGGCCTAAATGGCCAAACTCTCCCAGGGTTCCCACCACACCAATCGCGAGAAGTAGGAGCACAAGCCCGACCAAAATCCACCCTGTGAGCCAGTGAATACTGCGAAGTTGACCCGACAGTCCTGCCAGGGCTTCAGGCGATCGCTGGGCCGACGGATGAGACCCCGCCAAAGAACGAAACAACAGCCCCGTCAAGAGCTGAATAGCATAGGCAAACAGCGACAGCCCCATGGCCCAAGCCGCAATACGCCATAACCAAATAAACGAAGGTAAATTCACGAAAACAGGCCGGATTTCAAACGAAGGATTGCTCCTTCTCCATTAGGGCCAGTACCAGACTGCGGTGCAAGGCTAGACCCCGACAAAACACAGAACGCAACGTTGCGTTACTAGAAAGCGGCTATCCCCCAATTAGCCCCAAGCAGAAGCAGGCTCCTGGCAACCGCCAAGAACCCGCTTACTCAAACTATATGCGTAATAGCAAATAGCCTACGCCGCCTGGGAAACACCTTCTAATTCAGTCGCCCCTGGAACGGTCTCGAACAGGAACATCGCTTCAGTAGAAAACTCATCCTCATCCACAACCAACTTAGAGCAGGCGATGGAGTCAGACATAATCGAGCTCGCCATCATCCCAGAATGGATCTCTAGCTGAGCTTCAGCCGGGGCCTGAAACATTAAGCGCTGTCCCGGAAAGACCACCCGCTCGAAATACCAATTTTCAATATTGGTGATGCGCGCAATCTGAACCTTGGACGCGACGTTGGTATAGCAGCATAGCGAAACTCCGGAGGCGGAATTATCTTTCAACGAATCAAGAATCTGAGCCATAGCAAGTTAAAGGTATTTTGGAATATCAAGCCGAAAGCGGACAGCATTCACCGAATCGTTAAAGCCCAGTTGAGCAAATCCCTAAAGATTGCAAACCGAGGCTAGCGGCACTTCCCCAATAATTCACACCACAAAATCACTTGAGGAAGTCTATTTGAGAGCGATCGCCAAGCTGCGATCCCTTAAGAATTAGACTCATCAATCTTGTCCAACCTTGTGGGCTGTGGAGAACTCCAAAGATGAGAGAAATTGAAGATGGGATCAGGCTAGCACCAGTTTTCTAGCTGTTACTGTAAATCTGCATACCGTCTCCCATAAGCCCTGCCTTAAGACATCGTTATGACGATCTAAATTTCCTTACCAGCATGCAGAAGACAGTTGCCCTCGAAGGCTTAGCTCAACCACTGACAAAAGGCTGCAACACCCGAGGTAATTGCATTGGCAGATTTTCCCCTGGAAGATCCCAATCGCCCCTTCTCCTGAATGGCAGTGCTAGGATGAACTTATATAACAATCCTTCATAAACTGAGACGTTCCAGGGGAATAACAGTGGACCAAATCGCCATGGCCGATCGCATTCTCTACGTGCGCCTTCCTTGCAATCCAATATTCCCCATCGGCGTGGTCTACCTAGCGGACCACGTCCACAAACAATTCCCCGATGTAGAACAGTCCATTTTCGACATGGGCACCGTGGCTCCCCTAGACTTCAGCGCCACTCTGGATGAGCGCATCGACGAGTTCAAGCCCAACTTGCTGGTGTTCTCCTGGCGTGACATTCAGATCTACGCTCCTGTCGGCGGTCGCGGCGGCAATCCCCTCCAGCACGCCTTTGAATTTTCCTATGGAAGCAATCCCCTTATCAAGCTGCGAGGTGCCCTGGGTGGTGCCCGCATGGTTAGCACCTACTTAACAGAGCTGCGACAAAATGAGGCCTTGATTAAGCGCGGCCTCAAACGCGCTCGCAAATACAATCCCGAGGCCAAGGTGGTCGTCGGTGGTGGTGCGGTGAGCGTCTTCTATGAGCAGATGCCCCAGATGTTGCCTAAGGGCGCGATTGTCTCTGTGGGTGAAGGCGAAACGCTACTAGAGAAGCTGATTCGTAAAGAAGACTTTAGCCAGGAGCGCTGCTACGTGGTGGGGGAGACCGAGCCCCGCGATCGCCTAATCCACGAATGGCCCACCCCCATCGAAAAAACAGCCTGCAACTACGACTACATCGAAGAAATTTGGCCCGCCTTTAACTACTACCTCCAAGACCCCGACTTCTACATCGGCGTCCAAACAAAGCGCGGCTGTCCCCACAACTGCTGCTACTGCATCTACACCGTGGTTGAAGGCAAGCAGGTCCGCATCAACCCCGCAGATGAGGTCGTGGCCGAAATGCGCCAGCTCTACGATCGCGGCGTGCGCAACTTCTGGTTCACCGATGCCCAATTCATCCCTGCTAAGCGCTACATCGCCGACGCAATTGAACTGCTAGAAAAAATCCAAGCCTCGGGCATGGATGACATCAACTGGGCCGCCTACATCCGCGCCGATAACCTGACACCTCGACTCTGCGAGCTGATGGTGGCCACGGGCATGAACTACTTCGAGATTGGCATCACCAGTGGCTCCCAGGAGCTCGTCCGCAAAATGCGCATGGGTTACAACCTCAAATCCGTTCTGCAAAACTGCCGCGACCTCAAGGCAGCGGGCTTCAACGATCTGGTCTCGGTCAACTACTCCTTTAACGTCATCGACGAGCGGGACGAGACCATTAAGCAAACCATTGCCTACCACCGCGAGTTAGAAGAGATCTTCGGCTCAGACAAAGTTGAACCCGCGATCTTCTTCATCGGCTTACAGCCTCACACCCACTTGGAGGAATATGCCTTCGAGAAGAATATTCTTAAGCGGGATTACAATCCCCTGGCTATTTATCTGCCCTGGGTCGCCACCAAGCTGCTGTGGAACCCTGGAAAGTTGGGTGAGTTCTTTGGTGATGTTTGCCTCCAGGCCATTCGTCAGAACAACGAGGACTTTGGTCGCACAGTAATGGATATCTTGGAGCAGCGACTGGGTCGGGCTCCATTAGCCGAAGCCCTAACCGCCCCCGTCAAACCTGCGAAGAAAGAATTGGCTGGGGCAGGGCGTTAACCCAACGCAACGGTAGGGACATGGCAATGCCATGTCCCAGCACAGCCCAACGCAGATCATCGATTTCCGACCTTGCGATCGCTCAACCACCACAACACCACCGCCATCCCTGACAAAAACACCAAACCGACTAAGCCCGCCAGCGGATTGCGATCCACCCCAGTCACCCAATCGGGCACCTGTTTGGTAAAACCCACCAGTTCGCCAACATTCAACCAGTAATAGCCCCCCACCAGCCCCCCATGGAGCCCCATGGTGAGACCTAATCGTCCCTGGGTGGCTCGCTTTGCCAAACCCATAATTAAACCCAACAGCACCAGCCCAAAGAACTGTGGCCAAGTACGCAGCACCTCAGCGAGGGGCTTGAGAAAATGCAGCAACGCAAAAACGACCGCATTGCCCCACAGGGCCTGCCCCCAGCGATAGTCCTGCTCCAGTTCATCCAGCATCCAGCCCCGGAACAGCAACTCCTCCGCAAAACCAATCCCGAGGCCTACAAGTAATCCATCGACAGCTATGCGAGGAAAGCTGATACCGGGTCCCAACCAGTTGGCCCAGCCCATCGCAATTTCCAGGCCAAACATGGCGAAAACCATGGCAGCCCCCGTTGCAAAGCCGATCGCCCAGTGGGAGAGATTGCGCGATCGCAACAACCCATACCTGGCCAAAGGCCTCGCCTCCCCATAGGCAACAATCGCCCAGCGCCGCACTAGCCAAATAAACTCGCAATATAGCACCAGCAGCGTCACAATGCTCTGCCAATCCGGGTCAGTCACTAACAGCGACAGTGGAATCGCCAGGGGAGCCCACAGCAACGCCAAGACAAACAAAAAGGCCAACACTCGCAAGGGTGCTGGCCAATTCAAAAAAGGTTTTAGCAGAGCATCAACGCGCATAGGAGGGAACTGAAGCGACTGGAATCTAGGTCCCAATCTTATGACGCAGCGGTCCCAAGCCTCGCACCTGTCAATGCTCTAAGGTCGTCAAGCCAAGCCGTTAATCATCAGGCTCAATCGAACTGCTCAGGCCATGGCTCTTCAGCGTCTCGCTGTAAAACTCCGCAGGCTCCATTGCAGCCGTAATCACTAGAGCCGTTCCGTCATGGTGAGCCGACATCATAATGTCGATCGCCTGGGGCTGAGACAGGCTCGGCACCGTTTGAATCAGGGCCATCACAACATGGTCCATACCGTTGTAATCATCGTTATGCAATAGCACGCGATAGCGGGGGGCAGGCTTACGCACCACCGTCGTATCCCGCATTTCAACTAATTGAGTAGACATGGATTAATCTCCTACCACAGCAGACTTTCGAGATTAGGCAAACAATGGAACTGCATTGAGTCCTCCATCGCACCGGCTCGCTCAAAGAACTTAGCCCAATTCAGTTTTTGGGCCGCAGGGGCTCAAACTACCACAGGCAAACCACCTTGGACAGCGTGAGTGCGAATTATGCCCCTGAGGATTGGCCAGACTGGCTAAGGCTATTCCAGCCCAAAGCACCGATCAGTCTAGCAATTTGCAACTATCCTAAGAATAGCGCCTCTCATTCGAAAAGCCACCTCAAAGATTACTCCCAGATTGTCTCCACCTGGAAGCCCAATAACTCTCTCAGCGGCCCGTCGAGAGATCATCTGGAGCCAACGGCAGCGATACTTTGACGGAATTCAGGATGTCGCCATCTATCTGCCTCTATGCCCCTTCCCACCGGTCAAATTGTTCGTCTCACCCAGGACCAAAGCAGACTCTACGGAGAGGTCATTGACCATGTCACTAGCCGCAACATGCTTTGGGTCCGCCCCCTAGTACTTGTCGAATCCTGGCCAGAGTCGGACTTTGATATTCAGATCTCCAGTCAACAAGTCCAGGATCTGCGAGAAGAGTCCCACTTACTCTGGCCCACTGGACTGTTTACCGTCGCACTTGATACAGAAGTACTGCCATTGCTGAACTATTTGTATCCTGAGAAGCCAAAAACAGAGAAGAATCCAGAAACTGCCGTGAATCTGCGTCGCTTCATTCGCCAGGTTTGGCAGCAGCAATGGGCAAATCGCGACCTAGCCTCATAGCATGAAAGACAAAAGCGCCTCAGTCATTTGAGACGCTTTCGTAGACATCGTAGGGACATATTTTCTCGTCCCTACCATCAGTTCCAACAATCGACGACAGCTGACTACAGCTTCAGATTTGCCGTGATGCGAGCCATGGCCTCTTCCACATTAGCTCGGCTATTGAAGGCCGAGATGCGGAAGTAACCTTCGCCCGCAGCACCAAAGCCAGAACCGGGCGTACCCACCACATTGGCGGCTTGAAGCAACTTATCAAAGAAGTCCCAGCTGCTTAGGCTTTCAGGCGTCTTCACCCAGACGTAGGGCGCGTTCGTACCACCGTAAACCTTGAGGCCTGCGGCGGAGAGGCGATCGCGAATAATCTGCGCGTTCTCCAGATAAAAGCTAATCAGCTCCTTGATTTGCGCCTGACCTTCGGGAGAATAAACCGCCTCAGCACCACGCTGAACGATGTAGGAAACACCATTGAACTTCGTGCATTGGCGACGATTCCACAGCGTCCAAAGCTGCACCTCCTCACCGTTGGAAGCTTTGACTGTCAGGCTCTTGGGCACAACGGTCAAAGCACAGCGGGTACCAGTGAAGCCAGCATTTTTGGAGAAAGAACGGAATTCAATGGCACAGTCCCTGGCCCCTTCGATTTCATAAATCGAGTGGGGAATAGAAGGATCCGTGATGAAAGCCTCGTAGGCCGCATCAAATAGAATCAGCGAGCCATTGGCTTTAGCGTAGTCAACCCAAGCCTGGAGATTTTCCTTGGTCGCCACAGCCCCAGTGGGGTTATTTGGGAAACACAGGTAGATGATATCGACCTTCTCGCTGGGAATCTGAGCCGTGAAATCATTCTCAGCCGAGATAGGCAAATAGGTCAGACCACCGTACTTACCGCTGTCATCAGCTTCGCCGGTATGACCCGCCATGACATTGGTATCCACATAAACGGGATAGACCGGGTCAGTTGCAGCAATGCTGTTGTCATCGCCGAGGATATCGAGGATGTTGCCGCAATCGCACTTGGAGCCATCGGAGACAAAAATCTCAGAAGCATCGATATTGCAGCCCCGAGATTGAAAATCATGCTGGGCAATCTTCTCTCTCAACCAGAGATACCCTTGCTCAGGTCCATAGCCCTTGAAGGTCTCGCGTTGCCCCATATCCTGAATCGCCTGGGTCATGGCATCCCGGCAAGCCTGGGGCAGAGGCTCAGTCACATCGCCAATACCCAGTTTAATGATGGCGGCGTTGGGATTCGCCTCAGCAAAAGCATTCACGCGGCGCCCAATCTCGGGAAAGAGGTAGCCCGCCTTGAGCTTTAGATAGTTCTCGTTAATCGTTACCATGTTGCGTCTGGGGAGTCTGAATTGCGAGCATGATCAGTGGCGACAACTAATCCCAATCGGATTCTCACCAGCTTGATTGATCAAGCTCATCAATTAGCAAGAACCACAACAGCGGATGAAGCGAGGGGATTAGGTCAATCCACCTCAGCCAGTTTAACGCCAAGGGGGTTACCCACTGACGCGATCGCCCGCCTCTCCAAACCGCTTCAACAAAAGTCTATCCTTCAGAACAAAACTGACTTGAATCCAATCGACATCTATTTCGAAGCGATTGATACAACACAAGTACAGACAAACATGCTGGAAGTAATCATCCAATACCACCGAACAAAACCAGCGAAGAGAAGCAAGAAGAGACAAACTTAAAGTCGACAATTAGAGGTATTTCACCTCAACCAATCAGCCGGCCTCCAACTTCAAGACCATTCCAAAGGAATTATCAGGCAATCAAATACAAAGAAAATCTTAAGATATTTGAATTCCATTATGGAACTCTTGCTCCAGCCTGGCTAGAAGTTCTCTAACCTAGACCTCTACTTCCAAAAACAGCAGCAGGCTCACCCTCCAAAAGAGACACAACTACTAATAGCTAGAAACCAACTGAATACGACCTGCATCCATCTCAGACATCAACAGTTCCAAAGCTTCGTAACCCACTTCACAGATATAACCGCTACGAGTGAGTTCATAGTTAATCTCGTTTTCTATCTCCGGCGTTAGCTGGCGAAGATAGATTGCTTTCTCGACCAAGCGACGAATTGCGATTTGACCATCCATTGCAAATACCAATCCTATTGATAAATAAAACATAGGGAGTAAATAGAGCAAACTCTATCTGCCCTGGTGGTGAGAGATTAAACGCAAAACCTGACTAGACCTCATCACAAAGAGATGGTTTAAGGCCCTTGAATATGCATATTAGGCAATTGAATTTTCATTGCACAGAGTGATAGTGCTGTAATGAATCAACACCTAACTCAAAAGATCAGAAGATCTTCGGAAAAGCTGCGTAAAAATGCTTACCCAAAGCTTTAAACAGTTCCCAGAGCAATGTGAAGTTTCAAAGAAAGGCCCAGGATGAACTGGCCAGTTCAAAACAAGCCGCTTATGGTCGTCTCATCTTGTACCGGTTTTCGAACTGGCTTTGAGATGTGAAATCTAGGTAGCGATTAGGAGTGGTCCATGCAGATGCATGTTGTGGGTTCAAATGGAATCGTGCTAAGCCCTGAGGGACCCTTAGACGCAAGCTATGGATTGAAGCTTGAGAGTCAGCTAATTTCCATTATAAATAGTCATAAAAGCCCATCAATGTTCATCAGTTTTGAACGGGTTGATTCCATTGATAGTGAGGGTCTAATGACCCTGGTCTCTGCAATTCAGCTATCCCAGCGTTACAACTTTGACCTCACGCTCTGTTGCATCCCTCCGACCCTAGAGATGGTTCTGGAGATGTCTCAGCTTGATCAGGTCCTCAGAATTGTGAAGCAAGCTCCTGTCATGATGCCTGTCGCAGCATAGAGACAACCTTCAATCCGTCCAGCCCTGTGCTGCCAAAGCCTCTGGCAAACTTCTAACGGAGTGGGTCAGGGGCTTTGGAATTGGAAGCGATCGCCCCGACGACATCCCTAACGATGTTCGGAGTTCCATCAAAGCGAAGTCATACAGTAGATCTGAATCTCAGCGTCTTCACCATTGAAGCCATGGCGAGCAAGCCTGTGAAGTCAACGTCCGAGTCGAACAAGCTGTACTTTATGCCGTGACGTTCCCATACAATGGCCTATGCAATGCGTATCCGTTGGCAACAACGCGCAGGAACTTGGACAGGAGTGATCCGCCGTGGCCCCGATGACCGTTGATCAGCTAGTAACCCCTGCGGTTAACCGCCCCGCCCGCTACTTGGGCAACGAGCTGGGAGCGATCCACAAGCCCTGGGACTCAGCCAATATTCGCTGGGCGCTCACCTATCCCGAGATTTATGAAGTGGGCTCCTCAAATCTGGGCCACATCATTCTCTACAACATCATTAATGCCCAGCCGAGGCAATTGTGCGATCGCGCCTACCTCCCCGCCGTTGACCTCTCCGATAAGCTACGCGAGACCGAGACCCCCCTCTTCGGCGTCGAATCCCGTCGCTCCCTCAACACCTTCGACATCCTCGGCTTCAGCCTCAGCTACGAGCTGGGTGCCACCAATATTCTCGACATGCTCTCCCTCTGTCAGGTGGACCTGACCTGGGCAGAGCGCACTGCGGACGACAAAGCACCTTGGCAGGGCGGAGCTCCCTTCATCTTTGCTGGAGGACAAACTGCAACTTCCAATCCAGAACCCTACGCTGAATTCTTTGACTTTGTTGCCATGGGCGACGGTGAGGAGCTGCTGCCGGAGATTGCCCTAGTTCTAGATGAAGCCAAGGAAGCTGGACTGGGTCGCGAGGCTACGCTGCTAGATCTGGCCCAAGTGCCCGGTGTCTATGTGCCTCGCTTCTACGACATGGCTAAGGATGGCTCGGTTCATCCCAATCGACCAGAAGTGCCTGCCCGCGTGCTGCGTCGAGTTGCTACACCTATCCCGGCCTATGCCATTGGCTTAGTGCCCTACATTGAGACAGTCCACGATCGCCTCACCGTAGAAATCCGCCGGGGCTGCACCCGAGGCTGTCGCTTCTGCCAGCCCGGTATGCTCACCCGCCCCGCCCGCGACGTGGAACCGGAAGCCGTGGTGGATGCGATCGAAAAGGGCATGCGGGCCACAGGCTACAACGAGTTTTCCCTGCTCTCCCTCAGTTGCTCAGACTATCTCGCCCTGCCCGCCGTGGGCGTCGAGGTCAAAAACCGGCTCAAAACCGAAAATATTTCCCTCTCCCTCCCCAGCCAGCGCGTCGATCGCTTCGACGAAAACATCGCCCACATCATGGGCGGCACCCGCAAAACCGGCATCACCTTCGCGCCGGAAGCAGGCACCCAGCGCATGCGGGACATCGTCAACAAAGGCCTCACCAACGAAGAACTGCTTCGGGGTATCAAGACGGCCTACAACCAGGGCTGGGAGAAAATCAAGCTCTACTTCATGGTCGGCCTGCCCGGCGAGCTGGATGCCGATGTACTGGGCATCGCTGAGACCGTGCGCTGGCTCCAGCAGGAATGCCGGGGACGCAAGCGCAAGATTAGCTTCAACATCACCATTTCCAACTTCACCCCCAAGCCCCACACGCCCTTCCAGTGGCATTCCGTCTCCACCGATGAATTTCGCCGCAAGCAGCGTTTGCTACGGGAAGAGTTCCACACCATTCGCAATGTGAAGGTGAATTTCACCGATGTGCGAATTTCGGCCATGGAGGACTTTGTCGGTCGGGGCGATCGCCGTCTCTCCCAAGTCGTCCGCCGCGCCTGGGAGCTGGGAGCTGGCATGGATTCCTGGTGGGAAAGCCTCGATAACGCCTATGCCGCCTGGGCTCAAGCCATTGATGAAGCAGGCTTGTCTTGGAAATATCGCCAGGTTGAGTCTGGCGAATGGAATTTATTTGACGAGCCGGATAGCAATCGCACCGAAGCTGAAATGGCTGCGGATAGCGATCGCCTCACCCAACAGCTAGACGCCCCCCTGCCCTGGGACCACCTGGACACCGGCATCGACAAACAATGGCTCAAGGATGACCTGCTCAAGGCCCTCGAAGCCGCCACCGTCCCAGACTGCTCCTTCGAGGGCTGCTCCCACTGTGGCGTCTGCGGCCTGGACTTTGGGCACAACGTCGTCGTGCCCCCCATGGATATTCCCAAGATCCAGCGAACCTCCAAACCTGACAACACCCGCGCTCAGCGCCTGCAAATTCACTTCGGTAAACAGGGCAGCATGACCCTGATCAGCCACCTGGACATGATGCGCCTCTTGGACCGCGCCCTCCGCCGTGCATCTCTTCCCATATCCTTTACCGGCGGCTTCCACCCCGGTCCCCGCATTGCCCTAGCCAATGCCTTGCCCCTGGGCATGAGCAGCAGCGCAGAACTCATGGACATTGAATTAACTCGCCCCATGGACCCTGAGGACTTCCAGGCACAGTTGGCCGATCAACTACCAGAGGGACTGAGCCTCTACAGCATCAAAGAAGTCAGCATCAAAGATCCATCCGTAGCCCAACAATTAGATCAAGCGGAATATCTGATGGTGGTCGAAGGCCATTGGGCGGATGCTGAGCAGGTGATGGCGAAGTACAGCACCGCCCCAAAACTGAAGGGCACCGAAGCCGAGTCCGAAGCCAAAATCGATGAGCAGCTCATCGACGAAGCCCCACTCGCGCCCATTTCCCAAGACCAGTGGCAGCCTTGGATTGACAACCTCATGGCCGCAACAGAAGTCGAGCTGGCCAAGACCAGCAAATCTGGCAAGGTCAAGGTGTTCAATGGCCGCGATCGCCTCCACCAGCTCCAGATCCTCTCCCCCGAAGCGGTGACCCAACAAAGCTGGACCCTGGAGCCCCACCAAGTCGCCCTCAAGTTCACCGGGAGCTGCCGCAACGACGGAACAATCCTCCGCCCCGAACAACTCCTGATGCTGTTTGAGAAAAATGCTCACCCCGTTGCAAGCAAACTTCCCCAGCTCCAACTCATCAAGGCCCATCGCCAAGAACTGAAGCTCACACCTCCCGCTCCAAAGCCAGACAAAGCAGCTCCCCAGGAAGCATTAGCTACGGGCAAGCAAACCGCTATCAAAGCAGCTCCATTTCAACTTTAGAGGCAAATACAAACAACAAATTAGACAGCACCAAAAACCTGTGGTAGGGTTTAACCGCATTAAATGTCGCTGATGTTACCTTTCTCAATGAGTAGAAGGGTTGCAGGGCGAACTCGTCCTTGCATACGACATTGAACTGCCGCCAAGCTTTCTACAATTCAAAACTGGGACTGGGACTGTCTCAGGTCTAGCCAGCCCAACATCCGTTGCGCCAGCGAATGATTTACGGGATTGTCCCAAAATCAAACGCCCTAGGCCTCGAGAGTCATCTCCAAAACTCCAGGGATATCCATTGTAATTTGGCTATTAACATCCCACTGTTAATGGGTTCACCGCCGGGTGACTGTCCATTTTTAATTGTATTGGCTAGCGATCGCTCGTCCACAAACACCATTACCCAGGAGACCTGACTGTCGCGACTTGGATCATTTCCTCAACATCAGGCCTGGATCTCAGCCGCAGCCCCCTTTCGACCCCAGTTTTTTTGCATCGGCTCACGATTTCTGATCTAACCATTCCTCGTCCAGTTCGACTGGGTTGCAGCAGCAAGTGAGCTCTGCGGTGGTTCTGCTTCAAGAAATGGTCGAAATCAGTGATGCCTTTCCGTCCCTGTCCGAATTTTGAGTAGGTGGCGATCGCGTTTTATTGACCTAGCGAGCAGGTCTAATGCCGAAGCCCCTTTCCCTCCCCGCTACATCTTTGAGGAATTTCCTTTGAATGGCTAAACAAATCATTATTGCCGAGCAGCATCGCGTTGCCGCCGTCTTTGAAGACGACCAAATCCAAGAACTCATCGTCGCCAAGGGCACCCAACAAGTCAGCGACATTTATCTCGGCAGCGTCGAGAACGTCCTGCCCAGCATCGACGCCGCCTTCGTCAACATCGGCGACACCGAAAAGAATGGCTTTATCCATATGGGCGACCTCGGCCCCCTCAAGCTCCGCCGTAACGGTGGTTCTATAACCGACCTACTGCGCCCCCACCAGAAAGTTCTGGTCCAGGTGATGAAGGAGCCCACCGGTAATAAAGGACCTCGCCTCACTGGCAATGTCTCCCTACCCGGCCGCTACATCGTCCTCATGCCCTTTGGCCGGGGCGTCAACCTATCCCGTCGAATTAGCAGTGAAGCAGAACGGAGCCGCTTGCGTGCCCTAGCAGTCTTCATTAAGCCCGCAGGTATGGGCCTCCTGGTTCGCACCGAAGCCGATGGTGTGGATGAAGAAGCCATCATTGAGGACCTTGAACTGCTCATGGGGCAGTGGGAAAACATTCAGCAGGAGATGGAAACGGCCCAGCCTCCCACCCTGATGAACCGCGACGACGACTTCATCCAGCGGGTACTGCGGGATGCCTATAACACCGATGCCAACCGCATCGTCGTGGATTCCCACACGGGTCTCAAGCGAGTCAAGCAATACTTGGCGGGCTGGAGCAGCGGCCAGTTGCCCCAAGGCATTTTGATCGACCACCACTCTGGTCCCGACCATGTCCTGGAACATTTCCGTGTCAACGCAGCCATTCGGGAATCCCTCAAGCCCCGCGTAGACCTTCCCTCCGGCGGCTATCTCATCATTGAACCCACCGAAGCCCTTGTGGTGGTAGATGTGAACTCCGGCTCCTTCACCCGCTCAGCAACCTCCCGAGAAACGGTGCTCTGGACTAACTTTGAGGCCGCCACAGAGCTCGCTCGCCAGCTACGATTGCGCAACCTGGCTGGGGTGATCGTGGTGGACTTCATCGACATGGACCACCGCAGCGATCAACTCCGGGTGCTGGAGCATTTCACCAAGGAACTCAAACCCGACAAATCTCGCCCTCAAATCGCTCAACTCACCGAGCTAGGTCTGGTTGAACTTACCCGTAAACGCCAGGGGCAAAACATCTACGAACTGTTCGGTCAGCCCTGTCCTAGCTGTAGTGGCTTGGGTCATTTGGTGCTTCTCCCCGGCCAAACGGCCCAGGGAGAAGAGGATATGGAGGAGCAGGACTCTCTGCCCGGCGAACGGCTTTCCATTGAACGGGCAGCCCCCAGAAGTCGCCGAGGTTCACGCTCCGATAGCCGCAGCAATGGGCGATCGCCCCGGGATCTTCGTCCCAGCTTAGATACCGGAGCTGCTGCACCAACCATCCGCGAGGCTCGCGAAGACCGCAGTGAAAGCGAAGAAGAAAACAGATTCTTGCCCGATCGCAACCGTCGTCGCCGTCGTCGCGGAAGTGAAATAACCGAACGAATCAGCCCAGAAGCAGACAGTCGTGACAGCAGAGATTCTCAGGAATTCAGAGAGCCTCGGGAATCCAGAGAGCCTCGGGAATCCAGAGAACCTCGGGAATCCCGCGATGTCTCCGGAGAGCTCCGAGGACGGCGCGAACGGAGCAGTAGTCGCCAGCTCGACCCCGTGGTCGTAGAAATGACAACCGATGAGCAAGATGTCTACGCTTGGCTAGGTGTATCTCCGCTCATCCTTAAGGATTCTGAGATTGATCCTCAATCCGCATTGGTGACCGTGACCCTGCCCGGAGAAACGCCGCCCGAAGAAACTGCGACCGCAAAAGAGACGGTAGTAGACGAGACTCCGACAGTAGCGGTGAAACCAGAAACCGAAGAAGCAGATGACACCCGAGGTCAACTCATCTACAGTGCCAGCCCTGAAGACAACAGCCCCGAGGACAAGGCGGAAACAGAAGTCTCTGCCCGGCGAGTCATTAGCCGCCGCCGTCCCCGCAACAAACGGGAGGCCCCTAGCAACAGCGTCGAAGCCATGATGAATGAGGCTCTCAATATCAATCCGACCACAGAAGAGGATACCGCTCTCGACACCCAGGACAGCAAGCCAAAGCGTGGTTCTTCTCGCCGCCTCCGAAGCCGCCGAAAATCCGCAGACTCCCCAGAAATTGAGGCTAGCGAAAGCAAACCTTCTCCAGTGGAGGAAGCCGAAGAAGCTCCAGTGCGTCGCCGTCGTCGTCGTTCCTCTGCCAAGAAGTCTGACGACTAGCGGCCTCACCCAGCAACGATATCCATGGCCAAGAAACAGCCACGCTCCCCCCAAACCGACAACCTCTGGTCCAATCCAGCGGGTGTTGACGAAGTGGGGCGTGGCTGTCTCTTTGGACCCGTCGTGGCCGCCGCTGTGATTTTGCCGACCTCGGCCATTGCAGGGCTCCGGGGTGAGGGACTCACGGATAGCAAGAAGCTCTCAGCAGAACAACGCGATCGCCTCGACATTCTCATCCGCGATCAAGCCACAGATTGGGCCTTAGGCATCTCCAGCGTGGCCGAAATTGATCGCATCAATATTCTTCAGGCCTCCCTCTTGGCCATGACCCGCGCCTTACAGAAACTGGAGCCCCAGCCCCTAGCCTGCCTTGTCGATGGCAATCGTCTCATTCCCAAGCTTCCCTATCCCCAGCGAACGGTAGTGGGCGGTGATGCCCTCGAGCCTGCCATTGCTGCTGCCAGCATCATTGCCAAAGTCTGGCGCGATCGCCTCATCATCCGCCTAGGAGACCGCTACCCCGGATACGGCTTTGAGCGCCACAAAGGCTACGGCACCAAGCAACATCGCCAAGCCATTGCCGATCTGGGACTGACTCCACTCCATCGACTCTCATTTGCTCCTTGCCAAGCAGCTGTCACAACGCAGCTTGAATTGCTCGGCAGCGATCGCGCAACTTCGGACTAAGACCATCAATATATTGGGGGTACACCGGCAAGCGGGGCTTCAGCTCATAGCCCCACCCCACCAGCAGCGAAGTCAGTTGTTCTAAGCTGTGATGCTCATAATCGGGATTGACCTCATCCATGGGAACCAAGCCTCCTAGATCCGTCACCCCAGCCACCAAGCAATTGCGTAAAAGCGGGGCATCCCGAGCCAAGTTCGGCGGAATTTGCAGGGCAATGCTGTCTGGCAAGATATCCCTGGCCAGCTCCACCGTCGCTAAAAAGGCATCTGCATCGCAAGCATCTCCTGGAAAAAGCTGCCGCTGACCAGGGCTGTGGGGTTGGAGGATGACTTCTTGGATATGGCCCCATTGTTGGTGAACTTCAGCGATCGCCTCCAACGTCTCTCGTCGATCCGCCACAGTCTCTCCAATCCCCAGCAACACCCCCGTCGTAAACGGAATTCCCAACTCCCCCGCCCAAACCAACTGCTGCAAGCGCAGCTCCGGCTCCTTACTCGGCGCATGGCGATGAACCGTTTCGAGCAACGCAGGGGTCAACTGCTCCAGCATCAGCCCCATAGAAACATTCACCTCAGCCAAATGGGCCATCTCAGCCCGCGCCAAAGGCCCCGCATTGGTATGGGGCAAAAAGCCACTGTCCAGCGCCAACTCACACAGCTCAGATATAAGTCTCAGCCAATCCCCGCGCCGAGCACTGCGCGGATGAACCTCTCCCGACAGAATGAGAACTTCAATTAATGAGTGAGCACTCACCGAACTTGGACATTCCATTGATGGTTCACTAACTGCTGAGAACCCAGCCAGACGTTGTCTCGCGACCTCCAGGCCAAGCCACTCATCTTCGCCAGGCTCTCGACGAAAATTGCAATAGCTACAGCGGTTAAAGCATTCATAGGTGGGAACTAGCGTGAATGCGGGGCTATAAGTGATGGAGCGATCGCAATGAACCATGAAAGACAAAGCGGCGAAATCGCTTTATGAGAAAGACAGCCAGGAAACAGGGTCAAACCTTAAGAAGCCATTATTCAGGTTTACAAAAATACATCAAGATTGTTATATTGGAGGAGTAGGGGTAACCCCCTAATACTTAAATCACTTGAGAAATCATGACTACCACTCTTCAGAACCGCGAAAGCGCTTCTCTGTGGTCTCAGTTTTGCGAGTGGGTCACCTCCACCGACAACCGCCTCTATGTAGGTTGGTTCGGCGTGTTGATGATTCCTACCTTGCTAGCTGCTACCGCTTGC
>CALIGI010000113.1 GCA_938021205.1 uncultured Pseudanabaenaceae cyanobacterium
TTGGGGTAGTGGGGGTCGTAGGTTCAAATCCTATCGCTCCGATTAATCACCGTCAAAATAAAAAATCCCTGCAAGAAACCCTTCGGAAGTTAACTTTCGAAGGGTTTCTTGTTTTATTGCTCGATTCAACAGATCCACACACGAGGAGCGAGTGTTCAACCCACTGGCTTGGGTTGAACACCAAAGAGCAAAGGATTATTACTCAGTAGCAGGAACAGATGCATCAGCAGGAGTAGATTCTCCCTCTAGAGCAACTCCAGCATCCGCTGCACCTGCACTGTCAGGAGCATTGGTTGCATTAGCCATCTGCTGAATTTGGTCCTTATACTGGTCCGGAGCCAATGCCATCGCCTGCTCAAACAAGGGCTCATAAACACCGTTCTCCTTACCTTCGGTCTTAAAGACGATCGCCTTAGCCAACACAGGACGGAAATCCTGGGCGTTCTTCTCCTGAACCTCGTCATAGACCGAGACCGCTTCGTCATAGCGCTTTTGCTCGGTGTAGACCTGGCCGAGAATCAACTGCACAGAAGAGTCATCGATGGTCCCAGGCTTAGCCTCATTCGCCTCAGGAGCCAGCTTAAGCGTGTCCTGAAGGAGGCTAACTGCCGCAGTGGGACGATTTTCCTGAAGTAACAGTGCCACTAGACCTTGGAGGGCATTAAGGTTACCGGGATTGGCTTCTAGCAAGGTTCGGTAGGTTTGAGCTGCACCTTCACGATCACCCGTCTGCTGCTTCACCTGAGCGAGCAAAACAGAATAATCACCAGTGTCCTGGTTAAGTTCTGCAAATTTTTCCAAGTGGGGAATCACCGCCTCAATCTCACCCAGCTGGAGCCGAATATCCATCAAGCTGCGCAGAGCAGTCTGATTACCGGGTTCACGCTGGAGCACCAACTCGAATCCTTCAGCCTGTTTCCGTAATAGCTGCTCCTCATCATTGGAGAGGTCTGCCTGAGCTTCAGCTTGGGAACCTGCCGGAGAACGCTGGAAAGCATTGCCCAGCAACGGTGCAATGGAAAGCCCCAGGAAGGAAATTACACAAACCACCAAAATGGATTTGATGAGCCAGCCGCTACTCCGCTTATTTGCCACGTCCTTACCTCTATGGAACTCAGATGGAGTCGATCTAAGACCTCTTTCGAAAGAAACAGGTTCCCACCCACTTCGATCCAGAGGCCCACAAAGTCAATTTGACGATGTGTAATGTGCCTATTTTGAACCAAGCTGCGCCTACGTCAACTGATTCAGACACTTTAGCGAACCACAAGAGAGACAGCATCTAGATATCACAACGCATTATCTTTAAGGTCAACCTCCATCGAGAAATGACCCATAGCAAGGCCACTGGTCATCTGAAGCAGCGGTCCTAGCCTCAGTATTTTTCTGACATAAGTTGTATTTTTTACCTCATTTAGAAAAAACTTTTCGGATAGCGCAGATTTTTTCTGGATTAGAGAGTTAAAGGTGGGCAAACTAGTTAGAGGGGACATAGAGGCCCCTCCCTGGGTTAACCCATCTGGGTGCTACCCTATCTGTGTTAATCGTGCTTGCATGACTTACCCCGTGGGAACACTTGGTCAAATGAGTCATTCAGTACTATTGGTCATCTTCCTGTTGCCTCTTAGATAAGGCGATATCCCTACTTGCCTGACAATGCGAACCATTGACAGCATGGGGAGCTCACCATCCCTTATCGATTTATTTAGCGGTTCACGTAATATCTTCCGGTCCCATGACAGCTAAGACAGCAGCGACAGCAGCCCCTAGCGAAACATCCAACGGCGCAGACGCCAATGCTGCACCGTTTCGCCAAGAGCCGATTCCAAAGCCCAGTGAGCCGATGCAATTTCGTGCCATTGGCTTGGTGCGGGGCAAGTATCATCCCTCCGAAGAGCAAATTACCAAGGGCAGTATCATCACCGAAGATGGTGCAACCTTAGATGCTGTGCTCCTAGGCCGCATCATGAGTTTGGTCAAAAAGCACATCAACCTAGAAGACGAACACCTTTGGGTTGTCTATCCCCGAACGCCGGAGCGGGAATCCCAGCTCCATGTCCAGGTCGTTGGTGTGTGGGAGCCCGAGACCTTACAGAAGGAAATCTTCAAGGAAGAAAAGGTTCAGCCCAGTGAGGACGGCCTGGCCCGTCCCATGCGTCCGAAACCTCCGATCAAGTCCACGTCAGATTTGGAGGATGGCTTCTTCTCCGTACGCGGTGAAGTTGTCTATCAGTCCATGGAGAAGGAGAGCGTGGTCGTCAAGATCAAGCAGGCTCCCCGTGCCGACGGAAAAAGCAGAGGCTTTAAGCTCAACCTTAAAGGCAAGCTAGGCCCCAAGGCCGCTCACCATTTTTGGGACTTGAAGGTGGCACGCAAGGGCGATGAGTTAGTCATTACAGGTGGCAACTGCATTGGGGCTATTCCCCAAAAGCGTAGTCCCGGTCGCAAGGGTGGCGGCGGTGGCCGTCGTCCTGGAGGCAGTGGTGGCCGTCGTCCCGGCGCTCGTCCCGGTGGCAGCAGCCGTCCCCAACCCCGTGCAGGCGGTGAGCGTCGCGCACCAGTGCCCAAACCCACCAAGAAAAAAGTAGCACCGGTATCCAAAGCTGCTGAATAGGCTGTGTAACTAAACGGTCTCGATTACAACTCAATAACCGCTAACCAGCGTCCTGGGAGGAATTCTTCCCAGGGCGCTTTTTGCTGAACAGCTCTCCGCTTTGGCCCCAATCTTAAAAACCTAGACAGGGCCAATTGCATCCACGGCAGCTTCCAGGGCGATCGCCATATGGGTCCAATGGGTGCCGCCCTGGACAAATACGTTGTAAGGCTCTCGCAGGGGGCCATCCGCCGAAAACTCCGACGTGCTGCCATCAATGAATGTCCCCCCCGCCATCACCAGCTGACTGTCATAGCCGGGCTGCTCACCGGGCACGGGCTCCACATAGGCATCAATGGGGGAATGCTGCTGAATGGCCTTGCAAAAGGCCATCAGCTTTTCAGGACTGCCCAACCGCACAGCCTGAATAATATCGCGCCGTTTTTCAAAGGGGGTGGGACTAACTTCATAGCCCAGAGCATCAAAGACATGGGAGGTGAGGTGAGTGCCTTTAATTGCCTCAGCAACCATCTGGGGAGCCAGGAACAGCCCTTGGAACATGACGCGGGTCTGATTAAGGGTTGCTCCTCCCTCGCTGCCCACGCCCGGCGCAGTGAGGCGACAGGCACAGGTTTCAACCAGGTCTGCCCGGCCTACGATGTAGCCCCCCGTGGTAACGATGGTGCCACCCGGATTTTTGATCAAAGAGCCAGCCATGAGGTCTGCCCCCACCATGGTGGGCTCGCGGTCTTCGATGAATTCGCCGTAGCAGTTATCCACGAAACAAATCACGTCGGGGTTTTGGCACTTGATGCTGGTGATGATGCGTTCCACTTCGTCAATGGAGAGGCTGCTGCGCCAGTCATAGCCACAGGAACGTTGGATGTGGACGAGGCGGGTGCGATCGCCCACCGCCGTCTCAAGCCCTTTCCAATCCATCTCCCCCTGCTCCGTCAGCTCAAGCTGGCGATAGCTCACCCCCCAATCCTTGAGGGAGCCCTGGTGTTCACCCCGCAGACCAATCACCTCTTCCAAGGTGTCGTAGGGGGGCCCAACGACGGCCAACATTTCGTCTCCGGGACGCAAGACGCCAAACAAAGCTGTGGAAATTGCATGGGTTCCAGAGACAAATTGAATGCGGGCGATCGCCGCTTCTGCACCCATTATTTCAGCAAAAACTTGGTCCAGAACCTTTCGCCCCAGGTCATCGTGGCCATATCCTGTCACGCTAGAAAAATGATGGGCTCCCACACGATGATTACGATAGGCCGTCAAGATACGACGGAGATTGCCCTTGACCTGAGCGTCAATTCCCGAAAAGATTTGTAACAGTTCCTCCTCTGCCTGGCGAATATATTGACCTCCAGAGCTGTTCATCAATTCCCTTTTTACATTCTTTAAAAGCGAGACGAGCAGCGAGCGACCCCCCAGGATGCTTCCTCCGAGATCACCGTTGTTTGCTGCACAGCTACTCAGTATGCGGCAAGGTGGCAGCAGCTTGAAGTCCGCTCCATCCCCTCTGGTATCTAGGTCCCAGGAATCGCGATTTTTCGGTTAATCGCCCCTGTGTTCCAGGTAATGGATGCTTGTTGTCTTCTCCTTTTTTAATGACTGCTGTAATCTCCCCTCCCCCAAACTCTCCACGCCCTGCCAAACTAAAGCCCACTTGGCCGACCATCCTCTTCCTGGGAGGAATGCATGTGGCCGCTTTATTGGCCTTCTTACCCGGTAACTTCAGTTGGAAGGCAGTTGGTGTAGCAGCCTTTCTCCATTGGTTCACCGGCTGCCTAGGTATCACCCTAGGTTGGCATCGGCTGATCTCCCATCGCAGCTTCACCACGCCTAAATGGCTGGAATATTTCTTTGTGTTTTGCGGCAGTCTGTCTTGCCAGGCAAGCCCGATTGAATGGATTGGCCTCCATCGCCATCACCATGCCCACTCCGATGAAGAGATGGACCATCACAACTCCAACCTAGGCTTCTGGTGGAGCCACATCGGTTGGATGTGCTACGACATTCCTGCGAAGCAGCAGCTGGAGCGTTACACCAAGGACATTGCCAACGATCCGGTCTATCTCTTCTTCGATCGCTTCTTCCTACCTTTGCAAATCCTGCTGGGCGTCGGCTTGTTTGCCATGGGCGGTTGGTCCTTCGTCATCTGGGGCATCTTTGTGCGGCTGGTGGCGGTTTATCACTGCACCTGGTTTGTGAACAGCGCCACCCACAAGTTTGGCTATCGCACCCACGATTCCGGCGACAACTCCCGCAACTGCTGGTGGGTGGCCCTCCTGACCTATGGCGAAGGCTGGCACAACAACCACCATGCCTTCCAGTACTCTGCGCGTCACGGCTTGCAATGGTGGGAAATTGACGTTACCTGGATGACCATTAGCTTTCTGCGACGCCTAGGTCTCGCCACAAAGGTGAAGTTGCCCAACGTCTAAACTTCACTTGAGCGGGCTGGCTTCCATGGGTTGGCCCAGAAGACGTAACAAAAACGAGCAATGCTATTGGATTGGCATTGCTCGTTTTTGTTAGCGAGTTTTAATCGAGATTAAGGGGCCGTCGAACTATCTAATCGTTTCTGAGAGAGAGTTGGAGGGAGCTAAGCCATCACAGGCTGGGGCATGAGCTCCAAGCCCAATAGCCGTAAAATCTGAATTTCCAATTCCCTTTGAAAACCGGTTTTATGGGAAACAGAGCTTGTAGAAAAACGCCCACTAACAGAAGCATGCATACGAGCCAATAAGTTGAGTTGTTGGAACACTTGCTCAATTTCTGCTTCTTCCAGATAGAGACCTTCAACAACAGCATTGAGATCGGCATGTTCACTCGCAGCGAGGTCGCGCCCTGGCGCTGCAACGAGACGCAGGCGATCGCGATACAGGTGAAGTAGTTGCCGAATGTGGTATTGCGAGAAAAGAGATAGACCCATTGCGAGCGTCACCTGGACATCAAACGAAGAGGAATTAAAGAATATTCCCTCACCGCGTCCAAAAAGTATCACAGGCAACATTACTTTTCCTGTGATCTTCGTCGTATTTAGCTGACCTAAGCGGGAAATGCAAAATCTGCGATCAATTGCTCATCTGTCAGTCGAATACCAGGAATACCAGTAAAACCCATGCTCCAAAAGGCTTGGAGTAGATTTACTGCTGGGAATACCTGAAGAATCATGTTACGATCCAAAAGTTTTGAAGAAGTTACTTCGTAATCTGTAACACTTCTCAGAATTGCTGACCAGGACAGGAACTGCATGACTACTTCGCTTCCGGTAGAGCCCCGCGTTTCCCAGGCGTTTCCGACACCGATCGCGCCTCCCCTCGATCCCAACTTAAAACTGCGGACTGTGATTCGGTCTCTACCCGCAGAAGTTTTCGAAAAGGACACAGGCAAAGCAATCAGCATGATTGCCATCAGCGTAATTAGCGTAGCTGCTTCCTACGCGCTGCTTGCGGTTTGTCCTTGGTATCTCTTGCCCTTTGCTTGGTTCCTGACTGGCACCGCGCTGACTGGCTTCTTTGTGATTGGCCATGACTGCGGCCACCGCTCTTTCTTCAAGAGCACGAAGGTTAATAACTGGGTGGGGCACATTGCCTTCCTGCCTTTGATTTACCCCTTCCATGCCTGGCGCATTCTTCATAACCACCACCACAAGCACACCAACAAGCTTGAGGAGGACAACGCCTGGACCCCCATGCTGACTGAGACCTACGATGCAACGCCTAAGGCGCTGCAGTGGGGCTACCACCAGGTGCGCGGTTGGTTCTGGTGGATTGGTTCCATCGGCCACCAATTGAGCCGCCATTTCAACTGGAAGCAGTTTGAAGGTAAGCAGCGGGAGCAGGTGCGCTTTTCGGCACTACTGGTGCTAACGACCATGGTGATCGTCTTCCCCATCATGTTTGCCACCTTGGGGGCCTGGGGCGTCTTCAAATTTTGGTTCATGCCTTGGGTGGGTTATCACTTCTGGATGAGCACCTTCACCATCGTTCACCACACCGCACCTGATATCCCTTACCGTCCTGCAGCTGAGTGGAACGAAGCAGAATCCCAACTCACCGGCACCGTCCACTGTAAATACCCTGCCTGGGTTGAGTTCCTCTGCCACGACATCAACGTTCACATCCCTCACCATGTCAGCACTGGCATCCCCTCCTACAAGCTGCGCCAAGCCCATGCCAGCCTGCAGGAAAACTGGGGTCCCCACCTGATTGAGCGGGAATTCAATTTCGCCATGATGAAAGAGATTGCAGAGCGCTGCCACCTCCATCACCCCGAGAACTATTACGAGAGCATTCCAGCCTACGAACGTCGGGTCAACGCCTAGAGATTAAAGACTCAAAATTCGTGAGACTTACAAATTGAATGGGAAAAGCGCACAATGGAACTAAGGAGTTCTAGGGTGTGCTTTTTCTTTGGCATTCTGTGACCCAGACTCTGCCCCCCAGCAACCCTGGCCGGGCTTTAGAGCTTACGATTCATCTACCCAGACCCTGTGAGGCTATGTTCCAACGGATTTTGATCTGCACGGACCTAGGCGACGGTATCAATCGCTTGGTCAACTTCATTCCCCAGCTCGCCACCGCCGGGATTAAGCAGGTGACGTTCTTACACAGCGCTCCCCTGGATGATGACTGTGAAATACCCAAAGAAGACCAAGCTGCTGTCCAACGGGCCAGGGATATATTGGCTCCTGCGATCGCAGCCAATATCGACGGCATAGAAGTGTCAGTAGAAGTGGATTCGGGTGGCCCCAAAGAAGCCATCATCGCCATGGTGAAAAAGTATGATTCTGAGCTGGTGCTACTGGGTTCTCCCATTCGCAGCCTCCTGACTCAAAAGATGTTTGGTAGCACCTCATCAGCCCTGGCCCACCAACTCAAACGGCCCTTGTTGATCATGCGCCCTCCGGTAGTCTCCACCTACATGGTGGAGGAGCTGAAGTTGCGCTGTGAGAATCTGTTTAGCAGCTTCCTGGTGCCCTATGACGGCAGTGACTCAGCCAATCATCTTTTAGAGGAACTCAAGCAACAAGTCACCCGAAACCCTACGAATGGTCTTAAACATTGTTATCTGGTTTGGGTGATTGAAGCCGGCAGTCGTTTTCCCAAAGACGACCCCGAAGGCAAAGCGGAAGCAACATTAGCGGAAGCCAAGGCCGACTTGGAAAGCGTAGGCCTGAGCGTCACCACCCAGGTCCGTCGCGGTGGCTTGATGGAACAAATAATGGCTGCGGCAACGGATGAGGATATTAGCGCGATCGCCATCTCCGACCGCAAAACCAATCGTCTCCTAGACTGGTCAGTTCCTAGCTTTGGAGCACAGGTTCTGCGTCAATCCTGGCATCCCGTTTTGTTCTTCCCGCCTGCTTAAGGCAACTTCAAGCAACGCCAGATTTCATCCCCCAACAAACCCCACTGAAATCAAACTTCAGTGGGGTTTGTTGTCGCAAGTTCTAATCGCTGCCCTCAAAGACTTACCCCAACCTAAGTTCGACAAGAGGCAATACATCCTCTCCCCTAGCCCCTCTCCTAAGGTCACGGGCAACCGAGACAAGTTGAAAACCCTCGGTTTTGCGTTCGGTTCCCTTGCTCCTTTAGGAGTAAGGGCTAGGGAAAGAGGTCGGCTGTTTGGCTGTCGAACTCAGCTTAGTTACCAACCAAACCGCCAACCAGATCCTTCAGACCGCCCAAGGAGGACAGAACGGAATCTTTGTCAGGAGCATCAGAAGCCAAGCTGGTGCTGACTTCAGAAATTTTTGCTTCGATGCCAGCGGTATCGCCAGGAATCACCCCTTTGAGGTTGCCCCAAGCGGTCTCAACGCCGGAGAAAGACTCCTTCGCAGCAGCGAAGTCGCCGGACTTCACAGAATCAACGGTGGAAGTGATGGAGCTGGTCATGCCAGTCACGCCATCTTTGAGTGCAACCAAACCACCACCGGCAGCACCAGCAGCGTCGCCAGCAGCATCGGTGACTGCATCAACAGCACCACCAGCGGCATCGCCAGCAGCACCAGCCACATCGCCAGCAGCATCAACAGCACCACCAGCCACATCGCCAGCTACATCAGCTGCGCCTTCAACAGCACCTTGAGCACCGTCAGCAACATCTTTAGCAGCGTTGCAGCCGCCCAGGGTCAGAGTTGCAGCGAGGCCCAAAGCGAAAACAGAAGTAAAGCGTTTCATAATCACACTCCTCATGGATTATTGGTTGCGTCACCAGTGCCAATTGATTTGCAAAACGAGGCTTTGCAAAGACGCTGGGACAGACTAACGAAAGCGTTATGAAATTGCGGAAACCGCAGTCAAGTCGTCGGAGTAATAGCTCTCGACTCCTTAATCAAACTTCATGCAGCAACAACATACGACAATGCTCAGCATCTTTTAACCGTATTCAGGCCAAAGTCCACCGAGAAACTTCGCAGAGTGTAATGAAGAACACAGTGAAACGCCCTGCCCTTGGGCTATGTCAGTTGTCCTTGTTCGGTAAATACCGGGTTTAAAGAGAACATTCGTATTTCCTGATGCTGTTTATAGGTAGAGCTTATGCAGTTTGCTATAGTTGCCTCTCTATTTCCCTAGGGGCTAGCGATCCAGCTCCAAAATGACCGGTGTGTGGTCGCTGGGCTTTTCGCGACCGCGAGGTGCCTTGTCGATGGTGCAAGCGATCGCCGCCTCATGCAGCGCTGGGGAGACGTAATGGTGGTCGATCCGCCAGCCGCGATCGCCTCTAAAAGCCGCTGTGCGATAGTCCCACCAGCTGTAATGCCCCTTCTCGGGGGTGAACTTGCGAAAGGCATCGATGAAGCCCTGGTCGAAGATGTGGGTTTGCAGGGCCTCTCGCTCCACCGGGGAAGACATGACATGTTTGGCGATGCTCTTGTCGCCGTCTTCCTTATAGATGTCCTTATCTTCGAAGGCGATGTTGAAGTCGCCACAGACGCTGACCTCTGGTTCACTTTCCAGCAATGTCTTCAGGTAAGTCCCTAGCAAGTTGAGCCAGTTGAGCTTGTACTCAAACTTCTCACTGCCAACGGAGGAGCCATTGGGGACGTAGAGGTTGAC
Source organism: uncultured Pseudanabaenaceae cyanobacterium (assembly GCA_938021205.1). Taxonomy (GTDB): domain Bacteria; phylum Cyanobacteriota; class Cyanobacteriia; order PCC-9006; family JAAUQQ01; genus JAAUQQ01. The sequence continues at coordinate 9,661 of CALIGI010000113.1, forward strand.
GATGCGAACGCCCTTGATCACACCGCTGATGACTCGCTTTTGGGTATCTAAGTCCCCCACAATCTCTGCATCGACGATCGCCCCAAAGCCCACATCCACCTGCTCCATGGGTTCCTTCGTCAGGATCGCCACGCCGTTGTAGGACTTTTGTCCAGACACATAGCAGTGGTAGCCCAGGGCCTCGATCGCTTCGCGAGGAAACAGTTCCTCAACCACCTTGGTTTCTTGCAAACAGAGCGCATCGACTGGATTTTCTTGAAGCCAGTCTGTGACATGCTCCAAGCGACTGCGGACAGAGTTAACGTTCCAGGTGGCGATCTTCATCGGACAGGGGCTCAGGTTCAGAATGCAATTCAGTAGGTTCCAACTTACCCCTTTATCCCCGTCCTACTCCAGTTCCATCTCTGTCAAATAGGCACACCAGTCGCTCCAGCTACCCACGTAGAGCTGAGCATTGTCGATGTCTGCTATTGCCATGGACAGCAGGTTCACACAGGCCGTTACCCCAGAGCCGCAATAAACAATGGGAGGCTTCTCAGCCTGGGCGATCGTGCTCCAGCGAGCGACCTGTTCCTCGGCGGGTTGGGCAAAGCCGGAGTCATCGGTGACGCCTTGCCAAAAGCGATTGACAGCACCAGGGATGCTGCCAGCAATGGGGTCGATGGGTTCTTCCTCGCCGCGATAGCGCTGGGGCGATCGCGAATCAATTAGAGGCGTTTGGGCAGGCCGACTCTGCACAGCCTCTCTGCTGGCCAACATTTCTGGCCGAGGTCGGGGCACAAAGTTACCGGGGCGAGGTTCCGGTAACTTTGTACTGATGTCGTAGCCCGCTGCTTGCCAAGCCTTCCAGCCGCCATCTAGAACTGCGACGCGATCGTGGCCCAGATAGCGCAGCAGCCACCACAG
>CALIGI010000114.1 GCA_938021205.1 uncultured Pseudanabaenaceae cyanobacterium
CGCACCCCCCTTCCCCCCGGTAGATATTCCCCCAGGGGCACCAGCTTCACCTTGTTATAACGCCCCGTCGGCTTGCCATCCGCCCCTAAACTCAGCAAGCTTTGGCTAAACGACTCCCCATCCTCAGCTCGCTCAAACGTCCCCAGCCATAGCTTCGTCTCGGGATAATCCGCGATCGCCCCCAGCAAATCCTTTCCCCAGCGCTCCCGCCCCTGGGACCAAACAAACGGCAACGCCCCCTCTGGCAACAACACCGCCTCTGCCCCCTGCTCTGCCAGCGCCCGAAATCCTTCGGTATAGCGCCTCACTCCCAGGTTTACCCCCACTTCCGACAGCTTCTCCCGCGTTGGTACATTGCCCTGGACAATGCCGATTTTCACCGGAGTCACAGTGGCCGCTTCGATCGCAACCGATGCCTTGGCCTGGCTATACATCAAGGCTCCTAGACCATGGAGCGCGATCGCCAACAGTAGCGCCCCGCCCCAAAGTTGCTTCGCCCCAGCTTTCCTGCTGCGCAAAACCTTGGGTGCTTGCCCCATCTGGAACCTAGCAGACTGAGCAGAATCGCTTCCCCTCAGCTTTACTGAAGGGAAACCAGTGTTATTAGCGATATCCACACCTGGTTTACGAGTTAACAACCAAGCTTCTGCCAACAATCCATTCACTGCGACGATCGCCCCCGTCACCGCCGCGGGGCCTCCCAACCGTCCCAACTGCAAAATCGCCAAATTCCCAGGGCTCTGGCTCAGGCCAAAATTTGCCCAATACAGCGGCCCACAACTCCAGAGCAAATCCACCGCACAGCAAATCGCCACCCCTATCAGCACCCGCAACCCAGGAGATCTGCCCCGGCCCAACCGGGCTGTTAGCTGCGTCCACAGCATCACTGACAACACCCGCCAAACCACGACCGCGAACCAAGCAAAAACGGCGATCGCCACACTCGGCACCCAGGGAATCCCCATCCACGTCAGGGGATGCAAATCCCAAATCCAATGGGTTGTCACCCCCTCATACAAAACCGTCCAAACCGCTGCATAGCCCAAGCGCTGCTTCCAGCCCAGCTCCGACGAAGCCATAGTCCATCGCCATAGCGGCACAATCGCCACCCAAGCCAACAACCATAAGCCATAGGGCGGCATCGCCAGGGCCATCGCCAGGCCCCCCAACGCACAGAGTCCAAGGCTGGAACCCAGCCATCGATTCGCCATTTCCGATTACCTACTGCCGATGCCCTAGCATTCAGGGATGAGAGACCCAGAAAGTTATCTCAAATCGTTCCGTAGCCCATCGAAAAATCCCCATCCCCATGGACTAGAATTACAGCGCATGTTATCAAGGGCCAACGCCAATGCATTGTTATTGTCCCCCTGCCTGTCCCTGTAGATCTTTCAGCATCTGAGCCGATCGCCCCTATGGCTTCCTTTGACTTTCTTATTCTGATCGTCTACATCACCCTAATGGTCTATGTCCTCTACCGAGCCCGTCAATCGGTATTGGACGAGCGCGTCTCCCGCCGGGAAGAAGCCAGGGCTGGCAAAGTCATGGTGGTCCCCCAGCAGGACATCCTCAATGCAGAACTGGTGCGTCAGCTTGAGCCCCTCAACCTCAGCGATCGCATCCAAATCGACCTCGGTGGCTCCATCATCACCGAAGGCGATCGCCTCGACCGCCTCAGCCTCTCGATCCAAAACCGTACCAGCACCTACGCCGTCTTCATTAAGTGGAGCGAGAGCACCCTCACGGACCTGCGCAGCCAAAGTCGCTCCCTGGCCCGGATCTCCCCCAACGAAGGCCTCTCCCAAAACATCAGCATGGTGCCCCCCCAACAACAATTCCGCGAAAGCCTAACTGTTTGGACCGGCGATCGCCCCTTACCCCTATTGGAGCCCGTTGCCCTGATGAGCAAAGTGGATAAGACCCCCGAAGGCGAGAAAGCCTGCGCGATCGTCCTCTCCCTATCCGTCGGCCTCAAAGCCGTCAGCAACTCCCAGGCCAAGCACTTTATTGCTGTCAGTTGTCCCATCGAATTCCGTGCCCCCAGCCTGGACGAAATCAATGGCGGTGGCGGCAAAGGTGCAGACCTCCAAGCCCTCCTCCAAGCCCTCAATCGCTAGTCCATCAGAGCTTGCAGAGGGGGCCGCAAAAGCAGGTTTAGAACTGACTCAAGAACCTTCCCTCCATTGGGTACAAAGCCTGCTCCAGCCTTAGGCCCTAAGCTTAGGGCTTCGGAAACTGCTCCACCGCCGTCTCCTTCAAGGCACGACGCATAAAGTCAGCCCATACCGGAGCCGCCGTCGAGCCCCCGCCCGCCCCACGACCCAGGGGAGAATAATTATCATTGCCAATCCAAACCGAAGTCGAAAGCTGGGGCACATAGCCCACAAACCAGACATCCCGCTCCGAAGTTGTCGTACCGGTCTTGCCCGCCGCCGGACGACCGATCGCCGCCTTCTTCGCCGTACCACTCTGGATCACGGTCTGCATCATACTCGTCAAGTTAGACACAGCCTTGGGATCTAGCACTAGCTGGGGCTTCGGCGTATTGTCTAGGATGATGCGCCCCCGGCTATCAGTTACCTGGGCAATAAAGGTCGTGGGGGACTGCCAACCACCGCTGGCAAATGTGGCATAGGCACCCGCCATCTCCAGGGGAGTAATTCCTGTGGAGCCTAACGGCAAAGAAATAAACGGCTCCATTGGGCTTTCAATCCCCAGAATCCGACATAGCTCTACGACCTTATCCAAGCCCACTTCTTGACCCAAGCGAACCGCCGGAATGTTGCGGGAATAAGCCAGGGCATTGCGCAGGCTCATAGAGCCTGAAAAGCTGTTGTCATAGTTCCGGGGCGTATACCAGCCACTACCATCTGGATAGCTCACCTTCGTGTCCGAGATGGGCGTATTGGGGGTGTATTTCTTGTTCGCCAGGGCCAGGTAGTAGACAAAAGGCTTAAAGGAGGAACCGGGCTGGCGCACAGCATTGATCGCGCGGTTGAACTGGTTATCTTCATAATCCACTCCACCCACCATGGCCTTCACGTAGTGGGTGCGAGGGTCTACTGCCACGAGGGCCATCTGATCGGCTCCCACGCTGTAATAATTTCGCTCTCCCCAATACTTCACCGTATCCTCAGCGGTGCGCTGGAGCTTAGTATCGATGGTGGTTTGCACTCTCATACCGCCCTTGAGCACAGCATCCCGACCAAAGCGATCGGTGAGCTCCTGCACCACCGCCTCGGTAACATAGGGCATCTTACTCACGCTAAAAGAGGTCACCCGTCCCAGGCGAATGGGTTGAGCCTTGGCTTCTTTTTCTTCTTCTGGGCTAATCCAGCCCAGGGTGCGCATGCGTCCCAACACAATGGACTGACGTTCTTTGGCGAGCTTGTAGCCTTCTTCAGAGACCTTATAGTTGCCATCGAAGGGGCTGTAGGATTCTGGTGCCTGAATAAAGCCTGCCATCATGGCTGCTTCGGCTAGGGTCAAGTCTTCTGCGGGCTTATTGAAATAGCTCTGGGCCGCAGTCTCTGCGCCATAGGTGTTGTGGCCCCAATACACCTGGTTGAGATACAGCTCAAACAACTCGTCCTTATCGAGCACTTGCTCCAGACGAATGGCTAGGACTGCCTCGGCAGCTTTACGGCTAATGGCCCGCTCTGGGCTCAGGAACAGGTTCTTAATCAACTGCATGGTCAGGGTAGACCCCCCTTCAACCACACCACCGCTCGTAAAGTTGGCCATGAAGGCCCGGCCAATACTGGTGGGGTTAATGCCGTTGTGGTTATAAAAGTGACTGTCCTCCATGGCAATCACCGCTCGCTTGAGGTGGGGCGAGATGCGGGTCATGGGCATGACGCGGCGGTTGGCCTCGTCATGGATGCTGGAAAGCAGGCCCCCCTTCATGTCGTAAATGTAGGAGGTTTCCGTGGGCACATAGCCCTTCATACCTCGCACATCGGGCAAGTTGCGAAAGCTGGTTGCCAGGCCAACCAAACTGCCTGCCACCAGCGAGCTTGAAATCACCAATGCTCCCAGAAACGCGCCGCCTGTGAGTTTCCCTAGGGTGTCGATGATGGTCAACAGCAGGGATGGGGGCGGTGGAGATTGGGGACGGGGACGAGGCTTACCCTGCATGGTTTTGGAGGACACAGCGCAATTTCCGTTTAATACGATGGAGGACAGGCAATCTGAGTTGAGAAAGAAGCTGCTGGGCAAAAGACTGCTCAGGGAGCAGCAGATCTATCGCAGACGGTACAGGTGATTTTAGGACAGGTTCCTAATCATCTTGCTGAACCCTGGTCACAATTGCATCCGCCACATCATCTGAGCCTGGGGTGACCGGTCAGCGACTTGACTCGCGACCTAGCCGCTTGTCAACCTCGACGGTGCAAAACTGACAGGGCTTTTCCTGATTAATCTAGCCACTATAATAGGCGGGCCGCGACTTCGCGACATTCAGCGCTCCACTTTTCCCATTCTTCCTCAATAGCAGTGACGGATTTACCCTCTTGGCTCAGTCGCGGTACCAACGAAATTTTCCCCAGTCAGCCCGACTCCAGCGACCCCAGCGAAAACCTTGTGGCGCGTTTGAAGGCCACGGATCGGCCCCTGCGGATCAAGCTGGGCATTGACCCCACTGGTGCCGACATTCACATTGGCCACAGTATCGCCATGCGGAAGCTGCGAGCCTTCCAGGACGCGGGGCACAAAGCAGTACTGATCATTGGCGACTTCACGGCTCGCATTGGCGACCCCACCGGCAAGTCCGAGGTGCGCAAGCAGCTGACCGAGGCGGATGTGAAGCACAATGCGGAGACCTATCTAGATCAAGTCAAGCCCATCCTCGACTTCTCCGAGGACAAGCTGGAGATTCGCTACAACTCCGAATGGTTGTCAGATCTGGATCTGAATAAAATCCTGGAGCTGCTCGCCACCATGACCGTGGGGCAAATGCTAGCCAAGGAAGGCTTTGACAAGCGCTATAAGCAGGAGAGTCCCATCTTTCTCCATGAGTTTCTCTACCCTCTAATGCAGGGCTATGACTCGGTGGCGGTGGAGGCGGATGTGGAGTTGGGCGGCACGGACCAGAAGTTCAATATTGCTGTGGGGCGCGACTTGCAACGCCATTTTGGCCGCAAGGATGGCAGTCCGCCGCAGTTTGGCCTATTGCTGCCGATTCTGCTGGGTACGGATGGTCAGCAGAAGATGTCCAAGTCTTTGAATAACTACGTTGGCTTAGGCGAAGCGCCTCTGGCAATGTATTCCAAGCTGGAGAAGGTTCCCGATGCCTTGATTGAGGATTACTTCACCCAGTTGACCAAGCTGGATTTGGCCGATTTGCCAGAGAACCCCCGCGATCGCCAAAAGCTCCTGGCCCTAGACGTGGTCACCCAATACCACGGCAAAGCTGCCGCCGAAGAAGCCCAAAAAGCCTCCCTAGAGCTGATCAAAGGCGATGCCAAACAGGCTGAGGCCGTCCCTGAATTCTCCATGGCGGAACTGAACTTTCCTGCCAAGTTCTTCTACGTTGTGGGCAAATCCGGCCTCTGCGCCTCCACCTCAGATGCAAAGCGCCAGGTTAAAGGCGGTGCCGTAAAGCTTGACGGCGAGAAAGTGGCTAACCCCGACGAGATGTTTGATTCCGCTGATGCCTTGGCGGGCAAGGTCTTACAGGTCGGCAAAAAGCGGTTTGTGCGATTGGTGCCCTAATCCTTTGCTAACCGAATTTGCACCCGCGACGGTAGGGACATGGCAGTGCCATGTCCGCGATGCCATTGCCCTAGCCCTAACCCTAACCAGATCTCCAAACCTCACATTTCGCTATGTCCATTGCCCCAGCCGATCGCATCATCGTCCCCCTAGATGTCCCCAGTACTGAGGACGCGATCGCCCTCCTCGACCGCATCCCCGAAGTCAAATTCTGGAAAGTCGGCCTAGAACTCTTCGTCAGCGCTGGCCCAGCCATCCTCCAAGAACTCAAAGCCCGCGACAAAAAGATCTTCCTCGACCTCAAATTCCACGACATCCCCAACACCATGGCCGGGGCCTGCCGCGCGGCATCACGCTACGGCGTAGATTTGCTGACCGTCCATGCTCCTGCGGCAAAGACTGCCTTGGCGGCCTCCCAAGCCGCAGCAGAAGAAGGAGCGGCAGCAGCGGGAGTCAAGGCTCCAACGCTATTAGCCGTGACAGTGCTGACCAGTATCAGCACCCGCAGCCTAGCCTTCGAGCTGAAGATTCCCTTGGAGATGCTGGACTATGTGCAGCAGATGGCCCTGATGGCCCAGGACAGCGGCATCGGTGGCTGCGTTTGCTCTCCCCTGGAGATTGAGGGCATTCGTCTGGTTTGCGATGACTTGATTTTGGTTTGTCCTGGTGTGCGGCCCACCTGGGCAGCAAAGGGCGATCAGAAGCGGGTGATGACACCGGGAGCTGCAATAAAGGCTGGAGCGAATTATTTGGTCATTGGTCGACCAATTACCCAGGCGGAAGACCCGGCGGCGGCCTTTAATCGCATTTGTGAGGAGATTGCAGCGGTGTGAAGACTCGGCTGGAGCAGAACCAGGGTTGGGTTGGGGTGATTGCCGCGAAAGCTAGGGGGACGATCGCCCTACGCGCTTCCGTTGGCATCGTTTTGCCGATGCTCTGTCTTTGGCCTGGATTAACACCGGCAGTGCTCGCTCAAGCTCTTGCTCCAGAACCAGCAAAGACCTCGCCTCAAGCGATTGATTGCCCGCCCGGCGATTTGTCGGCCCTCGTCACCCAGTTAATGCTGGACCTGCCCAGCTACAGCAATCGCGTGATCCAGCGAGCCAGTCGCCTGGACAATCCAGCTGCGCTGTACTTGATTGCGGCGGGGCAGGTGGAAATCAGCCCGGTGTCTCTGGCAGCGATCGCCGATGATCCCCATCGATCCCGCTTGCCGGTAGAAAATCTAAGACGCGATCGTCCGGCTGAAGAAATCTACCAAGTTTTTTTTACGACGCTGGAGCGGCAGTATAGGCGATCGCCTCGCAAGCTAGCGAAATCATTACGGACTAGCCCTTTAGCCAGCGCTGACCCAACGCTCAACCCAACTGCTCCATCTTTCCAGCAGTTCCACTGGCTCATTTTGGCTCGCCTGCCCAAACAAGCCGAGCAAAATGGCCAGCAGCCTTGGCGCATCATTAGCCTGCGCTCCCAGCTCGCCCCCTACCCCGCAGCAGATAACCTGCTGGCCCCAGCCCGTGAGAGTCGTCAAGGCTTCGTGGGGCAGGGCATCGCTCTTTGGTTCAGGGATTGGCACAGCAGTGGCCCCCTTTCCGGCTCAGCCAAGCAAGACAGCCACCCCGTCA
>CALIGI010000115.1 GCA_938021205.1 uncultured Pseudanabaenaceae cyanobacterium
TAACTGATTTATTACGGCTGCTGCGTGAATACTTCTCCTTGGGTGACCCTGAGGCCGTTGACAAAATCCCAGCCGGATTGGGGCTTTTTGCCAGCAGGTTGGACTTTAAGGAGGAGGAGTGGACCATTGCCGGTTTGGATAACCGGGCCGTGTTTTTTGAGGAGGGCGATGACTTGGCCGGGTGGAAGATTGCTTGGGGCTTCGCCTTGGGCAGCTTTCCAGGCGGTGATGGCATTGTCCATCTCCTGGGGCCAGGGCAAGGATGCCTCTGGGGCAAGCGCTGCTTGGATTTTGATGGGCTGGTCGCGGAATGTGCTGACGCAGCTGGGATAGAAACCTCGGATTTGGTTGTGGAGTTCTAGGGCGCTGCGCTGCCAGTCCAAGGGATAGTCAGGCTTTTTGATCAGTGAGGCATAGGTTGCCTGGGTATCATCTTGGGGCTGGGGCTGAATTTTTCCGTCTGCGAGCTGAGGGAGCGTATTGGCTAATAGCTCCGCTGTTAGCTCCGCCATGGTGATGGCAATGTCATGGGCGGTATCCGTGGGACCGACGGGTAGGGTGGCTTTGAGCAGCATTGCACCAGTATCCATGCCTTCGTCCATGAGCATAGTGGTAACGCCGGTTTCGCTGACGCCATCGTAAATGCACCATTGGATGGGGGCTGCACCTCGGTATTGGGGCAGGAGGGAGCCATGGCCGTTGATGCAGCCCAGGCGAGGCATGGAGAGAATTTGCGTTGAGAGGATTTGGCCGTAGGCAACGACGACGAAGAGATCAGCTTTGAGGGCTTGGAGTTGAGTGAGGGTTGCTTCGTCTTGCTTTATTCGAGCGGGCTGCCAAATAGGGAGGTTGTGCTCTAGAGCTATGGCTTTGACGGGGGAGGGAGTGGTTTTGCTGCCACGGCCTCGTCGCTTGTCGGGTTGGGTGATGACGCCCAGGAGGTTGAAGCGATCGTCCTGAATGAGCCGCTGCAAGCTGGGCACGGCAAATTGAGGCGTGCCGAAAAAGACGATGTTAAGGGACATGGCGGGGAGAGAGGGGATGGGGAGGCGTTGAGTCGTGACGGTGTCCTTACTGGGCGGTCACGCTGATCTCAATGCGCCGGTCTCGCTGGCGATTTTCGTTACTGTTATCGGTGGCGAGGGGCTGGGTATTGCCTGCGCCGATAGGATTCCAGATGAAGCGATTATCGCTGTCTCCCACTTGGGCTCGCAGGTAATTGGAAACGACCTGGGCTCGTCGTAGGGAGATGTCTCGCTGAGCTTCAGGGGTGCCAACGTTGTCTGTGTGGACGGTGACGGTGACGATCGCTTTCTCATAAGCCCGCATTTCCCCCAACAGCGTGACCAGTAGCGTCGTGGCTCCGGGCTTGAGCGCACTTTGCTCGTCATCAAACAGCGGGTCCGTGGGTAGGGTCATGACCAGGGGCTCGGGCTGGGACGAGCTGGGAGGGATGACTTGGGGGCCAACGCTGGGGTCGGCGAGGGTTTGGGCGATCGCGGCCAATCGTGGTTCCAGCGCTCCAGCGGAATAGTCGTAGCCCAATTGCTGTTCTACGATGCTGGTGCGCTGGTTGAGCTGGGCAATGTCCTGGCGCAGGGCATTGGCTTCAGCAATGAGCTGCTGTTGCTGAGACTCTGTCAGGATAGGGGCAGTCGCTTGAATGACCGGCTTGGGCTCGGGATCAATGCGGTTGGCAATGCCTTGGAGAATGCGCTTGGGGAGCCGTTGGGTGGCGCTGAGACCATCGCTGGTGCCCGCTAAGCCCCGTTCGAGTAGGGGCGCTTTGTCGCTGGGTGGCGCAGCGATGAAAGAAGCCACGGTGATGCCGCCCACAGCGGCGAGGCTTCCGGCAATCCCCAGACCCAGGAGTTTGAAGAGGAGGGTGCTACTGCGATAGAGGAAGGATTTTTGACGCTGTTCTTTCTGAGCCTGCTTGGCGGCGATTTTGGTGGCTTTGCGCTCGGCTTTCGCTGCGGTTTTTTGGGCGATCGCGTCTTTCTTATCCTGAATCTTATCTTTCTTGGCCTGAATCTTATCTACCTTGGCCTGGATTTTATCTGCCTTGGCCTGTTCTTTAGCGCGTAACTTATCCGCCTTGGCTTTAGCTTTTTGTTCTTTCTTGGATAGGGGAGCAGGAGGCTGGGGCGGTTCGGCTACCGCAGTGGCAACGCCCAGTCCCAGGTCTTCTCTCTGGGAGGCTGAGCCATCATGCTCGGGGAGGGCACTTGCTTCAGTAGAGGACGTTTGGGAGAGCGGAGGGAGCTTCATAGATGGATCTAATAAGCCCTCCGAATCATCTAATGAGAAAGGATTGAAGCTGGAGTCAGATGGTTCAGTCATGGCAGTGACCCTTACAAGAATTCGGCGATGGGGGCGAAAAGGATTTTGGGGCGCGCGGTGGTTCAGCAACCCTGGCAGGATGAAAGCTGGCTGGACATGAAGTCACCTCCAGATTTTCTTCCCCAAGTACCTTCCCTAAGTACCTTGAGTACAGTTGCAGCTAGAACCATTGCAATCGAAATTACGCGACATAATAGCGTGGGAACCCGTATTGTTTCGACCGTAGCGCTCTACTGCAAGCAATTCGCTACCCGGTAAAGCCTGTAATATAAATAGGTAATCCGCTTCGCTGAGGCTGCTTTAGTTGGCCTTTCGTTGATTGCCTAATCCTGACACGAACTATGAAAAATAAGCAAAATCGTTGCGCTGCTTGGGTTTCTCGCCTTGTCCTTGGTTTAGGTCTAGGCAGTATTTTGCTCTTGCCCAGCGTGGCAAGGGCTCAAGCCGATCCTTCATTAAATGGTGCGGGCTCATCAAATGCCGAGATTGATCCAGCCCGTTCGCTGATAGATCTGATTCAGCGAGGGCAAGTTGGCCCCACCCAGAGCACTGCTGATTTTATCAAGGGCCAGGACGAGAATTTAAATGATGCGGCGGCGGCTTTCCGGGCGCGTCAGCGAGAAGCCTTTAAGGTTTCTGCACCTGCGGTTGAATCTGCATCAGAAGATGAGCAACTCCAGTCCAAGGCAATTGATGAAACGCCTCGTCGCGCACTTTGGTAGTCTCAGGGCTTGAGCTTGGGTTGTCTTTACAATCTGAAATGGTTGCTGAGCTGCTAGAAGCAACCTGAATATTGGCTGGTTGTGGAGGCTATCTGGATTAATAGATGGCCTCCTTTGTTTGGTTCGAAACGAGAGTCAAACGAGCCTTGGTTTGGGATTCGTGAGCTTGAGATTTAGGATAGACCTAGAGTCAATTATGTCAGTGGACTCGTTGCTATCCGTTTAGAGATAGAGCAACGAAGCAGTGCAATCACAGCCAGAACCTTTGATCACAAATAATTAGGCAGAGATTATGGCGGCTGTAGCGGTGCAATCTACGACGAGCAATTTGGACTGGGAGGCGATCGCCAATGCCTTTGAGGCGGATATGGGCAGCGATCGCATCATCCGTCGCAAAGAAGAGCTACTGGTCTATGAATGCGACGGCCTCACCAGCTACCGCAAACGCCCCAACCTAGCTGTTCTGCCCCGGACGACCGAAGAAGTCGCCATGGCTGTGCGGCTCTGCAATGAGTGGAACTTGCCTTTCATTGCGCGAGGCTCTGGGACTGGCCTTTCCGGTGGAGCCTTGCCGATTGAAGACTCGGTGTTGATTGTGACTTCAATGATGCGTGAAATCATTGAAGTGGATATGGATAACCAGCGCGTGGTGGTCCAGCCCGGTGTGATTAATAGTTGGGTGACCCAGGCGGTTGGTGGCGCAGGCTTCTACTATGCGCCGGATCCCTCCAGCCAGATCGTCTGCTCCGTGGGGGGCAATGTGGCGGAGAACTCCGGTGGGGTTCACTGCATGAAGTATGGCGTGACGACGAACCATGTTCTGGGCCTGAAGGTGGTACTGCCCAATGGCGACATTGCCGATATTGGTGGCAAGGTTCAGGAGATGCCGGGCTATGACTTGACAGGGATTTTTGTCGGTTCAGAAGGCACCTTGGGCATCGCGACGGAAATTACCCTGCGCATTCTTAAGGCCCCGGATTGCATTCGCGTATTGCTGGCAGATTTCACCAGCGTTGAGGCGGCTGGTGAGGCGGTAGCGGGTATTGTCGGGGCGGGCATTATCCCGGCGGGCATTGAGATGATGGATAACTTCAGCATCAATGCGGTTGAGGATGTGGTGAAGACGAATTGCTATCCCCGCGATGCGGCGGCAATCCTTCTGGTGGAGCTGGATGGGCGTGAGGTTGAGGTTGAGTTAAATAGCGCCAAGGTTGAGGAGATTTGTCGAGGCGTGGGGGCGCGGAGCATTACCAGTGCGTCTGATGCGGCGGAGCGGCTGACGCTGTGGAAGGGGCGGAAGGCAGCGTTTGCGGCGATGGGTAAGTTGAGCCCAGATTATTACGTGCAGGATGGGGTGATTCCGCGATCGCAGTTGCCTTGGGTGTTGAAGGAGATTGGTGAGTTGGGGGAGCAACATGGCTATAACGTGGCCAATGTCTTCCATGCGGGGGATGGCAATTTGCATCCGCTGATTTTGTACGACAATTCCGTACCGGGGGCGCTGAAGCGAGTGGAAGAGCTGGGCGGCGATATTCTCAAGCTTTGTGTGAAGGCGGGGGGGAGTATCTCCGGTGAGCATGGCATTGGAGCGGATAAGCGTTGCTATATGCCGCAGATGTTTTCGACGGCGGATTTGGAGACGATGGAGGGGGTGAATCGGGCGCTGAATCCGAGGGGTTTGGCAAATCCGACGAAGATTTTCCCGACGCCGAGGACCTGTGGGGAGGCGGCGATGGTGGGTCAGTCGCAGAAGTTTGCGGAGCAGATGGAAGGGGTTGATCAGTTTTAGGTGCAAGCGTCAGGTTGGTGCTTGAGACACCGGGTGTTTTGCGTTTGATTTTGTCGCAGTTCTCACCTTTCTGGAAACACCCGGTGTCTGGCTCTAGCGATAAACTGTAGGTGAGACCGCAATCTAGCGAGGGCAAGGACCATGGCTGTCGCCGTTCAGCGTTTTACGCTTGATGAATATCTGAAATATTACGATGGTGCCGATGGCCGCTATGAGCTGGTGGATGGGGAGCTGGTGCCGATGAGCCTTGGGAAGGGGAAGCATGGTCG
>CALIGI010000116.1 GCA_938021205.1 uncultured Pseudanabaenaceae cyanobacterium
CAGAGCTTCACTGGTGGCGGGTTCACCCAGCAGTCCATCCAGCATTTTTTCCATGACGGCTAAGGGAACCTCTGGATTCATGGTGGCTTCGGTTTGGCGTAGCTTGCGGCTGTCGCGATCGTAGATGTAGCCCAGGCCCACTTGGCCGGGAATGACTTTGTAGAGATTCGCTTCGGTGTTGGGCCAAAAGCCAATGCGGGAGACGTCAGGTTGACCCAGCAACTGCTCGATTTCAGCTTCGCTGCTGCCGATCGCAAATTGGGGCAGTTCGCTCAACTTCAGGACAGGTTTGGGCGGCTCGGGCTTGGGAGATTCGGACTCGATTCCCCACTGAACATTGCCTTCGTATTCGCCGTCTTGGCGGTTGACGTTGATGTTAGAGGTTACTTGCAGGTCGCGATCGCCTAAAGCAGACATGAGAGCGATCGCGCTCCCCAAACCAATACCCAATATCCCCAGACAGCCCAACAGCTTCCAAGGTGCGCCCCGTCGTTTTGGGGCATCAGTTGCTTGTAAAGTTCCGTCAGCGTATCGCTGAGCAGGTGCTGCTGCTTCGGCGGGGAGGCCGCGATCGCTTCCCGCTGAACGCTCGTCGTATCCACTGACAACTTGGGAGTCAGGATGGCGGGGGGCTACTGCAACTGTTGCCATTTGGGAGGGCGGCGCAATGGTGCTGATTTGCTGAGGTGCGACCTCGCCTGCCAGAAGGCCGAGCCATTGCTCAATGCTCTGGGGGCGATTGTAGGCATCGATCTCCATGCCTTTTAAGATCGCCGCGTTGGTCTGGGCAGTCAAGGCCGGGTTAAGGGAGCTAGGGGCCTGCAAAGGTTGAGCATGCAACAGAATCGAGGCCGTGGGTACCTGCCCGGTCACGAGGCTATATAGCGTCGCTGCCAGCCCATAAACATCCGTCGCAGGTGTTCGCTTAGCTGCCTCCATATACTGCTCCACGGGCGCGTAGCCCGGTGAAATCATTGTGGTGTGGGTGTTGACTTCGCCCGCTTGGAACTCCCGTGCAATACCAAAGTCAATCAGTATCACCTGCTCGCTGTCTCGTCGCCGCATGATGTTTTGGGGCTTGATGTCGCGGTGGAGCAGGCCTTTGCTGTGGACGACTTGGAGGGCTTCGCTGATTTGACGGATGTAATTTAGGGCGGTGGCTTCGGGGAGGGGGCCCTGCGGTTTTCCACCGGAGCTGGAGAGGGCGATCGCATCGAGCGATCGCCCATCAATAAAGTCCATCACCATGAAGGGCAAGCTATTCTCCTCAAAGAAGTCACTCACCCGCACAATATTAGGATGGAGGCAGAGGGCCAGTCGCCGCGCCTCGTCCTGGAACTGTTGGCGCAGCTTGCCGAAATTTTGGGAGCGCTGCATGGTTTGGTTCAGCGTCTTGATCACCACCGTTTGCTTGAGGTAGTGGTGGGTGGCACGAAAGGTAATGCCAAAGCCCCCCTCGCCCAGCACGGCATCGAGGCTGTATTTGCCATCCTGTAACGTTTTACCAACCCAGTTGCGCATGGCGATGTTGCGGTATTGCAGTAATTGACTGTGTTTTGGGGTCGCCGGGCGCACTTTTGTGAAGTGCCAACCTTAAGCGGCGCGGCTTCCGTCATTATTGTGGCAGCCTGCGCTCAGGTCTAGGGCTGGGTTGCCAGCAAAGCAATGTGGCCACCAGGTTACAGGCTGATTTAAGTCTCGATGATTGCGGATCAGCCCTGGCATTGGAAGTTAACAGGGGAGACATCATGGCAAATTCTTCAGCACGGCAGTCTGGTCAGAGGGGGGAGCTTGCCCGCTCGCGGCGTTGGCCTGCGCTGGGTCTATTGAGCCTGCTGGGGCTCGTGAGCTGCACAACTCCCCAAGGGGAACTGGTGAGCAATACCGATTGCATCGCTTCCACGGCCCTGGCGACCTATGGCTGGGAGGTGGCCTATTTCCCTGAGCGCTTTCGCAATGAGGTGAACCGCCACCGCGTTAAGGTCTTTGCCAGTGCAGAGTTGCTCAATCGCAATGGCGAGCAGCCCGAGGGGGAGGTGATTGGTCCCGATGACGAGGGCGTCTGGTGGCCCCTACTGCCGCCCCGCCCCACTGCCGATGAGGTGGATGAGCGACGCGATGATGATTTTCGCTATAACGATCCGCCAGAGCTTCAGCGCATGGTGCGTTATGTGCTGGATTGTGAAGATGGAAAATTTGCCATTACTGATACGATGTATCGCGACATTGGCCGAGCCCTGCGGGATGGTAAGGGGATCCAGGCCCGTTACAGTATGGGCCAGGTGCTGAGCACCACTATCGTTGAGTCGGGTAAAACCATTGAAGTGGTTCCTGCTCCTGCCCTCGATGGTGCAGCACTACCCGCCGGGAACAATTCAACTGTGGCTGTGCTTTATGTGGATTCTGCTGCTGATAACAGCGCGGCGGATGGCACGCCTGCTAAGCCTTTCGCCACCGTGACCGAAGCTCTGGCTGAAGCGGAGCCTGGCTTGATTATTCAGCTAGCACCGGGGGACTATAACGCTGAATCTGGGGAGACTTTGCCCCTGGAGTTATCAGGTGGTGTCATTCTCCAGGGAGACCCCGAGAACCAAGGCAAGGGCATTACGATTTCTGGTGGTGGCGATTTCCTTAGCCCTACCTGGGCTAAGCAGAATGTCACTGTGGTGGCTGGAGAGGATTCTCAGGTTGTGGGGCTGACTGTGAGTAATCCCAATGTGCGGGGCTCGGCGGTGTGGGTGGAGTCGGGGTCGCCTTTGATTTTGAAGAATACCTTTGCTGATAACCATCGTGAGGCGGTGTTTGTTTCGGGTGATGCGAGCCCGAGAATTGAGAGTAATTTGATTGAGCTGAATGGTGGCAATGGGGTTTCGTTTACGCGGGATAGCAGCGGCTTTTTGGTGGGGAATTCGATTCGTAATAGTGGCTATGGCGTGGCGGTGAGCGATCGCGCCAATCCCACGCTAGAGGTCAACCAAATTAGCCAGAACCGCAGCGGTATTGTCATTTCTGGCAGTGCTAAGCCTATGCTGCGCGGCAATACCATCAGCGATAACGAGCAGGATGGCATTGTGGCGACGAATGATGCTCAGCCGACGCTGGAAGGCAATGTTTTGACGGGTAATGGTGAGTTCGATATCAATTCAAATTCGACTGCTTCTTTGAAGGGGGTTGATGATGTGAGTCAGTTGAAGGTGCAGGGGGAGTTTTAGGTCATTGTGGGAGAGGCTTGAGGAGCTGCTTTAGTTGGTGTCCGCCTCGTTGAGGTGGGCTTCAAGTTGCTGGTGCCAGGTTTGGGCGGCTGGGTCTTCTGGGAAGAGGCTGAGGTAGTCGCGGAGGTCGCGCTGGGCCATGGCGATTGCCCAGGTGGGGGCGGTGGTGAGGCCGGTTTGGTAGAGGCGATCGGCTTCGGGGTGTTGGCCTGCGGCGAGGTGCTAGAGGGCGAGGGCACTGTCTTCTTAAAGGGTGAGAGACTGGAACCCCCTGGAAGTTAGTATTTCAGCGATCGTCAATGGCCTATGGATAAACCCCATCGCCATGGCTGGAGTGCGCTTGTTTCCCAAACGATGGTGAGGTCTGACCCAGT
>CALIGI010000117.1 GCA_938021205.1 uncultured Pseudanabaenaceae cyanobacterium
CTTGGTAGAGCGCTTTCTTGGTCGTGCGGTCTACCTTCGCGGTGGAGTCGGATAGCAGCTCAATCACCACGTTGGGATACTTACCGCCCTCTTTCCAAACCATCCAGCTCTTGCGATCGCGTTTCTCCGCATCCAAGCAAATGTAGAGGTCAGGCCCCCGAAAGTTGCGGGTGATACGCTGCTGAGGATCGTAGAAAACCGTGGTGTTGCCCGACACATAGAAGTTGGACTTGTCCCGCCAATACCATTTCAGCAGGCGAATGATGAGGTCGATTTGGCTACGGTGCAGATCAGATTCCAAGGGGGGTTCGTCGCTCTCCCATTCGTCTTCAGATATCCAGTCAAATACATCGGGATACAGATCGGTATCCTTCCAGCAGCTGCCTGGAGGCTGCTGCTGAGGTGGTGTTGGCTGGGGTTTGGCTTGGACCATGAGGAGCAATCCAGACTTTGTTTAATTGTAGCGAAGCAGCCCTGCAATCACGAAGTCTTGTTCACGTCGGAATGGCCGAGGTCGCGGCCCTGGGCTATGACGTCGCGAACGCGGGATTTGAGGACTTTGATTTCGGGGAAGCCGCCGTCATCAGCGCGGGACCAGACGCGTTGGTCGTTGGCCCAGACTTCGAAGATGCCGCTGTTGCAGGGTTTGAGGGTGAGTTCGTCGAGTTCTTGCTCGAAGGTGGAGAGTAGTTCCTGGGCCATCCAGGCGGAGCGCAGGAGCCACTTGCAACCCGTGCAGTAGCGAATGGTGACTTTGTTCATGCTGCCCGTCTCTCCCGCAAACCCTTAGATTTTAAATCTCATCTGGGTTGACGCCCAGCTCACGCAGTTTCTCAGCTAAACGCTCGGACTTTTGCTGAGCCTCGTCGCGTTCCTGGGCTAGCTCCACTGGGGTTAAAAAGGGCTTGCCCTGGGGCGTATAAATGGTCAGTCCTTGCTCGCCAGGTTCAAAGCGAATGCCGAGGCGCGGGCTAACCCAGCCTTTCATATCAGGAATTTCAGTGGCGTTGCCTGATGCAATGTTGGGACCACGCCATTGCCAGCCGCTGAGTTCATAGCTGTCGGGGTCGTAGAGGTAGTATTCTTCGACGCCATAGTTTTGGTAGAAGAGCGCCTTGCGGGTCATTTCGCCTGCACGGTTACCAGGGGAAAGGATTTCAAAGACGACTTGGGGGGCAATGTTGTCTTCTTGCCATTGGCGGTAGGAGCCTCTGTCACCTTTGGGTCTGCCGAAGACGACCATGGCATCAGGAGCTTGGCGCAGTTTGTTGTTGCCTTCGACGGGATACCAGAGCAGGTCGCCTGCAACGAAGACGTCAGGATCTTGAGCAAAGAGGATTTCTAGGTTCTCTTTGATGGTGACGATCCAGCGGAATTGCTTGGTGTTGTCGGCCATGGGCAGCCCATCGCTGTCGGGGTAGAGAATTTCAGAATTGGTGCGGACGGGAGGTTGGGCGACCATGGCTATCTCTTACATGTTGAAGCAGAAAGTCTGGGTGTAAGCACTACTTAATAGTAGCTTGAGGGTTTGAGAATATCGACAAAAGCCTACTCGCCATGGATGCTATCAATTTGAGATATCGCCCACATCTCTTACTTCTGCACCAGCCTTCAAGATCAGCTTGCTATCTTCAACCTTCACCTCAGTCAGGCGTTCAATCACAACAGCCATACTTTCAGCCCATGCAAGAGTCTTATCCATTCTCAAGATGCTATCTATCAACTCTGATTGACTCAGAGGCGTAGCAACATTCTCATATTCAGAGGGCTGACGAACTTTGCCATCTATCGAAGTTGCGGCTCGAATCTGTGCAGGATTAGCGCTCTCATTCTTTACGAATTTTATAGAGTAAGCTTCGCGTCTAAAGCCTCCTTTGAAGAAAGGGAAAAACATGATGGAGAACTCTTGAATCTCATCACCAATAACATTGAAGTACTTAGGTATGTTTGTAATATCAGTCTTCTTCGGAGTCACGCCTCTAACCTGAAGACAGTTGATCTCTTGTGTCGTCAAACTCACTTCAGCCACTTCGCCTTGTTCCACAGAGCTTACAAACTCTTCAATTCGTTCTCTCACAAGGCGGTATTCATCCTTACTGGTTTCACAAACTGGATGATCGGCAAGCAGTTGAGGAAGATCTCCTTCGCTAATCGCTTTCAGTAGGCGCCCAGATTTCCATTGCGTAAAGTACAGATAGCCAAAGCCTATGGGAAATACCAGAAGAAAAAGATAGTTGATGATGGGAAATTTTGAAGAAAGATATAAAGCTCCACCAAAGAAAAGGATGCTAGGCAGCAAACTCAATAGACTTATCAGATATGGAGGAAGATTCTTCATGAATGGAGAGCACTGATACAGGAAACGAGCTGGAAGGATGTACCTAGATTATTCCCCCCGGACCTCCTCTACTCGATATCGCTCGCCAACGATTCAACGCCGCTGCCAAATCCTGCCACTGAAGCATCGTCAAATTGCCCTGTGAAAAGGTTATCAATGTATCCAAGCCGCCTTGCGCCAGCCTCGCCTTTCCATCCAATAGCTCCGCCACCGTCAGCCTGCCATCCAAGCTCTGGCCGTAGAGCTGAACTAGCATCACTGCTATTCCCAAGATGCTAAGCATCTCCTTCAAGCAAGAGCTTCTGCAAAGGCTCAACTAATTTCGGAAGGTTACTGCGCGACGTATCCCAAATAATCTCAGAGTCCACGCGAAAGTATTCATGGGCAACGACGTTTC
The DNA here is from genome assembly GCA_938021205.1 of uncultured Pseudanabaenaceae cyanobacterium. Classification (GTDB taxonomy): domain Bacteria; phylum Cyanobacteriota; class Cyanobacteriia; order PCC-9006; family JAAUQQ01; genus JAAUQQ01. The sequence continues at coordinate 2,736 of CALIGI010000117.1, forward strand.
GCATATTAGCCATCAGCCGCCAGGGAATATCAGGAGCCTTAACTCTAATCTCTTCTGGAATACTGACGGCAGCTTCTCCAATGACAATGAAGTCATAGAGCACTGCCTTCACCAACAGCGAGTTCGCCTCAAAGTCTGCAAACGTCTTGCCATCGAGAACGACTTGAATGCTAGAAATCGCCTTCAAAATATCTTGAATGCGCAGAGGCCAAGCTCTAGAAGACACGGATAGCATCCTCTAAGACAGGTTCACGCAAATGCGATCGCAAGGCTTTCACAGTTCCAATATCCACAGATCGGTCTAATAAGGCTTCTAAATAATGCTGGACTTCAAACAAACCAAACAGACCCACAGGCTTCGAGAACTCCACCAGAAAGTCCACATCACTATCTGGCCCTGCTTGATTACGAGCAACAGAGCCAAATAGCTCCAACGATTTGACGCCCAACTCCTGAAGCTGTTGCTGATGGGCCTGAACGATCGCTAACACTTGCTGTCGTTCCATAGAAAACCTGAGCTTTCGAACCATTCCACTACTGAAATTTTAACCCACCCATCCTGAACTCGATATCGCCCGCCAACGATTCAGCGCCGCCGCCAAATCCTGCCGCCGAGGCATCGCTAAATTGCCCTGCAAAAAGGTCGTCAACTCATCCAAGCCACCTTGCGCTAGCCTCGCCTCAATCCCATCTAACACCTCCGCCACAGTCACCTTGCCATCCAAACCTTCGCCATAGAGCTGCACTAGCGCCGCCGCGATCGCCCTCACTTGCCCTTCCTCCACCAACTGCGCCACCCCAGCCAAATCAATATCCTCCCGGTCAATCGAAATAGCATCCAGCCCCCGCACCTTCGACTTCACCCGCCGCTCCCCATCCGCTGCTCCGCCACGGCCTCCTCGACCATAGCGCTGGCCGCGCCCTCTGCTACGCCCAGACTCTCGCTCCTGCTCCTTTAGTTGCAAGCTCAACCGCCGAGCCATCACCTCACCAAAACCCTCACCCCCCTCCGCAATCCGCTCCGTCGCAAACTCCGCCGCAATTTGCTTCGCCTGGGCCGTCACATCCGCAGGCAAAAACTGGTCCATGGCAAAAACCGTATCCGCCGCCTCAAAGTAATCTCCGCTGCCCCCCATCACCAGAATCGTCGAAACACCCCGCTCCTCATAGAGCTGCCGCACCTTATCCACAAACGGCGTAATCGGCTCCCGGTCCTTGGCAATTAGGGCCTGCATGCGGCGATCGCGAATCATAAAATTCGTCGCCGAAGTATCCTCATCCATCAGCAACGACCCCGCCCCCGCCTCCAGCGCCTCCACAATGCTCGCCGCCTGGGACGTACTGCCACTAGCATTGGGCGTCGAAAACTGCTCCGTCGATTGGCCTAGGGGCAAATGGTTAATAAACGGCGACAGATTCACTCCGGCCACGCTGCGACCATCCTCCGCCCGCACCTTCACCGCGCTGGGCTCCGTCACCACCAGCTCCCGACCATCCCCAGGAATATGGTCATAGACGCCCTGCTCGATCGCCTGCAACAACGTCGATTTCCCGTGGTAGCCTCCCCCCACTATCAATGTCACGCCCTGGGGAATGCCCAGCCCCGAGATCTTTCCACCATTGGGACAGTCAAAGCTGACTCGCAAAGAATCTGGTGAAGAGAAGGCGATCGCATCCTCCAACGGACGCTCATCCACACCGCTCCGCCGAGCCAACACCGAGCCATCGGGCACAAAGGCCACCAGGCCCCGCTCAGTAAGTTGGCTCCGCAACCAAATGCTATCTTCCACGGTTTTGACATGGTGCAAAACCGCCTCGCCATCCAGAGCTGAAGACTGGAGCGATCGCGCCACAATCTCCGGCAAATCCTCACAGAGCATCGCCGCCGCCTGCCGCCCCAACACTCGCCGCCCCTGGGCAGGCAAACCCACCGTAAACCTCGCCTCCAGTGGTCCCGCCGACGCCAAGCCCCCATGCCAAATCACGCTCGTCCGCTGCAACACCGCCTGACTGGGCCGCGCCATCTCAATCCGCCCACTCCCCCCAGAGCCACGGCTCTGACCAAACTGCCGGGCCACCTGAGCAAACTGCCGCGTCAAAAAATCCGTCAACCCCAAAATACGACTCTCATTCGCAGAAAGTTCACCTAGCAACTGTGCATAGTCCGCCTCCACCAACACCCGACAATGGCTCGGTGCCGCAAAGGGATCGCCCTGCACCTCATCGATACACAACGTCCAGCCATCTGCCTGGTAATCCCCGCGAATGGACTTATAAGCGCCATA
>CALIGI010000118.1 GCA_938021205.1 uncultured Pseudanabaenaceae cyanobacterium
CGAGACGCAATTTTGCGTCTCGCCCTTTGTGCTACAGAGGGACTGTGTGCTGATTCCTAGGCGCAGATGTGCTCATAGACTTCAACGTACTTCTTGGCGGGATCTTTCCAGGAGTAGTCGTAGGCCATACCTTGGGCCTGAAGCTGCTGGAACTTAAGTTGGTTTTTGTACCAAAGGTCGATCGCTCGCTGAAGACCCGACTCCAGACCAGGAGCATCGGATTGGAAGAAGACAAAGCCATTGCGCTTATCTTCGGTGAGGTTCTCGTCATAGTCCCAATCAAAGACCGTATTGATTAATCCGCCTACACCGCGAACGACGGGGACATTGCCATACTTCAAGCTAATCACTTGAGTGAGGCCGCAGGGCTCGTAGTTACTGGGGACGACGATGATGTCTGCCCCGGCATAAATCATGTGGGCCAGCTCTTCATTGAAGCCCAGCTCTAGGTGGACATCGGGGTTGTCATTGAGGTGGTGCTTCTCTCGCCAGAACATGTCGTTGATGCCCTGTTCTGTAGCGGAGCCGAGCAGGACAAACTGAGCGCGCTGGCTGAGGGACCAGTAAATGGAGTGGTGGACGAGGTGAACCCCCTTTTGCTGGTCGAGGCGGCCAATGAAGCAAACGATAGGTTTGTCGCTGTCGCGCATCAGTAGTCGCTCACGCAGAGCTTTCTTGCAGAGTGCTTTGCCGCTGAGGTCTTCGGCGCAATAAGGAGCGGTGATGTGTTTGTCCTCTTGGGGACTCCACATGTCGTAGTTAATGCCGTTGAGGATGCCGCCAAACTTCCCCTGGTGCTGTTCCAGGGTGGCTTGGAGTCCGCAGCCGACTTCTGAGAAGCGGGCCTCCCAGGCATGGTGGGGGGAGACGGTGTTGACGTTATTGGCGTAAACAATGCCACCCTTCATAAAGTTGATGGCGTTGTGGTGGTTATCCCGCAGCTTATCGGGCTGGTAGTAGTAATCGGGACGGTTGAGGCCTGTGGCGGCAAGGACTTCTGGACCAGCGATGCCTTGGTGCTTGAAGTTGTGAATGGTGTAGCAGGCTCGCAGATGGTCCATGCCGTAGTACTGGTACATCTCGTACAGCATTACGGGGATGAGGCCGGTTTGCCAGTCGTGGCAGTGGAGGATGTCGGGGCGTTTATTGCTTTGGAGCAGGAACTCCATGGCAGCTTTGCTGAAGAGTGCAAAGCGCATGGTGTCGTCGGATTCGCCGTAGACGCGACCCCGATTGAAGGAAGCAGCAATGTCGTGGGTTTCGATGAAGAAGCAGAGGCGACCATGGACCCAGCCGCAATAAACAGAGCATTGGACTGCTGAGCCATTCCAGGGCACGGAGAGCTCTCTATAGGCGTCGTGGAGGCCCCAAATATTGTCGTAGCGCATGCAGTCGTACTTCGGCAGGATCAGTTCGACGGTATGGCCCTGGGCTTCAAGTTCTTGGCTGAGGCCATAGACGACGTCGCCCAGACCGCCAGCTTTGATCACTGGGGCGCATTCCGAAGCGATCTGCACGATATACATAGGGTTTCCTGGGAGGCCTTGCCTGGCGGGTAGATGGATTGAAAATGAGCGCTTTTACATCTTTCTTAAAGAAAGCCATCTTGGCAAGCGTCTAATTGGGAATGGTCCAAGTTTTCTTGGTTTTAAATGGTTTTATTGGGGAGAGTTATTGCTCTAGAAAGAGGAGAGCAATATGCCGTAGCGAGCGCCTCGGACGGTGCAGGTGAGGCTTGAGGGTGGGGAGTTTTCAGGCCAGAGTTGGCTGAGTATTGCCTGGAGGATGAGTAGGGCAGGCAGGATGATATCGGCGCGGCCCGGTTCCATGCCGGGGAGTTGCGATCGCTGCTCCAATGCCATGCCATTAAGCCGGTCATAAAGACTCTGAATCTTTGTCGAAGTCAATTGTGTCCCTTCAATTTTGGCAATCTTATAGGTGGTGAGTTGTTTCTCTAGGGCGGGCAAGGTTGTGGCGGTGCCCCCTGTAAATAAGAGGGTTGCGTTATTTGCGAGATGGAGAGCTTTGAAGATGGCTTGGAGGTGGGTTTGGGCGCGATCGCGCTCTCCCTCAGATATCTGACTTGCCAAGCTCAATTGATCTTTCAGCGTGACCGCACCCATGGGAAAGCTCTGCTCGGACGTGACGCCTTGGGAGCGGCTTCCGTAAACCACTTCAGTACTGCCGCCGCCAATATCAATCACCACCGCTGAGTTTGTTGCCGCTGCGCTCATGGCCCCGGCAAAGGCATATCGTGCTTCCTCCTCTCCGCTCAGTACTCGAACGCTCCAGCCGAGCTGCTGTTGAACCTGTTGGATGAACGTTTGGGCATTTTGGGCTCGCCGTAGAGCTGCCGTACCAAAGCAGGTGACATCGCTAACGTCTGCACCTTCAATGGCTTGGGCGTAGTCCCGCAAAATAGATAGCGTTCGAGCCATCGCTGTGTTGCTGAGCAGACCTGTGGTAGCTAAGCTTTCTCCGAGGCGAGCCGTTCTAGCTTGGTCAGTCAGGGCTTGGACGGTTCCATCTGCGTTTTGCTCTGCGATTAGGAGGAGAACAGAGTTAGTTCCAATGTCGATGACGGCTCGTTTCATGGAGGCTGAGAAAAGAAATTGAGGGGATAGACTAGTGACCAGACTTTCATCCCAGGCTGTCATGGCTCGCCGTTCCATTCTCCAGGAAGGTCGCTCCTATATCTTCAGTGAATATTTCAAGCTGGCAGTCGACCCTGAAGATTTGCTGCGGGAGTTTGGTTTTGCGCTGGGTAAGGCTCAGCTTGATCTGGCTCGTTTTGAGGGGGGGGATGGATTGGCGATCGCTTCAAGCCCAGATTGAAGAAAATCTTACCTACGTTGATTTGAACAGTGAAACGGCTCGTCGCGAGATTTTGGTTGCCCCATTACTCCTGCGAATCTGCCGGATTGCCCATTCCAAACTCAAGATCGAATATCCCATCCATGTAGATGATCGCCTTAAAGGCAGCCTGGATTATTACATCCAATCCCAGCAGGGCACACAGTCAAATTTCTTGGTGATTGAAGCAAAGCAGGCAGACCTTACCAAAGGCTTTACCCAGCTCGCGGTGGAACTCATCGCGCTGGATCAATGGATTGAATCTGATGCGCCGATGCTTTGTGGTGCGGTAACCACAGGTGATATTTGGAAATTTGGCATTCTGGATCGCACCAACAAGACGATTACTCAAGATCTAAACCTCTATCGAGTTCCGGCAGATTTAGAAGTCTTGATGCAAATTTTGGTCGGTCTCTTGGGTGGGACAGTGGCTGTCGGCGCGGTCGTGTAAATCAACAGCCATGTAAATCAATCTAAACAAACGTAAGGCTGCAAGACATCTCTCGTTTCGCAATCGGGGATCGTGTTAGACCCAGTTTAGATCTCTGCAAGAAACTATCTGCCATGATTGCTGCTCCACCCCGCAATGCCTTTCCTTTACTGCGTAATGGCTTGCCGAATATTTGTGGCGCTGAAGCGGCGATCGCTGAAGTCACCAGCCACGCCAACCCCATTTACCCAGAGCGCACGAACCTCGATCTGGACCAGATCCAATCCGGTTTTGCCTGTGCCCTCCACATGCACCAACCGACGATTCCGGCGGGCGCGGATGGCAGCTTGATTTGCAATCTCCAGAATATGTTTGAGCATCCCCACGACGGCGATAACCACAACGCCGGGGTGTTTGCGGACTGCTATGCCCGTATGGGTCGCTTCATTCCCCAATTGATCGACGAAGGCTGCAACCCCCGCATCATGCTGGACTACTCCGGCAACCTGCTCTGGGGCCTCCAGCAAATGGGCCGCGAAGACGTTTTGGATAGTTTGCGCGGCATTACCCACAATCCCCGTTACTGGCCCCATGTGGAGTGGCTGGGGACGATGTGGAGCCATGCTGTGGTGCCTTCCACACCCATTCCTGACCTGAAGCTGCAAATTCAGGCCTGGCAGCAGTATTTCGCGGCGCTATTTGGTACCGAGGCCCTAAGCCGGGTTAAGGGCTTTTCGCCGCCGGAAATGCACCTGCCCAACAACCCCGATACCCTCTACGAATACATCAAGGCGTTGAAGGATTGCGGCTACCGTTGGTTGCTGGTGCAAGAGGATTCCATCGAGCAGCTGGATGGTTCGCACCTGCCCCAGGACCAGAAATACTTGCCGAACCAACTGGTGGCGAAGAATTCCAAGGGCGAAACCATTGCAATTACCGCTCTGATTAAGACCCAGGGCAGTGATACGAAGCTGGTGGCTCAAATGCAGCCCTACTTTGAGATGAAGGGGCGGGGGCGGCAAAAGCTGGGTGAGATTGAAGTGCCCAGCCTGGGCTCCCAGATTGCCGATGGCGAGAACGGGGGCGTGATGATGAATGAGTATCCTCGGGACCTTATTCGTGTTTATCACGAGATTCGTGAGGCCGGTGGCAATCACCAGGGCACCGTGGCTATGAACGGCACGGAATATTTGGAGTTGCTGGATGCCAAGGGCGTGAAGCCTGAGGATTATCCCCAATGCCAAGCGATACAGCAGCACAAAATTTGGCAGCGAGTGGAACAGCCAACGGCTGAGGCTGTGGCCGCAGCGATTGAGCAGTTGCAAGCTGAGGACCATCAGTTCCATATGGACGGTGCCTCTTGGACCAATGACCTCAGCTGGGTTCAGGGCTATGAAAACGTGTTGGAGCCGATGAATCAGCTCAGCGCTGACTTCCACAAAAAATACGATTCTCTGGTTGCAGCAGACCCTGCTGTGACCCAGCGGGCGGATTATCAGGAGGCCTTGCTGTACCTATTGCTCGTAGAAACAAGCTGCTTCCGCTACTGGGGCCAGGGCGCTTGGACGGATCATGCGCGGGAGCTGCACCGTCGCGGTGAAGTGGCTTTGCAGGGCTAGAAATAGGCGATGAAATGATCGCCATCTAGGGGCAGGGTTCTCCTGCTCGGCTTGCTTACAGGCAACGCTGGGCATGAGAACCCTGCCCCTAAAAGTTCTGATTCCCTGGGGGGTTTACGTATTTTAATGACGGTGTTGACTTATCTTTATGTAAGTTAAGTGCCGTCGCTACCGGAAGGGAATGTCGCTGAATCCTTGGTCTGAAGAAGAGTCGAATACTGGGTTAGAGAATTCTAATGTCTCTCCCACGGGCGTTCTTGAAGAGCGCATGGACTACACAGAGGGATTTGAGGGGCGGCGACTTAAAGCGGCAGTGGTCTTGCTACTCATTTGGACGTTGGTGATTGGGCTAAACCTGGTGCCTTGGGGGCCTTGGTTTGTGCGGGGGCTGTTGCTACTGCTGAGCTTGCAGGCGGTGAGGATGATTGTGGCTCGCCCGGCGGATGAGCCGGAGGCTTTGGCTGGGGATTCGAGCCAGTGGCCGACTGTGGCGCTGATGGCTTCGGCTAAGGACGAGGAAGCGGTGATTGGTCGCTTGGTAGATGACCTTTGCCATGTGGACTATCCCAGCGATCGCTATGAAGTTTGGATCATCGACGACAACAGCCAGGACGGCACGGGCGAAGTGCTTAAGACGCTTCAGCAGACCTATCCCCAGCTGAATGTCTTTCGGCGATCTGCTAATGCCACAGGCGGAAAGTCTGGCGCTTTGAACCAGGTCATTCCCCGTACCAAGGCTGAGTTCATCGCGATTTTCGATGCGGATGCTCGGGTGCCCCAGAATTTTCTGCGACGCAGCTTGCCCCGCTTCGACAATCCCAAAGTGGGGGCTGTGCAGGCCCGAAAAATTACAGCCAAGCCCCTGAATAGCTTCTTGCTCAAGGGCCAGAGCGTGGAGATGATGCTGGATGCCTATTTTCAGGAGCAACGCACGGCCATTGGTGGTTTGGGGGAACTGCGGGGCAATGGTGAGTTTCTGCGACGGGAGGCTTTGATTCGCTGCGGTGGCTTTAACGAAGAAACTATCACGGATGACTTGGACCTGACCCTGCGACTGAATATTGACGGTTGGGATATTGCCTTTGCCAGTGAGCCTGGTGTGGGTGAAGAGGGCGTTCCCAGCTGGACGGGCCTGTGGCATCAGCGCAATCGTTGGGCGGAAGGGGGCTATCAGCGCTACTTGGATTATTGGCGCTTGATTGTGGATAACCGCATGGGCACCAATCGCACCATTGAGGTGTTGGGCTTTTTGATTATTCAGTACCTGTTGCCTATGGCCATGGTGCCGGATTTATTGATGGCGATCGCCGTTCAACGCGTCCCCCTACTCGCCCCCATGAGTGTTCTCTCCGTTGGCCTGCCCTTTATCTCCATGACCCTGGGCATTCGCCGGGTTTACCGTGCCACTCACGGTGGCGAAAATCCGCCGCTGATCGGCAGTCTCTGGCAAGCCGCTATGGGGATGATTTACCTAATCCATTGGATTGTCATTATGGCCGCCGTGACCTTCCGCATGGGTTTCCGCAAGAAGCGTCTCAAGTGGGTCAAAACAGTCCATGGGGTTTAGTTAGCTAGGCGCTGAGTCGTCTCATCAGCTAGGCTTTATTGCCTTTGGCTGTGTTGCAGTCAGCACAGGCAATGCGTAAATTTTTGAGGTCTGTAGCAAGTTCGGGAAATTTGCTCAGCGGCTTAATGTGATCGATGTGAGACCCTTTGCATTCAATCGCTTTGTTACACATCGCACAGCAGCCGTTCTGGTGTGTGTACTGAGCAACCTTCCAGGCAACGCCGTCATCGCTTTGTTTCCAGCGGTTGAACTGCCTGCGTGGACTGTAGTAGGCACGAATTTTTGCCGCATCCTCTTGCATTTCCCTGAGCTGATCATCGGCTTTTATTTTGCTGTCTAACAGCCCTGGCACCAGTTCTTGAAACGATGGATACATGACGTTTCGCGTAACTCGAGCGTCATCACTAGTCATGGTTAGATGCAACCATCGCTTTCATCTCGGCAAGCTGCTGATCTGACTTAGCCATCGTACGCATTAGGCTACGAGTCATCTCTCCCAGCTCTGTTGTTTCGGCTCCAAACAATCCAGGCGTAACATTGTCTAAGCGTTGCAGCAATAGGTCTAGGACGGTTGCAAGCTTCGTCTTAGTGGATTGTTTGACCCTGGGACGCTGAATATAATCTCGGATTGATGCAATAACCTCGCGAAGCTCGTAGAGATAGGCTTGACCCTGGCGATCGCAATAGACAAGCTGTTGGGTGATCGCCCGACTCTGAAACTTTGACAGGCCATAGCCTTGAAGCTGTCGTCGGCTGGTCGTTTGGCCTACAACGGAGTCGGTGCTCGGAGATAGAGATGCTGCCACTGGTTTAGTCACTGTCTTATGCGGATTTTTTGTACTTCGCGTATTGATTTAGCAAGGTCTCAATCCAAGGGTCTTGGAGGCCAAAACGGTTACCAAAGCCATACAGACGAGCAATTACATCGACAAACTGGCTCCGCTCAAGGGCTATCGTTTCTTCATACTCAGCAACTTTGTCGGCAAATTCGGTTTGGACTTTTTTAAGCTGATTAGTCTTTTTCGTGACTTGCCCCTTCTGGGCACCTTGGAGACGTTGCCGCTCCAGCAACTCTGGCCCTGCAAACTGAAGCAGTACATTCACCAAATCGTTCTGACTGGCTAACTTGAGATCAAGCCCCGCCAACGCCCGCTCAGCATCCTTTCCGGTCCAGCCATATTGTTGTGCAAAGGCGATCGCCTCTCTCTTAAGCACGAGCTCATCACCAGATTAGATTCGTATGGAGAACAGAGCGTCCTCCCTGTAGTAATTATTACGCGTCGAAAATCCGGATTCCGGTAATTTGCTTGATTTAGTAGTGCAAAATTAGCTTTAAGCCCGAGGTCTCGCGTGCTTCGTTGTTTTAAACGACGACAGCCACCACATGTTTCGTGGTGGCTGTCGTCGTTTGCACAAATGTGCGCTGATGCATATGAGTTGAAATGCAGCCTGAGTTTTACTGAGTGTCATCACAATTCTAGTCAGTGAAATAAGGTTTGTTTGGGAGTCTATAGTTTTTCTTAAGCTTGACGCGCTTAGGAAAAGGCCTGAGCTTAATTCACTAGAGCTCATCAAGCCCCATCCTCAATCACCATGCGGCCTAAGCTGGTTTGGGGATAGTAATAGCCCAAAATTTGCAGGTAGTTATAGCCCTGCTCTGCAAAATCCAGTGCGCCTAACTGGCTCATGCCACCGCCTTGGAAGGCTTCCATGACAATGTCATCTGAGGCAGCGTACAAAGATTCAACAATGCCGCCCTGGTAGCTAATGAATTCGCCTGCGGTGGCTTGGACTGCCGCTTTGACGCGGTCATCCTCGGAGACTGT